>CAZYCT010000019.1:0-25346 GCA_964646135.1 uncultured Coprococcus sp. | reverse complement strand
CCGCCAAGCTCCCGAGGGGTTCCTCACATAGCATTTCTTCCTTCCTAGCTACCCACCACGACTCGCCGGGGTTTCCCACGCAACAATTCTTCTCCTCAGCTACCCTTCACACTCCCGAGGGGTTCCTCGCATAACATATCTTCTTTCCTAGCTACTCACCGCATCCTCTACTCCATTGCAGCTAATACGACGACCACAAAACAAAAAAGTGCATCCCTTTTGTCTGGGATGCACTTCAACACTTCTATATTAGAATATTTTCTTTAATTCTTGATACACTCTGGCAATTGGCAAGCCTACAATGTTATTGTAATCTCCACGAATTCCTTTTATGTGTACCGCAAACTGTCCTTGAATTCCGTATGCGCCCGCTTTGTCCCTGCAGTCTCCAGTCGCAATATAAGCTTCTATCTCTTCCTTTGTCATCGAATACACTTCTACATCACTGCATTCAAAAAAGACAGCCTTTTTCAGTTCACCATGCACCCATGCACAAACTGCAACTCCAGTATAGACCTGATGTGTATTTGCTTGAAGCATAGAAAGCATCTCATATGCTTCTTCATCGCTTTTCGGTTTGCCAAGAATCTTTCCTTCAACAGCTACAACTGTATCCGCTCCTATGACGAGAAAATCATCAAAAGACTGCTCGCTATGGTATTTCTGAAATACATTTTCCGCCTTGACTCCTGCAAGTTCCATCACATATTCTTCTGGAACATGAGTGGTCGCATTTTCTTCGCAATTCGACACAACAATCTGATGCTTAATGCCCGCCTGCGCGAGGAGCTCTGTTCTTCTAGGCGATGCCGATGCAAGAATGACCTTTATATCTTCCAACATGAATTAATCCTCTTTTACCAGGACTTTTGTAATCTGCCCCAAATACATGGTATGAAAATCATTATCTTCATACCACTTTTCTACCATTTCCTTGCAGACAAAATTTTCAGGTCCCATATACTGTGCAAAAACTTTCTTACAAATAATAATCATTCTTGCTTCCTCAAATCCTACCGTTCCATCCACATAGTATGGTGTAAGTCCTGCATCTTTTATTTTATCAGTATCACGTCCTGACACCCTTCCACAGAGCGTCAATGCTTTACGATTTTCATCATTCATATCAAACACAGAAAGTGTAAAGTATTCATTATTATCCACGAATTCCTTTGTATAGCGTGTCTGTCTAATATAAGCAGTCGCTGTTGGTCCTCCCCAAATCACGCCAAAACCGCCCCAACTTGCTGTCATCGTATTGCATTTTTCTTCATTTCCGGCACTGATTAACATCCACTGTTTTCCAATCAAGTCAAATGGATTATCCTTCAGTTCTTCTGGTTTTACTTCCACGAAACTCATAGCTTTCCTCCTCAGAGTCACTTCACTCTATTTCAAAACGATCTTTCTGAAATTCTTCTTTCCTCTTCTGAGAACCTTTCCATCTCCTGCAAAGTCTTCTTTTGCAAAAGTTGCTGCAATATCCTCTACTTTTTCGCCTTCTACTGCTACACCACCTTGCTGAACAGCACGGCGAGCTTCTGATTTTGAAGGAACAAGTCCACTCTTAGCAAGGAGTGTCAGAATGTCAATTTTTCCATCTGTAAAATCTTCATCCGCAAGCTCTGCTGTTGGCATATCTGCTGCATTTCCTGCACTGAAAAGTGCCTTTGCACTTGCCTGCGATTTTTCTGCTTCTTCTTCTCCATGTACTAATTTTGTAAGTTCATATGCAAGAATTTCTTTTGCCTTGTTAAGCTGAGCACCTTCCCATTTATCCATCTCATCAATCTGTTCCAGTGGAAGGAATGTAAGCATACGCAAGCATTTTAATACATCTGCATCAGCCACATTTCTCCAGTACTGGTAGAATTCGAATGGAGATGTCTTTTCTGGGTCAAGCCAAACTGCACCAGACTGAGTTTTTCCCATTTTCTTTCCTTCTGAATTAAGAAGAAGGGTGATTGTCATTGCGCTTGCATCTTTGCCGAGTTTACGACGAATCAGCTCTGTTCCACCAAGCATATTGCTCCACTGATCGTCTCCACCAAACTGAAGGTTACATCCATATTTCTGGAATAGCATATAGAAATCGTAACTCTGCATGATCATGTAATTGAATTCAAGGAAACTAAGTCCTTTTTCCATTCTCTGCTTGTAACATTCTGCAGTAAGCATACGGTTTACACTGAAATGTGCTCCGACTTCACGAAGTACATCTACATAATTAAGATCTAATAACCAGTCTGCATTATTTACCATAAGCGCTTTTCCATCTGAGAAATCGATAAAACGGCTCATCTGCTTTTTGAAGCAGTCGCAGTTGTGCTGAATCGTTTCTTGTGTCATCATCTGACGCATATCCGTTCTTCCCGATGGATCTCCGATCATGGCTGTACCACCACCGATCAACGCGATTGGTTTATTTCCTGCTTCCTGAAGACGTTTCATCAAACAAAGTGCCATAAAGTGTCCAACATGAAGGCTGTCCGCTGTTGGGTCAAAGCCAATGTAAAATGTTGCCTTTCCATTATTTACTAATTCACGAATCAATGGTTCGTCTGTTACCTGCGCAATCAGGCCACGCGCCTGAAGTTCTTCATAAATACCCATTTTTTTCCTCCTGCTTTCTGATAAATTTGCTTTCACTACGCAAAAAGACCCCGTCCTTATACAAAGGACGAGGTCATAATTCTCGTGTTACCACCTTAATTCGCCGCCAACTTGCGCTGACAGCCTCATTAACAACTTTCATTGTCTGGCAAGTTAACGTCTGCCACTCCGTCACAGCCTACTTGCGCCCGCGCGTTCGGTGTGCAGCTCCGAGATGTATTCCTACTTGAGTCTGCTTGCACCTCTCATCACCCGGTTACTTTCTGTTTGAGTCTTCTCAAATACTACTTGTTCTCTTCTTCGCTTTTATCTTTTCAGTTATTGATTATAGTAGTCCATCCAAATAACATTTGTCAAGCACAAATATATTTTATTTTTCATATCGAATTTCCATCAAACAAAGCCCCTGAGGCGGTGCCGTCACAGCCTCACCGGTTCTTTCCCCGTTTTCAAGAAGAGCAAGTACTTTTTCCGGTGGATAATATCCACGTCCTACTCGTATTAAGACACCCGCGATGATTCTTACCATATTGTACAAGAATCCATTCCCCGTCACGCGAATGGTAATATCTTCACCATTTTGCAGAACTTCTATATCTGAAATTGTACGAACCGTAGTTTTTGCATTTGTTTTTACAGAGCAAAAACCAACAAAATCATGTTCGCCGATCAAATATTTTGCACCCTCTCGCATCAAATCTACATTCAAATCAAAACTTACAAAATACGAATACAGACGTTTTACTGGACTCGGAATTTTTGAATTAAAAATATGGTACTCATATGTTTTCCATGTATTTTGATGTCTCGGATGCCAATCTGCTGCCACCTCTTCCGATGCGACAATCACGATATCCTCTGGCATTTTCTGATTGAGCACATACATAAATCGTTCTCCCGGAATGGTGCTTTTCGTGTCAAAAACTGCCACATTTCCAAGCGCGTGCACGCCTGCATCTGTTCGACTTGCACCGATAACCGCAATCTCTTCCCCTGTCAGTTTGGTTAATGCTTTATTCAGAACTCCTTCTATCGTCACCGCATTTTTCTGTGCCTGCCAGCCACTATACTTTGTACCATCATAGGCAACTGTTAATTTTACTCTTTTCATCCTATTTCTCCAGGCATTCTAAAAAATCCAGATTTTAAATGGAATGTATCTTCCGATTGCCACCGCAACCACCACATAACACCCTAGAATTAAATATGCCACATAATCTTCTTTTTTATAGAGCAAAGGCTTCATCTTCGTGCGACCTTCCCCGCCGCGGTAACACCGCGCCTCCATCGCCATCGCCAAATCATTCGCGCGTCGGAAGGAAGACACAAAAAGAGGCACCAGAATCGGAATCATTGCCTTTGCTTTCTGGATAAGATTTCCACTTTCTAAATCAGCACCTCGCGCGATCTGTGCTTTCATGATTTTGTCCGTCTCCTCTAAAAGAATAGGAATAAAGCGAAGCGCAATCGACATCATCATCGCGATTTCATGAACTGGTACTTTTATCTTGTTCAGTGGATTCAATAATTTTTCCAGACCATCTGTCAATTCATTCGGTGTTGTCGTCAGCGTCATAAGGGATGCCCCCATAATCAGATACACCAGTCGAATCGCCATATACACCGCCAAGCGCAGACCTGTTTCTGTCACCTTCAGCACGCCAAGCTGCAAAAGCACCTCTTCCCCTGGTGTCAAAAACAAATTAAACGCTACTGTAATCATCAATAACGCCAAAATTGGCTTCAATCCTCTAAACATGAACGAAAACGGTACTTTAGAAATTTTCACACATGACACAAAGAAGATCGTTGCAGCCACATATCCTAATACACTATCAAATAAAAACAAAGAAATCAGATACAGCAGTGTCCCAACGATTTTCACCCTCGGATCCAGACTATGAATCTTACTCTTTGCCGGATAATATTGTCCAATCGTAATATCCCGGATCATACTAGTCCTTCTCCTTTCTTCTGTATCGCTGTCACAATCGCATCCGCAGCCTCTTGGATTGTTGTGATATCTGTCGGTACCTTCAATCCGCGCTCTGCCAATTCATGCATAATATAAGTCACCTGCGGCGCCGAAAGTCCCATGCTTTCTAATTCTGCATAATGCGCAAATACTTTCTTCGGCTCATCATCAAAAGCCACCTCTCCTTGGTTCATCACAATGATCCGGTCTACGTATTTTGCAATATCTTCCATGCTGTGCGAAACCAAGATAACAGTCATATCGCAAGTTTTATGTAACTGTGCAATTTGATCTAATATCTCGTCCCTTCCCTCAGGATCCAGACCAGCGGTAGGTTCATCCAAAACCAGCACCTTAGGCTTCATAGCAAGGACTCCCGCGATTGCAACCCTTCGCTTTTGTCCTCCTGAAAGATCAAAAGGTGACCTATCATAACATTCCTTATCAAGCCCAACCAAATGCAGTGCTTCCATCGCCCGTTCCTTGCACTCTTCCTGGGAATATCCCTGATTTTTCGGTCCAAAGCAGACATCAGAAAGCACATCAACTTCAAAAAGCTGATGCTCTGGATACTGAAATACAAGTCCCACTTCACTTCGAAGCGCGCGCATGTTATAACCTTCAGAATAAATATTTTCTCCATTGTAGTAAAGCGCGCCATCCGTCGCTTTTACCAGACCGTTTAGATGCTGGATTAGCGTAGACTTTCCAGAACCTGTATGTCCAATAATTCCAACAAACTGACCATGCAAAATCTCAAGATTGATATCCTTAAGGGCATGCCTCTCATATGCGGTCCCTGGGCTATATATATAATTAATGTGTTCCAGTTTTATTGACATAACAAGTTCACCAATTCTTCTTTCCTCAAAATTCCTTTTGGAATATCCAATCCTCTTTTCCGAAGTTCATCCGCTAAAAGCGTCACCTGTGGGACATCCAGATGGTATCTTTTCAATTCCTCTACTTCCGAAAATACTTCTTTGGGCGTGCCTTGCATAACGATATGACCATGGTCCATCACAAATACCTTGTCTGCGTCGACCACTTCCTCCATATAGTGCGTAATCAAAATCACAGTAATATTTTCTCGTCTCCGAAGTTCTTGCACACTCTGAAGCACTTCGCGTCGACCAACTGGATCTAACATAGCAGTGGGCTCATCCAGCACAATACATTTCGGTCTCATAGCCATGACTCCCGCGATTGCCACCCTCTGCTTTTGACCGCCAGAGAGCTTATTCGGAGAGTGTTCCCGATATTCTATCATGCCCACACTTCGAAGACTCTCCTCCACGCGCTTCCAGATTTCTTCTGTTGGCACGCCAAGATTTTCCGGGCCAAATCCAACATCTTCTTCCACCACACAACCAATAATCTGATTATCCGGGTTCTGGAAGACCATACCTGCGCTCTGTCTCACTGCCCAAAGATTTTCTTCTAAACTCGTATCCTTTCCATCCACCCACATGGTGCCTGCAGTGGGAACCAAAATGGAATTCATATGTTTGGCCAGTGTAGATTTTCCAGAGCCATTGTGCCCCAAAATAGCAACAAACTGTCCCGGTCTGATATCCAAGTCCACTTTATCAACCGCTCGCTCCATTCCTACGACACGGCCCTCTTCATCTTGTTTTTCATATTCAAAAACTAATTTGTCCGTTTTAATCATTTTGCAGTATTTTCCTATCTTTGAAAGAAGATGTTCATTACGAACATCTTCCAAAACATTCCTTATACAGTTTTCGGTTCTGGATATGTTTCTCCAAATGTGTCCACTGTTACTTTTTTCATTCTCTGATCTTCCAGAGGTCTGTCTCTAAAATCTGTAGCAGTCTCTGCGATCTTATTCACGATATCCATACCTTCAATAATCTTGCCAAATGCAGCATATGCACCATCTAAATGTGGTGATGTCTCATGCATGATAAAGAACTGTGAACCTGCTGAATCTGGATGCATTGCACGTGCCATAGAGATTACCCCTGGTTCGTGTTTCAGTGGATTTGAAAAACCATTCTGAAGGAATTCTCCTGGAATTCTGTGTCCTGGTCCACCTGTTCCTGTTCCATCCGGACAGCCACCTTGAATCATGAATCCTCTGATTACACGGTGGAAGATCAGCCCATCATAAAAACCTTTATTTACTAATGATACAAAATTATTTACTGTGTTAGGTGCGATTTCTGGATATAATTCTACCTTCATCACATCTCCATTTTCCATTTCAAATGTTACTACTGGATTTGCCATCTTCATGTACTCCTTTTTCGTTTGATTCTTGTATTATTCTATCGAAACTTTCTCTTTTCGTAAATACTTTTATAGAACTTTTATAAAACTCTATTTGTTTTAAATTCCTCTTGCTTTCTGGATACAGGCATCTGTCGCCTCAAACACTGCACTTCGAAATCCTTTTTCTTCTAGTACTCGCACTGCTTGAATCGTCGTTCCAGCCGGAGAGCAAACCATATCTTTTAGTTTTCCCGGGTGTTCTTCTGTGTCCAGCACCATCTTCGCGCTTCCAAGTACTGCTTGTGCCGCAAATTTATAAGCTTGCGCTCTTGGCATTCCACCTGCAACCGCAGCATCTGCCATTGCTTCTATAAACATAAACACATAAGCTGGAGAACTGCCGCTTACTCCCACTGCAACATCCATCAGATTTTCTGGAATTATTTCTACTACTCCTACTGCCTGCAAAATCCGAATCACGTCCTGAAGTTCCCTCTCTGTCACATTCTCATTTGCACAGACAGCTGTCATGCCTTCCCCTACAAGAGCTGGTGTGTTTGGCATCGTGCGGATAATCTTAACTTGCTCGCCTAGACATGTTCCTAACCAAGCAAGTGTTTTTCCAGGTGCTATAGAAATAAAAATCTGTCCTTCTTTTACATCTGCTTTTATTTCCTTTAATACTTGCTCGTAGTACTGCGGCTTCACTGCCACAAAGACAATATCTGACCCTTTCACTACTTCGCGATTATCAGAAACAGTTTGCACATCGTGCGCCTCTTGCACACGCTTTCTTCCACTCTCCGATATGTCCGAAGCAATGATTTCTTCTTTTGCGCACACCTGCTGCTTTATAATTCCTCCAATGATTGCATTTGCCATATTTCCACAGCCAATAAACCCTAGTTTCATCTTTCGGCCTCCTGTCAGTCAAATTTTCGATTTGTCTGATTATAGCACCCTGATTTTCGCGTGTCAATGTTGTTGAAATGTAGAAAATTCCGCACAAGTTCCAAGCGCCTCTTCTATTTCCATGAGTCGATTGTATTTTGCCACATATTCCCACCGCCCCGGTGCTTCAAGCTTCAGAAGGCTGCATCCTGTCGCCACAGCAAGATCAACAATTGATGTATCTTCGCTGTCCACTGCTTCTGAGCGCAAAATCACCACTTTTCCTTCGCTTTGCATTTTTTCTATCGTTGAGATAGCTTTCGATATTGTTCCACACTTATTTGGTCTAAGCCAAATTGCATTTTCCATAGCCGCACTGTCTGTCACAAAGTAAACATCCCTTCCGGGCTGATATCCTGCATTTTTTGCCACCCTCTTTAGTAGATTGAGAAGTTCTTCTTCCGCTTCTTCTGACATCAGATTCTCTTTTCGAATCCCCTGTTCCTTCTGAAAATGCTGACTGACTCTCACACACATTTTAAGCGCTTCTATACAATTCTTTGCTCCCACTGGCATCAATAAGAACTCTCTTCCTTGCATCTGACCTGCTTTTTGATTCGCACAACTTGCCACGTGTGCCAGCGGCATAGGCAACCTTCCCACTCCCACACCGCCAAGGTACCGATAAAGTGGCACTTTCATTGCTTTTGCTGCACACCTTGCCGCTGCCATTGAAATTGCATACATGACACCACTTTCTTCATTTAGCTGTCCCAGCACATGATCAATTTCTTTTTGTGCAAACACATTCATCTCCATCAATTCTCTTGCATTTTTTTCATTTATGTCACTTATTAGTTTCCTCACATCGCCAGCTCCATGTGGAATTTTCATCTTTCCCAGACAATTTTCTCCTGCTGTGACCTTCACTTCTGCTGTAATATTTCCCTGCGTATCAAAAATTTTCTGCGCATACACATCTGTAATCGGTAAATTTCGAAACATACTGAGCTCCTCCTTTTCAGTTTAGTATATCCACTCACCGTTATCTCATGCGTCCACAGCGTTTCCATAATTTTCACCAAAATTCTTGTCAAATATTAAGATTTGCTATAAAGATTTAACATATACTTTATATCTTTCCATGTAAAAATATGTTAAACTATGCGTTAGGTAAATGAAAGAAAAGATATAATATGCATGAGGTTTTACATATGAGTACAGTACAAGATGAAGTATCGAATAATTTAGAAATGCAGTGGCTGAACGCCGTAAGTGCAGAGGATTTTATCCGCAACAACAGCACGTTCAACTCTCTGATGATGAAATACCGCTGTGTAATTCGGCAGATTGAGACGAAACTTCAAGTTTTGAACGATGAATTTTCTGTTGCCAATAAGCGCAACCCTATCTCTTCAATCAAATCTCGCGTAAAGTCTCCTTCCAGCATTCACGAAAAGTTGAATCGCCGAGGCTTTCCTTTTACAGAACAAAGTATTGTGGCTAATCTCGATGATGTAGCTGGTGTGCGTGTAGTCTGCCCATTCATCAGCGATATTTATGCCATTGCACAATTGATCAGCGCGCAGGACGACATCACTGTCCTAAAGATCAAAGATTATATTAAGCATCCAAAGGATAACGGCTACCGCAGTTTCCACATGATTGTTGAAGTTCCTGTCTATTTTTCTGATGGAAAAGTCCCGATGCGGGCGGAGATTCAGATTCGCACCATCGGAATGGACTTCTGGGCAAGTGTCGATCACCAACTTCACTACAAGAAGGTCATGATTCCTGGCGCAGATGTCTCATCTATCGCTCAGGCCCTTGCGCTTTGTGCCGAGACAGTGAACGAGACCGACCGTCGCATGGAAGCCATCAAAGAACTGATTGGCGAATTTGTAGTTGACCAACAACTTTAATTTTTCATACTCAAAAAGCTGCCCCAAGTAGGCAGCTTTCTTTCGTTTATATTTCATCTGAAATTCTACGCGTAAACAAAATATCATGATTGATGGTCTGATAAAATAATTTGCGCATCTCTTGCTCTGTGAGATTTTTCTTTCCCATGAGCCACATTAATTTTGTAATCACTGACTCCAGCGTCATGTCGTATGCTTCAATCAAATGAAAATCCTGTTTCACTTGTTTTCCAACTTCATAGACCGTCATATGACTTCCTTCATTGGCAACCTGTGTCGTCATAACTACGAATTTCCCCTTGGCTGCCCATTTTCCCATCTCGTCATAAAACGCATCCACCAAATTCTGTGGGATTCCTCCCACACCGAAGCTTTCAATTACAAGGCAGTCATAATGTTCAAACAAATACGGAAGGATATCCGCTTTCATACCCGGAATCAATTTCAGTACATACACGCTCTCTTCCATGTCATAGCAGAATTTTACTTTTCCTGTACCTGATACTTCAGGAATGTAACGAACCAGCATGCCATCTTGAATTACCGCCGGGTACGGAAAATTGATGCTGGAAAATGCATTGTAACTCTTCGCGCGCTCTTTCTTCGCACGTGTTCCAACGATCACTTTCCCGTCAAACACAATATTTACGTTCTGTGACTCATCGTCTGAGGCATAGATAAAACTATCCAAAAGATTCGTCTTCGCGTCAGTCACATCCATATTGATTGGTTTTTGCGCCCCTGTCACAACAATTGGCTTTGCAGAATCCTGAATCATATAAGACAACGCAGAGGCCGTGTAAGCAAGCGTATCTGTCCCATGACATATCACAAATCCATCATATTTCGTATAATTATCTTCCACTGCCTGCACCATCAGTTTCCAGTGCTCCGGCGTCACATTCGTACTGTCTAAATTACAAACCTGCAGCGTGTGTACCTCGCACACATCCTTGACAGCTGGAATATACGACAGTACATCCTCTGGTGTAAGTCCTGGCGCCAGTCCCTGTTCCGTCTGTCTGGACGCAATCGTCCCACCTGTTCCTATCATCAATATCTTCTTCATCTTTACCCAAATACCTTCTCTACCAAACTATTATATTCTGCAAAAACTGGATTTCCCTCAAATGTACTTTGGAATGCATCTCTGAGTGACTTATAATACCAGCCTATAATCTGTTTATCTTTCTTTCGGAAACGGTTCCACACCTCTTCGCCAACTTCCTGATAATCCTTGTCAATTCCACGCATATTCGAAAGCTTGTCCCCCAGGCCAATCATCTTCACTTCCATCGGCGCCGTCTTCATCCGTTCAATCGTCGCACCTTTTCGTTCCTCCCAAGTCTTAGACTTGTCCTCACTTTCCTGCGCGACTAGCTGTGCAATTCTGTCCGTAAATTCCTGTGCAATCACTTCTTCTGTTACACCTTCACAATCCTCCACTGTATCATGCAGAACTGCCGCACATATGACCTCTTCATCACTAGTCATTGTAGCTACAATCTCACTTACTTCCAGCGGATGTACGATGTAAGGTCTCGTCGTTCCCTTACGGAATTGCCCCTCGTGTGCTCTTGTTGCAAATTCAATGGCCTTATTTACCATAGATTGCCTCCTCTTATCTTGTAAAAATCTATAAACCTCTATGCGTTTACATAAATAATCATATCACTTGCCACTTTAAATAACAAGAATTTACATGTATAATTATAGGCAAAAAAAGAAAACTGGAGCTATAAAAATGAGTCAAAAAACTGTACTAATCACTGGGGCTTCTCGCGGAATTGGAAGAGCTACCGCACTTCGTTTTGCTGCAGAAGGATATCATATATTTTTAAATGCCAACAAATCCATCTCCGAACTTACGCAGACCAAGGAGCTGATCGAAGCAACTTACCCTGTTTCCTGTACTTTGGTTCCTGGAGACATCGGGAATCCAGATGCTGTGCGCGAAATATTTCACAAGATTGCCGATACGTCACGCGGACTGGATGTCTTGGTCAACAATGCCGGCATTGCCTACATGGGTCTTTTGACCGACATGTCAGACGAAGATTGGAACAAAATCATTCAGACAAACTTGTCTTCTGTATTCTACTGCTGCCGCGGCGCGTTGCCTTATATGGTCTCACAGAAGTCTGGACGCATCATCAATATTTCATCCATGTGGGGAACCGTTGGCGCATCCTGCGAAGTCGCATACTCAGCCGCCAAATCTGGTATTCACGGATTTACACGTGCTCTTGCTAAGGAATTGGCTCCGAGCAATATTCAAGTCAATGCTCTTGCCTGCGGCGTCATCGACACCGCCATGAACGATCTTCTTTGCGAAGAGGACAAGCTTGCTCTCGCCGAGGATATCCCAGCCGGACGCTTCGCCTCGCCGGATGAAGTAGCCGAACTTATATGGCAGACGGCAAACGCCCCTGCCTACATGACTGGTCAGATTATCGGAATAGACGGCGGATATATTTAATCACGAAAAACGTGCCCATGAAAATCAGTGGGCACGTTATATTTTTCCATTCTTAAATTTCACATTACTTTAAAGTCAATTCTACCGGGCAGTGATCCGATCCAAACACCTCGGTATGAATCTTCGCATCCTCCAATCGATCTTTCAAGCACTCTGATACCACAAAATAATCAATACGCCACCCTGCATTCTTTTCTCGCGCCTTAAATCTATAAGACCACCAAGAATAAATTCCTTCTTGTTCTGGGTAGAAATAACGATAGGTGTCTATGAATCCATTTTCCAGCAAGGTAGAAAACTTTCCTCTCTCCTCATCTGTAAATCCAGCATTTTTTTTATTGGTCTTCGGATTTTTCAGGTCAATCTCCTTGTGTGCAACATTCAAATCACCACAGAAAATAACTGGTTTCTTCTCTTCTAATTTCTTAAGATATGCCAAGAACGCATCTTCCCATGTCATTCGATACGGAAGTCTGGCAAGTTCATTCTGCGAATTCGGTGTATAAACAGTTAGAAAATAGAAATCATCAAACTCCAATGTAATCACTCGGCCTTCTTGGTCGTGCTCTTCAATTCCAATCCCATATGCCACCGAAAGCGGCTCCTTCTTCGTAAAAATCGCAGTTCCTGAATATCCTTTTTTCACAGCATAGTTCCAATATTGATAGTATCCTGGCAATTCTAGATTCAGCTGACCTTCCTGCATCTTCGTCTCCTGCAGGCAAAAAATATCTGCATCCATTTCTTGAAAAATATCCAAAAAGCCTTTCTGCACACAAGCTCGTATGCCGTTCACATTCCACGATATTAATTTCACTTCTCTATCCTCACTTTTTTCCGAACATTCCCTATCCTACATGCTCTTTATTTTTGTTGTAAATAACCCACAGACCTTTCAGTAAGAGTTCTTCATCTAAAATAATCTCTTTCTTGCAATACGGCAATATCTTCCGCGCCAGTCCACCCGTCGCAATCGCCGTCAGTGGCTGTCCAATCTCTTCTTCCACGCGTGCAATAATCCCATCAAGACTAGCTGCCGTCGAATAAATGATTCCACTTTTCATACACTCGATTGTGTTCTTTCCAATCAAACGCTTTGGCTCCTCCAGTCCAATTCCTTGTAACTGTGATGCATTAGCTGTGAGCGCATTCAAAGATGTCTGCACACCTGGGATAATAAATCCGCCGATATAATTTCCATTTTCATCTACTACACTTGCTGTTGTTGCTGTCCCCAGATCAAAGATAATCATCGGTGCATGATACTCTGCCATCCCTGCCACTGCATCCGCCACCAAATCACTTCCAAGCTGCCTTGGATTGTCGATCAAAATATTAAGTCCCGTCTTAATCCCCGGTCCAACCACCAAAATATTCCTGTGAATGATTTTCTCACAAGCCTCTTTCAAAATTTCTGTGACTTGCGGCACAACGGAACTAATGATTCCACCATCTATCTCTTCAGCTTTCACGCCATAGATTTCCAAAATCCCCTTAATATTCAGCGCATATTCCACAACCATCTTATTCTTGATCGTTGACAACCGTTCGCTGAAAACAATGCGTTTTTCCTCTATACCACCAATCACTATATTCGTATTTCCTATGTCAATTGCCAAAATCATCTATATGCCCAACCTTTCTACTACACCTTTTCTCATCAATGTTTTTCCTATAACAGTCACAATGATTGCTGCCACAATCGCTTCCGGAATCCCGTTGATTCCTATAATTCCCATGATAAAACCATACACTGCTTCCGCCGCAATTCCATTGGCAGCTGCATACATATCGTGAAAGAACAAGTAGATCAAATTCATCACTAGCAATGTATTTGTCAATGCACCGCTGATTCCTGCCAGCATAAGACCTATGGTCGAAACTTTCTGCGCATGAGTAATCTTCACGATCAACCGATAAACAAAATACGGAACAACTCCAATCAAAATTCGAGGCAAGAAACAGATAATCAGACTCTGAACACCACCATGATAACTGCCCAAATTATAAAATGGTGTAAACACAAAGGATGTAATTGTCGGATTGAAGGTATTATTTAGAAAACTCGTCAAGCCGAACACTGCGCCAAGGGCTGCGCCTTTCTTCGGTCCTAACATCAAGGATCCTACAATAACTGGAATATGAATGATCGTCGCTCTGGTAAATCCCAGCGGAATATACCCCACAAATGGGGTAAACGCCAAAACAATGATCAACGCAGCAAAAATTCCCATCTGTACCAAACCTTGCGTCTTTTCCATCGATGTGACATGTTGATGATTTCTCTTATTCATTTTTCTCCTCCTGTTACTATTCTCATTACGAGATACAATACAATTGAATTACAGTGTTTTTATTACATTCTTTCTAAAACTTGGTCAATGATTCTCGCTGCGGTCTCTTCTTTACTGAGAAGTGGCAGTTCAATTACAGTTTCTTTGGTAATCAAGGTCATGCAATTCGTATCCCCCTGGAACCCTGCTCCTTCTACTTTCAGATTGTTCGCCGCAACCATATCCAGATTCTTTTTCTCCAGCTTTTTCTTAGAGTTTTCAACTAAATCCTGTGTCTCCATGGAAAATCCACACAAAAACTGACCGTCTTTCTTGTTCTGTCCCAGATACAATAAGATATCGTCCGTTCTCTCCATCTCCAGAAACAATTCATCGTCGGATTTCTTAACTTTATTCTCGCTCACATGTCTTGGTCTATAATCCGCCACCGCTGCTGCCTTAAACACAATATCCGCTTTCTGTGCCTCTTCTTTCACTGCCTCAAACATTTCTTTTGCCGACACAACTGGGACAATCTTCGCGAACCGCGGTTTCGGAATATTCGTCGGTCCTGTGACCAAGGTCACTTCGGCACCTCGCGCTGCACAAACCCTGGCCAGCGCATAGCCCATCTTGCCCGAAGAATGATTGGTAATAAACCGCACTGGATCGATAGCCTCTCTTGTCGGTCCTGCTGTTATCAGTACCTTCTTTCCAATCATATCTTTCTCATACGCAACCTCACGACATATATACTCGTACAGAACTTCCGGTTCCGGCATTTTCCCCGGTCCTATATCCCCGCAAGCTAAAAATCCTTCCGCTGGCTGGATAATCTCATACCCGTAATTTTCCAGAATTCTCAAATTATCCTGAACAACCGGATTCAAAAACATTTCCGTATTCATAGCCGGTGCTATGATCTTCTTACATGTCCTGCATGCCATCACAGTCGTAGTCAACATGTCATCCGCAATTCCATGTGCCAACTTGCCAATCACATTTGCCGTTGCCGGCGCAATCATAACCACTGCTGCCTGCTTGGAAATCGAAACATGCTCTACGCTAAATTCAAAATTCCGATCAAACGTATCAATCAAACACTTATGTTTGGTCAAAGTTTCAAATACAATCGGATTGATAAAATTCGTGGCATTTTTCGTCATCAATACCTGCACATCATACCCGTTCTTAACCAGCATACTTGCAAGTGACGCGGTCTTATATGCTGCGATTCCTCCCGTCACTCCAAGCACCACCGTTTTCTTCTTCTCCATCTAAGTGCGTCTCCTTATCCTAAAATCTTTTTAATTTCCGCCATGAACGTATTTACATCTTTAAATTCTCGATACACTGATGCAAAACGTACATAGGCAACTGCATCCAATTCCCTGAGATGATTCATCACGATCTCACCAATCTCATTACTTGGAATCTCTTTCTCTTCGCGGCTGAAAACCTCTGTCTCTATAGCATCTATCACTTGCTTGATATGTTCCGCCGAAACCGGTCGCTTGTAGCACGCACGTAACACGCCGCCCTCAATCTTCGCTCTGTCAAATTGTTCGCGCGTATTATCCTTTTTGATAACAATCAGAGGAATCGTCTCCACTTTCTCGTAAGTAGTAAAACGCTTATTACAGGCATCGCAGGATCTCCTTCTTCT
The DNA here is from genome assembly GCA_964646135.1 of uncultured Coprococcus sp. Lineage (GTDB taxonomy): Bacteria > Bacillota > Clostridia > Lachnospirales > Lachnospiraceae > Allocoprococcus. The sequence continues at coordinate 9,292 of CAZYCT010000019.1, read as the reverse complement.
AATAGAATTCCCATCTTCTGCCGGCCGCGAATCAATGACTCTTGTATCAAGTTTTCCACAATATGGACACTTCATTTGTCTGTCTCCTTCTCGGTAAAATATTATACCTCCTAGTATAAATGCCACAGAAAAACTTGTCAAACCTAAGCGTTTTTTATCTACACGTTTTCAAATATTTTTCTTCTTGAATTTCCACTAAAATCATGTCACTTCCAATTTTCTTAATACAGGCAAATGGTATGACAAACTCTGCGTCATATCCCAATATTCCACACACACGCCCAGGTCCCGGGATAACAATTGCCTCCACGCAGCCACTGCAAATATTCACCAGCACATCCGTCACGCACCCCAAACGTTTGCAGTTACACAAATTGATAACCTCCTTATTTCTAAGCGTACAAAAGCGGATACAATTTTCTTTCAAAAGGACTCACCCACACATATTCTTTTACTATAGTTTATGGGTTTTCATCAAAAAAGGTAATGCAAATCTGCACTACCTTTCCTTCATTCTACGTATTCGTTCATCGATTTCATTTTCAATCATATATCTGTAAACAGCCTTCGGAACCAAAAGTCTCCATTCCTCTCGATTCTGAATCTTTTGGCGGATCACACTGCCTGTCACACCTTTTTCTTTTCCTTCGCGGTTCCAGAGAATTTCCGTCCTGATTCCAAAACGCTGAAACAATCTCTCATTTTTTGCTGTCCATTCATCGCAGATTCCCACATAACAAACTGCATCTTTCGGGATATACTGAGATAAATAATTGGGACGGTCTATCGGAAATGGTATGATTTCAAAACTTTCTCGCGGCACGTTGAATTCCAGCAAGCTGTCCCTGATCATCTCATATCGTTCTATATATGTCAAAGGATTCGCATTCCTCTTCACACGGTAATTTGCCCCTTCCTCATCTGAAACATATAAATCATCCGGAAATGTTATGCCCACATACAATTTCTGACATCTCATCTTTGCGGCTAAAATATACTCTATATGTTTTAAATGTGGAATCTGAAATCTTCCATACACAACTCCCGTCTTATCCATAATTCTATTCCCCTTTTCTTTGGTAAATCACCCTTTGCTACCATTTTATTTCTTCTTACCCGTAACGTCAATCAGTTTTTCTCTGCGGAATGCTATTTTGCAAGCACAATGCCCCATAACCGGTCAACGGATTTACCTTTTCTAAGCCGGCAAGTTGCCTGGCTCCGTTTCGCAAATATGCTTTCACCTTTTCACCATATAGAAACGGATCCTGCCCCTTGCTAATCCCCCACTCCATCAAAAGTGCGGCACTTCCAGTCACAAATGGTGTTGCAAAGGAAGTGCCACTGACACGTATCGTTCCATTATTCAAGGCTGTGGTGACTACATCCACCCCTGGAGCCACTATATCTGGTTTCACTCTTCCCCGTCCCATTTCATACCCGCGTCCAGAAAATGGCGCATATGCCCCTGTAAAGCCATCATATGCTCCTACTGAGATGACGCGCTCCGCTGTAGATGGTATCGTGATAGTCAGCTGTTCACTTGGATAAAGAAACGCAGTTCCAATATTTAACGTCCGTTCACTTGGAAGCCACATTTCATATTCTCCCACAATAATTCTTTCTGCCTGCAGCTCAATCTGCCATACTCCAGCCGGCAAATATTCCTGGAGCGGAAGTAATTCTATATATATTTCCTGCAAAACAGAATAGGGACTTGGCTCACCATAATATAATAAAATTTCAGCCTCATCTAAATATAATCTCTGTGTTCCGGCCTGCTCGTTCAAAATAGTCGTCATAAGCCCAGATGGTGTGATAAGTTTTATCCTTACTTTGTCTTCATAACGTTTCCAGATTTGTACGCTAAAAGCCGTTTGATTCTCTTGTACTGCAAGTTCTATGCTCGCTTTTTCCCCTTCCTCAAGTCTGCCATTTACATGTCCTGCACTAATCCCCTCATTTCCCGCGCCGACACAAATCGTTGTTCTACCAACGCCGCTGATTTCATCAAAGAAACGTTCCAGCAAAGAACTCCCATTATGCGCGCCAAAGGTATTTCCAATGCTCACATTCACAGCTAATGGCATTCTCCGCTCCACAGCAAGATTCACCACATAATTCAAAGCAGTCATCAATTCTGTTGTTCGCGGAAATCCCTGCTTGCTCGGCAATCCTAATTTAACAATAATCAGTTCACTCTGACTTGCCACCCCTCTTGCAAGCGTCCCACTGCCGCGTCCACTTCCTGCTGCAATTCCAGCTGTGGCTGTCCCATGACCACTCGCATCTTCACTTGGCACCAGATTCCAGTCCTGCAATTGAAGCGCTTCATCAATCTGTCCCTTCGTGTATTCTGTCCCTAGCGTATAACCTTTTGGCGGACGTCCAGCGATTGTCTGATCCCATAGACGATAAATACGCGTGCTGCCATCTTCGTTTCTAAAATCAGCATTGGCATAATCAATGCCTGAATCCAGAACAGCCACCAAAACTCCCTCTCCAAATAGATTTCCATAAAATGGCGGAAGACGAGGATTTTGTACTTCATTGATACAAGATACCCGTCTTCCGTTCTTCGCCTGAAAAAACAATCTTTTTGGTTTTTCAATATATTCAATTTGAGGATATTCTGAAAGCCTCAAAATATCCTCTTCCCTTATGCGCAAGATGGCATAGCCATTTCGTAGTTCTGTGATTGCCACTGCGAACTCACCGATAGGTTCCAGTGTTCCTGAGTATTTAACAATCACTTCCCACACTGCATCCTGCTCATCGTAACCCACATCCAAATTCTGTGATTTTACGCGCTCTTCTTCTGTGGCCGACAGTGCCAAATTCAGCACATTATCCACTTTCTGATTCTGCATATAGACTTAGTTAAATCCAATTACCTTTCTTGCTACAATATATGCAAGTGAAGAAATCTTTCTTCCTGGTTTTCCAGGAAGATTCATAGTTTGTCCTAAGATACCATAGCGAATCTTCATATAAGTCTTATAATCTTTCTTCTTCAGATACAGCCAAAGTTCTTGCTTCTTCTGTAAATTTTCTTCATTTTTTGAACGAATACACAAAATAGAAGACACCGTCATCATGATTGCCAGATAATTAATCATGTAATTTCGCAATTTCTTATTCGTGATATTCTTCATCACATACATATCGATCATTGTTTTTGTAACAAAAATCTGCTGATCCACACGCCCGATCATCACGCGTTCGTTGACAGACTGATCTTCTCTTCCGATGTAATAACGATAGAGATCAACATTGAGATAGTAAATCTTTCGCACATGTGGCAATGGATAATACACATAGATATTGTCCACATAAAACGTATGCTTTGGCAGCTGAAGCTGAATAAGCTTCAAAAACTCTGTACGATAAATAACAGAATGCATCAATATGTACTGTCCCAAATGAAAATGTTTGATTTCATTCCACCCTAAAATTTGATTTTGAGGGATGACATCTGTATAACTAATGACCTTTTTGTTTTCTTTTCCCTCTTTTTCGTACACATAGTTAGAGAGGAACATATCCACGGTCTCGTTATCTGCTTCAAATTCCTTTAAAACCTTTAAAATCTTTAGAAGTGCTTCTTCGTCCACCCAGTCATCACTGTCAACCACTTTAAAATATTTTCCTGTGGCATGCGCAAGTCCTGTGTTTACTGCATCGCCATGACCACCATTCTCTTTGTCGACCGCCTTAATGATCGTCGGATATTCTGCTTCTAGTCTATGTGCAATCTCAGATGTATTATCTTTGGTCGAACCATCATTTACAATAATAATTTCCACATCTTCTCCACCTTTTAAAATGGACTCTACTGCGTGTTCCATGTATGCCGCTGAATTATAGCATGGAATTGCAAATGAAATGTATTTCATATTTTTCTCCTCCTCGCATAATGTCGTTTTACATTATCTATCAAAGTATATCCTATTTTTTTCAATATTGCCAACTATTCTTTCAGAAAATCCAGTCGTTCATAATTTGTTCATTTTTATTTCAAAATTCTTTCATTTGTTAAACATTGTTTTTTCACATGTCTTTTATATACTAAAACCATCAAATAAGAAATCAAGTTTTTACTTTGATATATATACTTTTTCATAATACATGCCGGGAATCATCATTGTGATTACCCGGCATCCTCCCTTTTATGGCACTATTTCTTCTTCATAACTTTCTTTCCACTTGGACTTCCATGTAATGTCTTTCAAACGCTCTTCTTGCCGAATTAAGTTTTCCCATTCTTCGTACTTTTCTAATGCCTCTGTTTGTCGTCCCAGAACTTCATAAGCAGTTCCAAGGTATTGACAAATCTGAACCTGGGATTCCACATCTGTTTCTAGCATATTCCACATACGATGTGCTTCCGCCATTTCTCCAACCTCACATACAACCTTCCAACTTTCCTCCGTGTCTTTCAATTTTCCCGCCTCCATCAGCGGAAAATAATACCAAAGTTTGTTGTTCACATCCAGCCTCTCCCATTCGGACTTCACTTCACTCCACATGTTTTGCCATGTTCCATCCAAAATATCTGTTCCACTCACAAGATACTCCAAAAGCTGTAGATATATCTGCGCTATTCTAGAATGATTCTCGATTTTATTCAGAAGTTCTATAGACTCCTTGGCATTTTGATGCTCTGTATAATACATCATCCCCAATTCCAAACAGATCTTCTCCATATCTTCTTCTGACAACATCGCATTTTCTATTTTCTCTTCGGTAAGATTTTCCTCCACAGCGCTCTCTTCCGTGACATAATTTTCCACTATTTCTTCTGACACCTGCGTTTCCCTTTCACGAGTATCCCTACTATTTTGCCATATCGCAAATCCTATCATCAAAGCCACGAACATCAGAGAAAGTTTCCAACATATTTTCTGCCAATCTGTAGGCTTCCTGGCAATCCGCTGTAACGCCTTTTGAATTTTCAAAAAAAGAAGTTCAACATCATCCGATTCTTTTTCCGTACAATCTTGAATAATCTTTTTCAATCTTAATTTTTCAATTGATGTAAATTTTGATATAAAATTTCCTTTTTCTACAACGAACAGCAATAATTGTCCAAATCCAAACAAGTCTTCTTCTGCCTCCGAAGTGTTATCCGTCCCACTTTTTTCTTTACTAAAAACAGCGCGAAAGGATTTTTTCTGCATGCGTTTCAAGAGATCTGTGTTTTCATTTGCATCAATATCGAGCAAAAGAATTTTATGCTCTGCACACACTATCACTGTATATGGATTCACATAACCGTATGCACTCTGTATACACTTATAATGCAACAATAATTGCGTCGTCAGCTCTGCAAACCACCTGCAGACTTCCCCTTTCTCGATCCTCTCATTGTTTTTCACAAAGTCCAGAATACTTTTTCCTTTCGACACATCATTAATCTTGTAACATTGTTCACCCTGTTCAAAAAAACGAAGTACTGCATAGTCCTTACTTTCTGTCACTTATGTCCTCCTTTTTGAAATTTTTGTAAATGGGATTGTATTCGCTGCACCTGGCAGCGCTTGAATCTAAGAATTGATTGAGAATGGTTATAATAATACTCCTTTTTCCATTCATCTGCAAGAGAAAAAAAATGAAAATATTTTTAAAAAAAGTGTTGACATATGTATTTGTTTTATGTATAATAATTTTTGTTGTGAGACAAGTAAATAACATGTGTGCTTAGCTCAGCTGGATAGAGCGTTTGGCTACGGACCAAAAGGTCGGGGGTTCGAATCCTCTAGCGCACGTACGGGAGTGTTTTTATAAACACTCCTTTTTGTTTGTATTTCCGCCACCAATGTGATATAATCCTCCTAACAGTCTTCTGCAAACTAATATTTTCCAGATAGGAGAACTCATATGAAAATACAAGAATCTGCTGAAAATTATCTTGAGACAATACTTGTTCTCAACACGCGTCTTGGGCACGTCCGTTCTATAGATATCGCAACTGAATTAGGCTTCTCTAAACCAAGTGTTAGTGTTGCCATGAAGAATCTTCGACAGAATGGTTATATCACAGTTAACGGAGATGGTTATATTTCATTGACGCCCTCAGGAAAAGCAATTGCTGACAGTATTTATGAACGCCATACCATTCTTTCTCACTGGCTCATTTCTCTCGGTGTCGACGAAGAAACAGCCAGCGAAGATGCCTGCCGCATGGAGCACATTCTCAGTGTAAAAAGTTTTCAAGCAATCAAGGAATTGGCCTTGCGTTCAAAGTAGCATATTTAAAGCCGATATCATATCAATACGATATCGGCTTCCTTTATGTCCTTCTGTTCTATTTCAAAAATCCATTCACAATCTGTTCTTCTGCTTCCTGCTCCGTAAGTCCAAGTGTCATCAACTTAATGATCTGCTCACCTGCAATCTTTCCGATTGCTGCCTCATGAATCAAAGCCGCATCCGGATTATTCGCCGTTATTTCTGGAATCGCACTGATATTTGCATTGTCCATGATAATTGCATCACATTCTGTGTGTCCGCTACAGACAGCATTTCCATGCACTGCTGATTTGAATACTTGAACAGAATTCTCTCTTGCCACTGCTCGTGACACTATGTTTGCACTCGAATTGTCACCATTTAATTCCACTTCAAATATACTCTCAGCATACTGGTTTCCATGTGTCATCAAACGCTCTGTGACTGTAATTTTCGCATCTTTCGCTAATGTTGCTTTTGTGGTACGGATTGTAGAATCCACACCCTTAATCTGCACCATCTCCATCTCCATATTGCTTCCTTCACCAAGTTCAACAACTGTCTCTGGATTCATGATACGCTGACCTTTTCCGTCACCACCGCCATAGTGTTTCTCCACATATCTTACTTTTGAATTCTTTCCAACAAAAAATCTATGAATTCCATCATGGCGACTTTCTTGATCTCCACCATTGTGAATTCCGCATCCTGCAACAATCACAACATCGCAATCATCACCAATATAGAAATCATTGTACACCATTTCCTTCAATCCACTCGTACTCAACAAAACTGGAATATGAACACTTTCTTTTTTTGTTCCTGGTTTTATGATAATGTCAATTCCCGAAACCTCCTCTTTGGAAACAATGTCAATATTCGCAGTTGTATTTCGTGCAGCGCTCTCTCCATTTGCGCGGATATTATATGCACCTGTTGGAATCTCGTGCAGCCCTGCCACTGCTTCTAATAACTGTTTCTGTATGATATCCATGCCTACATTCTCCCCTTACAAACATTTACTGCACTTGAACTTCCAAGCAATTTTGGAAGGATCTCGTCCTTCGTTCCGTGATCCGTCACCTGTCCATTTCCAATTACCAGAATCTCATCTGCAATGTTCAGAATTCTTTCCTGATGTGAAATAATCAAAATAGAGCCTTGAATTTGCTGATGCATCTTTTCAAACACTTGAATCAAATTCTGGAAACTCCACAAATCGATTCCTGCCTCTGGCTCATCAAATACTGACATCTTCGTGCCTCTTGCGAGAACTGTTGCAATCTCGATTCGCTTCAGTTCGCCTCCTGAAAGACTTCCATCTACTTCTCTGTTTATATAATCTTTAGCACAAAGTCCAACTCTTGATAAATATTCACACGCACCAGTGATTGTCAAATCCTCACCTTTTGCAAGACGAAGCAAATCTAATACAGTCACTCCTTTAAAACGCACTGGTTGCTGGAACGCATAACTGATTCCCATCTTTGCACGTTCTGTGATTCCTTTGTCCGTAATATCTTCCCCATTCCAAAGAATCTGTCCTCCAGTCGGCTTCTGAATCCCTGCAATCAATCTTGCCAGTGTTGATTTTCCGCCTCCATTTGGCCCTGTAATTACAGTAAACTTCTCATCTGGAATGATAAAACTTATATTTTTAATAATTTCTTTATCTGCCCCATTCTGTGAAACTTCAAAAGAAACATTTCTTAATTCTAACACGCGTCTTCCTCCATTTGGTTACAATATAATATGCCTGTATCACCAGCCTATCTTATATCCTATCATAATTTTATTTTTTTACAAGTAAAATTCCCTTTTCAACGCAAAAGATGTGTCAAAATCCGACACATCTCTTTTCCTTAACACTCTTCTGCTATTTTGTGAATCAATCTTACTGTATCTTCCCATCCGATACACGGATCTGTGATAGACTGTCCATATACCCTATTTTCTCCTATATCTTGACGACCTTCCACCAAATAACTTTCCACCATCACACCTTTCACCAGATCGTGTAACTCATTACTGTATCTTCGTGAGTGTAATACTTCGCTTACAATGCGAATCTGTTCTCTATGCTTTTTACTAGAATTAGAATGGTTTGCATCCACAATCACTGCAGGATTTTTTAAATCTTTTTCATGATACATATTGGCCAGACGCGACAAATCTTCATAATGATAATTTGGAATTGTCTTCCCATATTTGTCGACTCCTCCGCGCAAAATCACATGCGCCAAGTCATTTCCTTCCGTTGTTACGTCCATTCCCCTATAAATAAATCGGTGCCCCGCCTGTGCAGCAATTACTGAGTTTAACATTACTGACAAATCTCCACTAGTCGGATTCTTCATTCCCACTGGAATATCCATGCTGCTTGCTGTCAATCTATGTTGCTGATTTTCGACAGATCTAGCGCCGACAGCTTCATAAGACAATATATCATCCAAATAACTTCTATTTTCTGGATATAACATTTCATCTGCTGCAGTAAGATATGTTGCCTCCATTGCATGAATATGCATCTTTCGAATTGCAATGATTCCAGCCAACAAATCTGGTGCTTTCTCTGGATTTGGCTGATGCAGCATTCCCTTATATCCTTCCCCCGTTGTCCTTGGTTTATTCGTATAAATTCGAGGAATCAACATTAATTTCTCCGAAACTTCTTCATTAAGTTTCGCCAATCTCTCTACATATTCACATACAGAATCTTCATTGTCTGCTGAGCATGGTCCTACAATAACGACAAACTTTTTAGACTTTCCTGTAAAAATATCTCTTATTTCCGCATCTCGCTCTTTTTTGATTTCTTGTATCTTTTTTGACAATGGATAACGAGCTTTTAACTCACTTGGATGTGGCAATTCATTATTTATCTTCATTCCCATATTCTTTTGCCCTCTTTCTTTTTCGCTTTAAAGTGTAAAATTATAATAGCACCTTTTTCTTCATTTCACAAGAAATAAATAAAAAAAAGAGAATCCAAATTGGATTCTCTCATCATGCCGCAAACCGGAATCGAACCGGTACGGGAGTATAAGTCCCGCAGGATTTT
>CAZYCT010000018.1:0-25974 GCA_964646135.1 uncultured Coprococcus sp. | reverse complement strand
TGTGCCATTAATCCCATGAAATATGAAAAAATACACGTTTTAGGGTTGTGCAAAATGCTGATTTTTTCTTGAAAATAGGCAAGTTAAGATTTGGTAAAGATTTTAGTAAAAATAAACAACAAAAAGCACCTGTGTACATTTTGTATACCAAAACAATTTTTACAAAATGTAAACAGATGCCATTGTTACATACAATGATTCAAAAATTCGATGTTTTTTGTCTTCATTTCTTCCGTTACGTGGGTATAGATATTTAAGGTGGTCTCTATGTTCTTGTGCCCGAGACGCTGCTGGACGTATTTGGGATCAGCTCCGGCTGACAGAAGCATAGAAGTATGCGTATGTCTCAAGGTGTGAAAATCCCAGTCGGGCATATTCAGCTTATAATGAACAATACGCCCGCAGTGATGCATAACACGAGGCTGTATGTATCCGCCGTTTGCGTAGCGGCAAACAGGATTGAATTCTGAAATGCCCAATTTGGCATCTGTGGTAAGCTCCATGTCTTTCGTCAAATAGAGGTGGATATATGCAGATCCAAAATAGTCCTTATCCTTTGCCATTTGTGCTTTGCGCTTCTTGAGTAGTTGGTAAGTGATATCATCCAAATCGATGGTCCGGTAGGAATTGAACTTGGGTTCAGCCAAATACCAAATATTGTTCGCGTTGTTCTGGGCCTGGTGATTCACACGCAGTGTTTTCGCCTCCTCATCAAAGTCGTTTAAAATATCCAAAGCGAAGACTTCTCCGAGACGAAGTCCGCAACGATAGCCTAACATCAATGGAAGATGCTGTGAGGTATTTTCTGGGAAACGCTCGATGATCTTTTGAAAATCCTCCTTGGATATGGTTCCACGTACTTTTTTGCGGGTCGGAACTTTGGGTTTCGCATTCGGAAGAGGCAAAGAGACATCAGTCATCGGATTCGTCTTGATAAACTGTAAAGGAGTCACTGCATATTTTAAACTCTTGTTGAGAATCCCTTTGATGTTGCTAAGCGTGTTGCGTGAGAATCCTTCGTTGAATTTGTTGTTGATAAATGTCTGCAGAATCACCGGTGTGATGGAATTTAGTTTATAACTTCCAAGGTACGGATCAATATATAGATGTATCTTCTTGCGATAACTTTCTGTGGTTGTTGGCTTTAGATTAATTTCGCAGTATTCTTTCAGCCATAGCTCAAAGTAATCGTGGAGTGAAATTTCCTTCGGGCGAATCGTATAACCAGAGGAATCATATTCAGCCTTTGCGGTTATGCCAGCTTCAAGGGCTGCTTTCTTCGTGGGAAAGCCACTTTTCGAGAGACGTTTTCGCTTTCCATCAATCCGGGCAATTTCAAAGATGTATTGCCAATATTTGCCTCGCTTGAGAACTCTTACTTCAGCCATATATTTCCTCCTTTCATTCAGTGTTTTACTATATTTTTATTATATATGAACAAAAGTGAGGTGTAAATATGGTGAAAATTACCAACGGGGTTAAGAAAAACAGAGGCTAAAGTAAAGATGCGGAAAAGAAATTTTCAAAAAAATGTGTATTAGGGACACAGAGTATACATTTTGTGTACAAAAATCTGTTATACTTGGGAAAATGCATTTTGAAAAAGAATACAAGTGAAAAATAAGAAAGGGAGAAGGACAATGATAGGAATTATAGGAGCTATGGAAGAAGAAGTTGCAGATCTGAAAGCAGCGATGGAGGTGGAAAAGGTTGTCACAAAGGCGAAGATGACATTCGTGAAAGGAAAGCTCTGCGGCAAAGAAGTGGTAGTAGTGCGCAGTGGTATTGCGAAGGTAAATGCAGGAATCTGTGCACAGATTCTGATTGATTTATTTGATGTGGATGCTTTGATACATACAGGAATTGCGGGATCCTTAGATCCACGGATTGATATCGGTGACATCGTGATTTCTACAGATGCAGTGCAGCATGATGTAGATGCAAGTACAATGGGAAATCCAGTTGGTCAGATTCCACGGATGGATACATTTGCATTTCCAGCAGACGAGCGGTTGATTCGTGCTGCGCGTCAGGCGAATGAGGCAGTAAATACAGAAATTCGCACATTTTTAGGGCGCGTTGTGACCGGGGATCAATTTATATCAGACGATGCCAAGAAGGAGTATCTGGTGAAAACATTTGATGGAAAATGTGCGGAGATGGAGGGGGCAGCAGTTGCACATGCGGCATATTTAAATGAAGTTCCTTATGTGATTATTCGAGCAATTTCAGACAAAGCAGATCACAGTGCGACCGTAGATTATCCGGCATTTGAAACACTTGCGGCAGAGCGCTCTGTGAAATTACTGAAAGCCATGCTTGAAAGCCTGTAAAAGCTTGTTTTGATATGATACTTTGAAATAATAACAATGGTTTATGGAGTAATTTTATATTCGTTGACAAGGATATTTTAAAAGCCTATATTAAAGTAAAATGGGTGTAAAGGAGCTTGAAAATATGAACAAGAAAAGATTTATGGTTGTCAGTGGATTTTTAGGCGCAGGAAAGACGACCACAATGCTGGCACTAACTGAATATATGAATACGCATGGAAAGAAAGCAGCGATTATTGCGAATGATTTAGGAGCAAGTAATATCATAGATGCAGAATATTCAGGTAGACAGAATGTAGAAGTTGCTACTGTGGCAGGCGTATGTATTTGTTATGCGGAAGATCTGCTGCTAGAAAGAATCAATCGTTTGAATAAAGAGCCAAAAGATGTGGTTATGTCAGATATTCCAGGATGTGGTATCGGTGCTTTGGATCATGTGTACGGAATGCTGAATACAAAATACAAAGATGAGATTACATTGGCACCATTTATGGTAATCACAGATCCAGAGAGACTTCGCATGATCATGCCGGAGAAGGCAGATATCCATTTGCCGGAAGAGATGAAGTTCTTGTTGGAAGCGCAGTTAAAAGAAGCAGATTGTATTGTGCTGAATAAGACGGATTTGATGACGGAAGAAGAAGTAGAGCGTTACGTGAAATTCCTGAAAGAAGTACGCCCAGAAATACCAGTATTTGCGATTTCAGCAAAGGAAAAAACAGGTTTGGAACCATTGGTTGAGCATATTTTGACTACAGAAAGTCAAGTGAATATTACAGATATTGGTTATGGCGGAGAGACATTTATTGCTGCAGAGAAGCAGATGTCATGGTTTAACAGAAGTGTCTATATCACTCGAAAAGATGAAACAGAATTTGACGGAAACCAGTTTGTTGACGATTTAATCGAAGAGATCCGCAATGGACTGATTGAACATAAGAAAAATGTTCCACACTTAAAGACATTCGCAGTAGGACAGACGGGAGATTACGGAAAATCCAGTCTGATTGGTGTGGACTATGATATTCTCCATGATATGAAGTTAGAACACCAGGTATCTAAGATGAAATTAGTAGTAAACGCACGTGCAGTGTGTGAGTCAGATCTTCTCATTGATATTATGGATGACGCGTTTGACGCAGTGAAAGAACAGTATGATGTGAAGATTAAAACATTCTTCAGCGAGTGCTTTGGCATGATGGATGAAGGATATAAAGACTGATAAAAGGAAGAAGCAGATGGAAAATACAATACACAAACAAGTAAGCGAGTACTATGGAAAGATACTCAAAAGCAGTGCTGATTTAAAGACCAATGCCTGCTGCACAAGTGCAGCTCCGCCTCGCTATGTTTTGGATGTTTTGCCGATGATTAAAGAAGAAATTATTTCACGCTTCTATGGATGCGGCTCTCCGATTCCGATGGGATTGGAGGGCTGTGTTGCGCTAGATTTGGGATGCGGCACAGGAAGAGATGTATTTATTCTCTCAAAATTAGTCGGTGAAAACGGACATGTACATGGTGTGGATATGACGCCGGAGCAGATTGACGTAGCGAGGAAATATCAGAAAGAACAGGCAGAGATTTTCGGATATGATAGGCCGAATACAAGTTTCCATCAGGGGTATATTGAGGATTTGAAGAGTCTGGGAATCGAGGATAATTCTGTCGATGTAGTGACTTCAAATTGCGTGATCAATCTATCCCCATTTAAAGAATTGATTTTTCGTGAAATTTATCGAATTTTGAAAAATGGAGGCGAACTTTGTTTTTCGGATGTATTTGCAGACCGACGAGTGCCAGAAGAGGTCAAAAATGATCCTGTGATGCGTGGAGAGTGCATGGGCGGTGCGATGTACATTGAAGATTTTCGCCGCTTATTGGAAAAGACTGGTTTCAAATCCTACTACATATTAGAGAAGACTCCGATTCAGCCAAATGATTTTCAAGTTGCACGAATGGTTGGAGATATCAAATTCTTCTCCTGCACAGTGAGAGCCTTCAAAGTGGAGGATTTGGAAGACCGAGAGGAAAATTACGGTCACAGTGCTGTGTATCTTGGCACGATGAAGGAAAATGCCAGATATTTTGATTTTGACGACAACTATCGATTTGTGAAAAAGAAACCGCTTGGAATCAGTGGAAATGTGGCGGCAATCTTGCGGCAGTCACGTTTTAAACAGCATTTTATTGTGGAAGGTGATGGAGAGGTTCATTACGGATTGTTTGATACACTGGCACAGCAGGTAAATCCAACCCGGCTTGACGGGAAGAAGATTTCGTTGAAGATTTTGGAAGAAGAAGCAGAGCGCTATGCGCTTCCAGACTTTATGGATCATGTAAGAGGATTGGACAAACTGTATTCAAAGGAAAAACTGCAGACGATGCAGGTGAATGTGGGATACCGGTGTAATCTTTCTTGTACACACTGTTTCTTGGAATGTGGACCAGATAGAACAGAGATGATGTCCAAAGAGACTATGGATATTTGCCTGGAGGTATTTCGAAAACACCAGTTCCGAGTTATGGACATCACAGGAGGTTCTCCAGAGATGAACCCGAATCTAGAGTATCTGATCACAGAGGCAAGAAAGTTCGGAGAAGTGATTATTCGTACGAATTTAACGATTCTAAAAAGTGAAAAATATGCACATTTACTTCAAGTATATGCAAAGAACAAGGTACATATTGTCTGTTCATTGCCATACTATACGCGCCAAGTGGTGGAGAAGCAGCGAGGTGAGCATGTATTTGAACCTGCGATCCAGATTTTACAGAAATTAAATGCCTTGGGATATGGAAAAAAAGAAGACATGCAGTTGACTTTGGTATATAATACAGATGGCCCATATCTTCCGCCAAATGAGGTTATGTTGGAACATACATATCGAGAAGTGCTAAGGAATGAGCATGGTATCGAGTTTACGGATTTAATTGCAATTGGGAACGTCCCGATTGGACGGTTTGGGCAGGATATGCGCAGTCAGGGAAAACTTGGCTCATATCTGAAACTTCAGTGTGATAACTTTAATGAAGATAATGTACCTAAGGTAATGTGTCGTGATCAGATTAATGTGGATTACGATGGTAGCTTGTATGACTGTGAGTATTATCATGTGCTCGGAATTAAGCCAAATGGTCCGAAACATATTGCAGAACTTTTGACTTGCCAAGTACAGCCAAGGGAGATTAAGACTTGCACACTGTGTTACAGTTGCACGGCCGGATATGGAAGCAGTTGTGGTGGAAATTTATCACATTAAGCGCTAGAAAATGAAAAACTAGATTGGAGAAAAAGTATGGATGAAAAGATAATTCAGGAGAAATTTATGAAAGGCTATGACTGCTCGCAGGTGGTGCTGGCTCATTTCGCAGAGCAGCTTGGGATTTCGGAAGATGTGGCAAACAAAGTATCGGCATGTTTTGGCGGCGGAATGCTGCAGGCAGATACCTGTGGTGCTTTTACGGGAGCACTTATGGCGATTGGATTAAAGTACGGTCATTATGCAGAAGAAGGTCTTATGGATCAGAAGAATGTTATGATGGCAAAAAGCGCAGAGTTTAAGCAGAAGTTTTTCGAAAAATATGAGACTTGCAATTGCAAAGGGTTGCTTGGTTACGATGTTTCTACACCAGAAGGCTTTGATGAAGCAATCAGCAGCGGAAGAATGATGGGATTTTGTCCTGTGCTGGTGAAAAATGTAATTGAGATTCTGGAAGAAGTATTATAGAACAGGTCGATTTATGGATAAAATCAAGGGTTTACAAGCATATGTTGCCAGCGAGAAATATAGAAAAGCGCTAGGACTTCCAGAACAAGTCTGTGAGAGATATGAACTACTGGCGCAGGGCGAATATAATGTGAATTATTTATTCACACACCCTGTGTCACAAGAGAAGATGTTGCTCAGAGTAAACTGCGGAAGTCAAATGCATTTGGACGATCAGATTGGATATGAGTATCGTGCATTAAAGCTTCTAGAGAAAAGTGGAAGAACGCCGCGGGCAATTTATGTAGATGGAAGCAAAGAATTTTTGGATCATGGTGTCATGGTCATGGAATTTCTTCCAGGAAGAGTGCTGGATTATCACACAGACATGGAATTGGCAGCAGAATGTCTGGCGGATATTCATAGTACAAAAATGGAAGAACATACAGGGTTGATAAGCCCGGAACACTCGCTGAAAGCAATTTTGGAAGAGTGTGAGGAGATGGTGAAGACTTACATGGATTCGCCGCTTGGGTGCGAGGAGACGAAGAGAAAAATCCGAATATTATTGGATTATCACACAGACATGGAATTGGCAGCAGAATGTCTGGCGGATATTCATAGTACAAAAATGGAAGAACATACAGGGTTGATAAGCCCGGAACACTCGCTGAAAGCAATTTTGGAAGAGTGTGAGGAGATGGTGAAGACTTACATGGATTCGCCGCTTGGGTGCGAGGAGACGAAGAGAAAAATCCGAATATTATTGGATAGCGGCTGGAAGTTGATTGAGCATATTCCGGCGGAGCAGATGTATCGCTGCTGCATTAATACGGAATTGAATTCTACGAATTTCTTGATTAATGGAGAAGGGGAGAACAATTATCTGATTGACTGGGAGAAACCTCTCTATGGAGATCCAGCACAGGATTTGGGACATTTTCTTGCTCCGACGACAACATTCTGGAAAACGGATGTGATATTAGATGAAGCGGAAATGAACCGATTTATAGACCAATATATTGCGAAAGTAAACGGAAGATTTCCGACGGAAGGATTGCGGGATCGTGTGTTTACATTTGTAAAGATTACATGCTTACGGGGAATCACATGGTGTGCAATGGCTTGGGTAGAGTATCAGCAGCCAGATAAGTTGATTTTTAATGAATCGACGTTCCAAAAGCTTGGAGCATATTTGGAACATGATTTTCTAGACCGTATGAATTTTTAAAAACGTTAAGGATTGGAAAGGAAGAGACAAAAGTGGAAAAGACAGAGACAAAGAAAATTAATTGGGCAAGCAAGGCTGTGTTGCTTGCAGTAGCGGTGGTGTGCGTGCTTGTGTATGCACTTGTACCTTCCGTAAATCAGTGGGTAAATGAGGCAGTAAAGATGGTTTCCAGCGGTGATTTTACAAAGGTTCGCGCATTTGTAGAATCTTATGGAGCTTACGCAGCGGCTGTATCTTTTGCATTGATGGTATTGACATCAGTTGCAGCGCCACTTCCAGCATTTCTTATTACATTTGCGAATGCAAGTTTGTTTGGCTGGTGGCAAGGAGCTATTCTTTCTTGGAGCAGTGCCATGGTAGGAGCGGCAGTGTGCTTCTATATCGCTAAGATTTTGGGACGCGATGTTGTAGAAAAATTGACGAGTAAGGCTGGTCTTCAGCAGATTGATGATTTTTTTGACAGACATGGAAAACAGAGTATTTTGATCGCTAGATTGCTTCCATTTATCTCGTTTGATATCGTAAGTTATGCAGCAGGATTGACTTCAATGTCATTTGTAGGATTCTGGGCTGCAACTGGAATCGGTCAGCTTCCAGCCACAATCGTGTACTCTTATGTGGGAGGTATGCTGACTGGTGGAGCAAAGATGGTGGTGACAGCACTTCTTATCATTTTCGCGTTGTCAGCACTGGTAGTAATGTTGAAACAGATTTACAATGAACACCAGAAGAAAAAAGCAGAAGTAGGAGAAAAATAGTTATGAGAGTGAAAAAGTTTGCAGTAGGTTTGGCGGTAGCTGTGATGGCATTATCTTTTACAGCATGTGGTTCAAAACCGGTGAAAGAAGTAGAGGGAGCGCTTTCTATTGACAAGGAAAATAAGGAAGTGTCAATGATCTGTGAAGTAAATGGGAAGTTTTTTGAAAAGTCAACCAGACATGCGATTGTCTACCAAGGTGGTGGAAATGATGGCAAAGCGATGCTTCGTGGGTTGGCCGATGAGAAGGAATTTTGCCAGGCAATGCGTGATATAGGAGCGGAAGGACCAAGTAATCTTACGCTTGAGGATGTAGGAAAAGCAGTGGAAGGCGATAAGCTGGAACTGTTTATCAAATGGGATGGACAGGACGAAATTCCATTCGCAGATATTATTGTCTGTTCAGAAGGTGATTATAAGATGGATATGCGTTTTGCAGACAACATGGAAAACGCCAAAAACTTTAACTCTGGATGTGTCGTATGTCTGGATAGCTGCTGTGCAGGTATCGTAAGTGATGCAACATGGCCAACAGGATCTGTGGACAACGATGGTGTAGAGTTCTATGCAGATGAAAATGTACTTCCAGAAGATGGAACGGAAGTGACTGTAATTTTCCGTTTGGTAAAATAGCTAAGTGAACGTACTAAAAGACAATTGAAGGAAGGAAAATGCCTTGGAGAATGTGGAGCATATGATTCAGGGCATTTTCTTTATGTAAATGATAAAATTAGAGGGAAAAGATGAAAAGAGATAGTAAGTGGATTAAGATAGGAATATTTGTGTGTTTGATCGCAGTGATTTTTGTGTTAGATAGATATTTTGGTTGGTCTTCCTATTTAGGGAAAACAGAGAATCTTATGTTTTTGAAAAATACAGTTGAGGACAATTTGGTGTTCGCACTGTTTTTATATATTATCATTACCATCGTTGGGTGTGTGGTGTTGGCACTTCCAGGAATTACCTTTGCAATCATAGCTGGTATGCTTTTTGGACCATTTTGGGGGAGCCTTGCGTGTCTCGTTGCGACGACCTTGGGTGCTATGTTTGCGTTTTTGGCGGGGCGGTTTTTCTTAAAAGATGCTGTTAAACCAATGTTGGAAAAAAATAAATTAATGAAAAAGCTTTTGTTTTCGAACAATGAGAAAAATGACACGATTGTGCTGATGATTACTAGAATGGTGCCACTGTTTCCATATAACCTACAGAATTTTGCGTATGGAATTACAGATATTAGTTTTTGGAAATATTCGGTTCTTACATTTGCTTTTATGTTTCCGGGAGTTGCGCTTTACACAATCGGAGCAGCTGGCCTGACTGCAGGAGAAGACAAGTGGAAATATTTTCTGATTGCGGGAGTATTGGCAGTTGCTGTCACATTTGCCGGAGTATGGATCAAAAAAAGATTTTTAAATGAAGAGACATCGGAAGAAGTCGAATAAGGGAGAAAGAAGATGAAGCGAGCGATTATTCTATTTACCAGAATACCTGTGGCGGGGAAAACGAAGACGCGAATGATGCCTTTTTTGTCGGCAGAAGAATGTGCTGAGTTACATGCATGTTTTATTCAAGATGCATATCGAGCGTGCAAGGGAGCAGATGCGGATACTGTGGTATTCTATATGCTAGAAGGAGAATTGCAGGATCTGAAGGACTTGTTGGAGGAAGATTTGATCTATCGGAAACAAGAAGGTGAAAATCTGGGAGAGAAGATGAAGCATGCAATCGAGCAGACGCTGGCACTTGGATATGAGCATGTGGTGCTTATAGGAACGGATATCCCGCAGGTGACGTCTGACATATTGAATCAAGCGCTGGATGATTTGCAGGAGGCGGATGTTGTAATCAATCCGACGGCTGACGGTGGCTACTATTTAATCGGAATGAAGAAAACGCATGACCAGGTGTGGAATGTGCAAAGATATGGAACCAATACAGTCATAGACGATACGCTTGCGCAGATGGAAAAGGCAAATCTAAAAGTGAAGATGGGAAAAGTGTGCATGGATATGGACACGAAGGAAGACCTGCAGGCACTATATCAGGAATTGCCAAATGTACCATCCTTGGTGCACACAAAAGCATATTTGGAAAACCAGTTAAGTAGAAGATTAGAGAAAAGATTGTCAGAAGCATGTGTTCACTGTGGATTGTGCACAAAAAATTGCTTGTTTTTGGAAAAATACGGCATGGATCTCTGGCGGTTTGAACAATCTCCTGAGAGAGCTTACTCTTGTTTTCTTTGCCGAAAGTGTACGGAAGTCTGTCCAAAATCCATCAGTGGAGAAGAAATTGCGCTCAAGCTTCGAAGGGAGCAAGTATTATCTAGCGAAGGTGCCAAAAATGACAAGGCGTATGCGGGACTTTTGTGGGAAAAGAATGGTTACAAGTTTGCGAATTACAGAAAGACTAAGAAAAAATCGGTATTGATGCCTGGGTGCAATTTTTCGGCATTCTATCCAAAAACCATGAAAAAATTAGAAGCAATCATGAAGCAGTATGATATTGGCATATTGTATGAGTGCTGTGGAAAACCAGTGTATGAGCTGGGACTTTATGAGGAGGCAAAAGAGAGTCTGCAGAAGATGGAAGCACATTTGAAACAAAATGGTGTAGAAGAGCTTGTGCTTCTTTGTCCCAACTGTTATCATTTCATGAAAGGGAAGATTCAGATTTCGATCAAGACCATTTATGAGAAATTAAGAGAATTAGGAGAAGGAGAAGTGATACATGGAGAAAGATTCCCTATGTATTATCCTTGTCCGGACAGAAAGGAAAGAGTTTTATTTGGAGATTTGAGCTGTTTTCTGGACGGTGAGATTGTAGAACCATTTCAGAAGGTGCAGTGCTGTGGACTTGGAGGCTGTGCAGCTGCAAAAGAGCCACATCTTGCAGGCAAATTGACCGAGTTAGTCTTAGCAAGTGGAGAACAAGAATTGTACACTTACTGTGCGTCTTGCATTAGTAACTTCAAGCGCAAAGGCTTTGAAAAAGCCTATCATGTACTGCCGCTTATTTTAGGGGTGGATGAGAAAGTGCCACTTGGTATGCAGCCATTTTTCCATAGAGCCAAACACACGATTTTATGAAAATATCAATCATCATACCAATGTATAATGAAGAGAATACAATAGAAACGCTGATAGAAACGTTAGAACCAGTGGGAGACGATGCAGAGATTCTGTTTGTGGATGGAGGAAGTACAGATCAGACGTTGGCGAAGATTCCGGAAAAGTACAAAGTACTGCAAAGCGAAAAAGGGCGCGCAGTGCAGATGAACTATGGCGCCCAGGAAAGTACAGGAGATGTTCTGTTTTTTCTGCACTGCGACAGCGAACTTCCGAAAGATGCAATGAATCAGATTAGAGAAGTTTTAGAAGAATATGAATGGGGATGCTTTGGAATCGCGTTTCATTCTAAGAATATTTTGATGAAATGTTGTCAGTTTATCTCGAATCACAGAATCAAAGATCGAAAAATTGTTTTTGGAGATCAAGGAATTTTTATAAAGCGTGACTTGTTTTTTAAAGTGGGCGGATTTTTGCAGATTCCCATTATGGAAGATTATCAATTATCATTGACATTGAAGGAACAAAATGTGAAAATTGGAATGACAAGGGACAGAATATATACATCTGATCGTCGTTTTACATCGGGGAATCGGCTGAAGGTTATGTGGAAAATGAACCGGCTGCGTGCAGCATATCGCCGAGGAGAAGATATAGAAGAGATTGCAAAGAGATATAAGGATATCAGATAGGAGACAAGAATGGCATTAAGAATTATTACAGATTCGGCGTGCGATCTGCCGAAAGAGATTGCGAAAGAATATGGAATTGAAGTGATTCCAACACCAGTAATCATAGGCGGTGTGGATCAATTTGACGGTGAGACGGTACAGTCGAAAGAATTTTACCAGATTTTGCGCGAGAAGAAGACAGAAATATCAACATATCACATCAACACTTATATGTTTATGGAGCATTTTGAACCATATGCAAAAAGAGGAGATGAGTTGATCTATATTTGTTTCTCTACAGGAATCGCGGGAACATTTAACGCGGCGAATCAGGCGAAAGAAGAACTTCTTGAGACTTACCCAGAATTTGATCTGACAATTCTGGATTCTAAGTGTGCATCCATCGGATTTGGTCTGGTGGTTTTGTATGCTGGAAAGATGTATCAAGCAGGTGCCACAAAGCAGGAAATCATTGAAGCCATTCAATATCACTGTGCGCATATGAATCATGTGTTTACTGTGGATACGCTAGAGTACCTTCTGAAAGGTGGAAGAATCAGTAAGAGTTCAGCAATTGCAGGAGAAATCTTAAATATCCGCCCAATCATTATTGTGGATGAAAATGGAAGTCTGAAGGCGACAGAGAAGGTAAGAGGAAGAAATAAATCCATTCAGCGTCTCGTTGAGTATGTAGGTGAAAAAGGTGCAAATCTTTCTGAACAGATTGTGGGAATTGTTCACGGTGATGATGAAGAGACACTTCAAAAAGTGAAGAAGATGTTGAATGAAAAGTACGGTATTACACATACAGTGGAAAACTATGTAGGCTGCGCAATCGGAGCGCATACAGGTCCGGGAATCATTGGAATTACATTTCTTGATGAACCATCACCATATGTGAGTGAAAAATAAAAAAGAAATGCTACATTTCTTTTTAGAATAATCTAAGGAAAAAGGGAGGAATTAGAAATGGAAAAGAAAAAGGATAGCAGTAGTCTTATTGTTGGAGGACTTATGGCAGCAGATGCTCTTTTCATGCTTTTGGTTGTGAAAGTGATCGCACCAGTGTGTGCAGGAATGGTTGAAACTGCAGCAGGAAAACAGGTGCCAATGCGATGCCACTATACAGGTGCAGCCCTTTTGATACTGGGAATATTGCTTCTTGTAGATGGGATTTTATGCGTGGTAAAAAAGGAAAAGGTTGTCTGCGGCGTTCTCGCAGCAGTAATTTCTGTTTTTATGTTTCTGGTGCTTGGAAGTTCCCTTGGAATGGGCGTCTGCGCGAACACAGAGATGGCATGTAATGTGACAGCAGCATTTGCAAAAGTATGCGGTGGAATCGGTGCGATCATTGGTGCGATTTCTGCATATTTGGGAATGAAAGAAACAAAATAAAAGAGGCTAAAAAATGAACAAAGATAAGAAGTTAAATGTAATTCAGATGGCACTTCAGAACCTCAAGGCGAAGAAATTCCGCACAGCATTTATGACATTTTTTGTGGTGTTAATGTCGGCAACGATTTTCTTCAGTACGATTTTGATGAACAATCTGGAATTAGGAATTAAGAATACGACAGAGCGAATGGGTGCAGATGTCATCGTGGTTCCAAAAGACGGGACCATGGGAATCCGCGACTCGTTCTTTGCAGGTACACCTTGTACTATTTTGTTTGATCGGGCATGGGAAGAGGCTGTGCGAGGGGTAGAAGGTGTCGAAAGAGTATCGGCACAGATGTATGTGGCTACACTTTCTGCATCTTGTTGTGATGCACCAGTGCAGATTATTGCATTTGATCCAGATACAGATTTCGTGATCAAACCATGGATGGATGGTCAGAAAGAACTGAGCATGAAACCAGGACAGGTTGTAGTAGGAAGCAATGTAGAAGGACAGGTCGGAGAAAGCGTGAAGCTCTATGAGACAAACTTTGAAATTGCAGGCAAATTAGAAGAGACAGGAATGGGATATGACGGTTCTGTCTTCATGACGTTTGATACCCTTTATGAATTGAAGGATTCAGAGACAGCAGCCAATTATCTTCCAATTGATGAGATGGAGGATATGGTATCGATGCTGATGGTAGACATCGCAGATGGAATTGAAGGAGTAAAATTAGCTTCTCTGAGAAATGATATCGAGAGACTTCAGGTTACAAGTGAAAAGATGTACGCATGCACCGCGGATGATTTGATGAGTGGAATTGCGCAGGATGTAAAGAAATTGTCAGGATATGGAAGCGTTCTTACATATAGTTCCTTGATTTCTACAGCACTTGCACTAATTAGTATCTTTGTGTTGACTATCAACGAACGAAAATATGAGTTCGGGGTGCTTTATGCACTAGGAGCGAAGAAATCACAGATGACAGGACTGATCTTGTCGGAGGCTCTTATGATTAGTGGCATGGGAGGTATTCTCGGCGTTGGAACGGCTTATGCTCTTGTGTATGCATTTAAGGATGTTATCAGTAACAATCTGGATGTTCCTTATTTTGATATTGGATTTTTGCAAGCGGCACCAGTTGCAGTAATCTGTATTGTGATCGCACTGGTGACTGGAATTCTTGCGGCTGTGTGTTCCGCATATGGAATCAGCAAAGGCGAAGTATACCGCTTGCTCAGGGAGAATGAATAGATGATAAGAGTAGAGAATTTAACCAAACAGTTTACACGAAATGAAAAAGAGTTTGACGCAGTCCACAACGTGTCTTTGGAAGTCAAGGAAGGTGAATTTGCTGCCCTTATTGGACATTCAGGAAGCGGAAAGACGACTCTGTTTAATTCCATTGCAGGGCTTATTCGGCCTACTTCTGGCAAGGTTTTTATTGGTGAGGACGAGCTGACAGCGATGACAGAGACAGAAAAATCCGTGTTCCGCAATCACAATATGGGATACGTGCTGCAGGGACAGAGTCTGCTGAATAACTTTACTATTTTGGATAACGTCTGTATGCCAGCTTACTTGTCTTCAGATGTACATGAATTTAAGGAACGTGCACTGGAACTTTTGAAGCAAATTGGATTGGAAGAATATGCGAATGATTATCCATCGAATCTGTCTGGTGGTGAGATCAGAAGAGTTGCAATTGTTCGTGCAATGATCAATAATCCGAAAGTAATCTTGGCAGATGAGCCAACTAGCAATTTGGATCCAGAAAATTCACATAAAGTGATGAAGATGCTAAAGGATATCAGTGAATCAGGAACAACGGTGCTTTTGAGTACTCATGAGCTGGAATACCTAAGTTATGTGGACAAGGTATTCAAAATGGAAAAGGGAACAATCATTAGTTAACCTTGCTTACTCACCTGGAAGGAGTTAGGAACATGACGAAGGAAGAAGTGTTAAAGGCGTTCGAAGAGGGATATGATTGTTGCCAAGTAGTCTTTCATTATTGGGCAGAAAAATTAGGCTTAGATGGAAATCTAGCCTATAAGATTTCCAGTGGCTTTGGCGCAGGAATGCTTCAAGGTGAAACATGTGGCGCAGTCATAGGTGCATACATGGCTTTGGGCTTAAAGTACGGTTTCTGTGAAACTGGACAAAAAGGAGAAGAACAGAAAGTTGCATCTATCATAAAGAATATAGAATTTCGAGGAAAATTTCTGGAAAAATATCCATCTTCCATGTGCAAAGAGCTTTTAGAAGCGGACTTTTCCACGCAGGAAGGCATGCAGAAAATAAAAGAAAAACAGCTAATGACAACCGTTTGCCCGCAGCTTGTGGCGGATGTGATTGACATATTAGAGGAAATAATGTAGATGGGAAGGAAAGAGAAGAGACGCTCTTTCCTTTTTATTTACAAGCAATAGCAGATTGTGGTATTTTAGAATATAAATACTAAGTTTTTGAGGAGCTTTATAATGTCCAGAGGGAATGAATATTTACGTGTAGTGACAGAAAAAATAGAGGAAAAAATAGAAAAGCTGAGCGAGAATATCGAAGAAGTTCAGAAAGATATAGAAAGCATGCATGCCTATTACTGGGAAAATTATACAGAAATGGATGAGTATGGGTATGAGAATTTTGATAATCAGCAGGCACTTCTTACACAAGTCAATGTGAAACAAGAACAGGCAAGAGAATTGCATAAGATGAAAAAGATGCGCAGCGCTCCATTTTTTGGAAGCGTTGATTTTCAGTATGAGGAGGAAGAGGAAAGCTATCCATTTTACATTGGAATATCCAACTTTGCGGAAAAAACAGGAAGTGTACCTTTGATTTATGACTGGAGAGCCCCAGTGAGTAGTTTGTTCTATGATTATGATAAAGGGGAAGCGTCATATGAAGCACCGGGTGGATGGATGAACGGACAGATTTTGTCTAAATGGCAGTATAAGATCCGTGACGGTCAAATGATCTATGAATTCGAAAGTGATATGAAGATCGATGATGATATTCTGAAGCAAGAACTGGGGAATAACAGTGATGTTCAGCTTAAGAATATTGTGCGGACAATCCAGAAAGAGCAGAATGCCATCATCAGAAATACAAAAGATAAGATATTAGTCATTCAAGGGGCTGCAGGCAGTGGAAAAACCTCGGTGGCACTTCACCGGATTGCGTATTTGCTGTATCACGACCGAAAGTTTTTGAAATCCTCCAATGTGCTGATTTTATCGCCAAACGGTGTGTTTTCGGACTATATTTCCCATATTCTTCCAGAACTTGGAGAAGAGCATATTCAGGAAATGAGCTTTGATTTGTTTGCGTATCGTGAGCTGCAGGGAGTTGTCCATGATTGTGAAGATCGTTACCATCACATTGAACACGCCATGAAACATGAGATTGATGAGGCTCGTTATAGATGGAAACAATCTGCAGAGTATATCGGTGCAGTAGAAGGCTTTATGGTGCTTTTGGAAGACCGCTTAGTGAATTTTAAAGACGTGGAGTATAAGGGACTCAATAAGTCGGCAGAAGAACTTTTGATTTTATATTTTTATAAATTTACGGATATTCCGATGTTAGAGCGTATGGAAGCTGTGATGGAATATTGTGTGGATGAGTATGAGACTTTATCTGGACGAAATTTCAGTGAAGAAGAGACAGAACTTTTGCGTGAAAAATTCCAGAGCATGTATGAGACGAGGGATGTCTATGAAATCTATAATTGGATTCTTGAGGAAAATGGGTTTGAAACGCTCCCGGACGTGAAGAGGGAAGAGCGTGTACTTGCTTATGAGGATGTCTATCCACTCTTATATCTGAAACAACGCTTGTGCCGCAGTCAGAAACATCAGGCAATCCGTCATCTGATCATTGATGAGATGCAAGACTACTCCTACTTACAATATGCGATTCTTGCAGCCATGTTTCAGTGTAAAATGACGATTTTGGGAGACCGGGCCCAGACGATGGACACGAAAGTGCAGGACGTGATTGCATTTTTGCCGAAGGTCTTTGGTAAGAAAAATAAGCTTCGCATTATTGAAATGAAGGATAGCTATCGCAATACACTGGAGATAGCAGAGTATGCAGCGAAAGTGGCAGGTATAACGGATGTGCGCTATTTGGAGCGCCACGGAAAAAAAGTGACAGAGACTTTCTATTCAGAAAAGGCAGATCTTCTTTCCGAAATACAAAAGAATGTGAAATTAGGTACAGATGGATATGAGACTGCGGCAGTACTTGCCATGACAGAAGAAGAGGCGAAGGATATTTATGAAGTGCTTAGTCAGACAACGGAGCAGGTGCATTATATTGACAGAGATAGTACGAATTTTCGCAAGGGTATTACAGTTACTACTTATTACATGGCAAAAGGATTGGAGTTTGATCAGGTGTTCGTGACAGGCGCAGAGGAATCTCATCCATTTTACAAGCAATATTTGTATATTTGTGCTACCAGGGCACTTCATGAATTATATGTAAATCGAATTCTATAGCCTTTTTGATTTTTATTTATAGGGTTTTGTGATAAGATATGGATAAGGTATTGAAAATCGGAGGAACAGTGTATGGCAAAATATGTAATGGCATTAGATGCCGGAACGACAAGTAATAGATGTATACTTTTTGACAAAGGCGGGAATATCTGCAGCGTTGCGCAAAGAGAGTTTACCCAGTATTTTCCTGAGCCGGGATGGGTGGAACATGATGCGGATGAGATTTGGGCCAGCCAGCTTGGAGTGGCGGTGGAGGCCATGACAAAGATTGGTGCCTCAGCCGAAGATATCGCTGCCATCGGGATTACCAATCAGCGCGAGACAGCAATTGTGTGGGATAAACATACAGGAGTGCCAATCTATCACGCGATTGTGTGGCAGTGCAGGAGAACGTCGGAGTATTGTGATTCGCTGAAAGACAAGGGATTGACAGAACTGTATCGCCAGAAGACTGGCCTTGTGATTGACGCGTATTTTTCAGGAACAAAGGTAAAATGGATCCTGGATCATGTACCGGGAGCCAGAGAGCGGGCCGAGAAGGGAGAACTTCTCTTTGGAACGGTGGAGACTTGGCTAATCTGGAAATTGACCAAAGGAGCCGTTCATGTGACGGATTATTCCAACGCATCCCGCACTATGTTGTTTAATATCAATACATTGGAGTGGGATGATGAGATCTTAGAAGAACTGAATATACCGAAGTGTATGTTGCCAGAGGCAAAGCCATCAAGCTGTGTGTACGGGACGACAGATGCTTCTTATTTTGGTGCACCGATTCCGATTGGCGGCGCAGCAGGAGATCAACAGTCGGCTTTATTTGGACAGACATGCTTTCATGCAGGGGAAGCGAAGAATACTTATGGAACAGGATGCTTCCTTCTCATGAATACGGGAGAAAAACCAGTATTTTCAGAGAATGGACTGGTCACAACAATCGCATGGGGACTGGATGGTAAAGTGAATTATGCGTTGGAAGGTTCTATTTTTGTTGCGGGAGCATCGATTCAATGGCTGCGTGATGAGATGAAGTTGATTGATTCGGCGGCAGAATCGGAGGAGATGGCGCTGCGCGTAGAAAATACCAATGGCTGCTATGTGGTGCCCGCATTTACAGGACTTGGAGCACCGCACTGGGATCAATATGCCAGAGGAACCATTGTTGGTTTGACAAGAGGCGTGAATAAATATCATGTTATCCGTGCCACGCTAGAATCCATTGCCTATCAGGTGAATGATGTTTTGGAGGCAATGAAAGCAGATGCGGGAATTGTGCTGTCCGCTTTGAAAGTAGATGGCGGGGCAAGTGCCAATAATTTCTTGATGCAGACACAGGCAGATATCATCAACGCGCCAGTGGAGCGCCCGGTATGTGTGGAGACGACTGCCATGGGAGCGGCTTATCTTGCTGGGCTTGCGGTAGGCTATTGGGAGAGTAAAGAAGAAGTTGTGAAGAATTGGAAGAAAGATCGCACATTCCAACCAGCAATTTCAGATGCAGACAGAGAAAAAGGAATACGCGGCTGGAATAAGGCTGTCAAATATGCCTATGGCTGGGCTAAAGAAGAGTAAAAGAGGAAATGGACATGAATGAAAAGTCATCAAAAGCATACGAAACTTTGAAAGATGCAGTAGAATCACTGGCATTGTGGTCGATGCTTTCTGTGGTGGTAGGATTACTGGTAGGAGTGATTGCCAGTGTGTTTGCACATGTTGTTGAATGGGCGACAGAATTTCGAACTGTACATCCGATGCTGATCTTAGGACTTCCTGTGGGAGGACTTATGATCGTCGCACTGTATAAAATGATGGGGCAGGAGAAGAATACAGGCACAAATATGGTGCTGACGGTTCTACGCTCGGACAGCGAAGTCATGCCGGCAAGAGTGACACCGCTGATTTTAATCTCGACCTCCATCACACATTTGTTTGGTGGTTCTTCAGGAAGAGAAGGAGCGGCACTTCAATTTGGAGCCAGTATGGGTTCTACCATGGGGCGCTATCTGAAGTTAAATGAAAGCAATCAGAAAATTCTAATTCTGGCAAGTATGAGTGCAGCATTTTCAGCGCTATTTGGTACACCGATTGCTGCGACCATCTTCCCTATGGAGGTGGTCAGTGTTGGCGTCATGTACTATGCAGCGCTTGTTCCGTGCATGTTCTCCGCATTTATAGCAGAGTATGTGTCTGTGCTGATGGGAGTTCGAACATTTAAAATCCCGTATCTGGTGGAGAACGTACCGAACTTTTTTGGTGACAATAATGCGCTAAAAGTTATTTTCCTTGCAGCTTGTTTTGCTATGGCTGGGGCAATGTTCTGTGTGCTTTTGCATGAAAGCGAACATCGATTTTCAAAATGGTTCCCGAACCCATATGTAAGAGTGTGCGTGGGCGCGGCAGCAGTGCTGGCACTGACATTCCTTTTAGGGACAACAAGATATCTGGGACTGGGGGAGGAAACGATTCATGCAAGCTTTGTAGAGGCGCAGGGCTTTGAGCATTTTCTTTTGAAAATGGTATTCACCTGTCTTACTCTTTGCGTAGGATTTAAAGGCGGAGAGATTGTGCCGTCATTGTTCATTGGTGCAACACTTGGATCCGCGTTATCTGGAATTGTTCATTTGCCGGCAAATGTCTGTGCAGCCTGCGGAATGGTGGGTGTATTCTGTGCAGTGACAAATAGTCCGATTAGTTCTTTGCTGATTGCGCTGGAGTTATTTGGAGTGGAAGGCATACAGTACTATTGCTTTGCAGTTGCAGTTAGTTATCTTCTATCAGGTTACCAGAGTTTATATAAAGAACAGAAAATTGTGTATTCCAAAACAGAGAACAAATATGTAAATCGCTCTACAGAATAGGGCATATGTGACAGCATCAGCGAAAGGAGAAAGAAAATGGGAAGAATGAGAAGAGAATGCAGCTTGTGTGGCGGACGATTGGAAAAGAATATCTGTGTAGAATGTGGCCTAGATAACTCTAAGAACGATGAACGATATGTCTCATTGGGAAAGACACACAAGGAGTCGGATTCTATGACCCATGTACATACAAAATATGAGCCATTTGCTGGAAAGACTGTCACAAAGGAATGGGTGAAGACCCATAAGCCGGGTAAAAAAGAAAAGTCAAAATCAAAGATTGTTCCGATTATTGTTGTGATTGTTCTTTTTGGCAATATGATTCCGGCATTTTTTGCAGTGCTCAGTAATCTGTTCTATAAGGGAGTTGCTACACCAGAAGTATGGCAAGAAGAAGTAGTTGATGATCCGTACATGTTTGTGGTAGCTGAAATTCCAGAAGCTGGGGTGGATTATGCAATTGAATTGGGAGCTGGCACCTACAAAGGTGGTGTGCATATCCCATCTGGTGTATATGAAGTGAGCTTTCTCCCGGAAGAAGGTGTTGAGGATTGCTATGCAGAACTAACAATGAATGATGCCTATAATGGAATCTACCAGTCTTTCTATTTTAGTGATGCAGAACAATTATATGACATCAGCGATTTCCGTATTTATCATGGCGGAATCATGGAACTTGCAGGACGTGGAACTTTGTATTTTCACAGTGAAAATGCTCAGACACAAGATGTGTATTATCAGGAAAATCCAAATACACAGGTGTACAATCTGTCAGAACAGGCAGAGGTGGGCTATGATATTCCAGAAGGTGTCTATGATGTCTATTGTGAAGAAGGAGCAGGTTTTTTTGCTTATGAAGTGCAGCATGCAGAAGGCTATATGATATATTGTGAAAAATTGCTTGGTGATCAGGAATCTGGTTTTGCAAGTGTTGTAAGAAATGTGGTTCTTCCAAGGGGTACGATGATCTACATGGATGGGCTGGATGTAAAGCTTGTTCCAAGTGAGACGATTGAATCAGAAGATTACCAGTCTTTTTATGAAAATTATTGATGTATATAGAATGAATAAGTTACAGGGGCAGGAAGCAGCATGAGTGAATTTGTAGAATTAAAGGATGTTCGTAAAATCTATAGAATGGGAGAAGTGGAGATTGCAGCAGCAGCGGGGATTGACTTTGCCATTAAGCAAGGTGAGTTTGCCGTTGTTGTAGGACCAAGTGGTGCTGGAAAAACAACAGTATTGAATATTCTAGGCGGCATGGATGTGGCGACAAGCGGTGAAGTGTGGATTGATGGGAAAAATATTACAAAATACACACCAAAACAATTAACGGCATATCGAAGAGACGATATCGGATTTGTTTTTCAGTTCTATAATCTGGTGCCAAATCTGACAGCTTTGGAGAATGTGGAGCTGGCATTGCAGATATGTAAAGAACCACTGGATGCAGAAACGGTACTTGAGGATGTAGGACTAAAAGAACGAAAGGCAAATTTCCCAGCTCAGTTGTCAGGAGGCGAGCAACAGAGAGTTTCTATTGCAAGAGCCTTGGCAAAGAATCCGAAGCTTTTGCTTTGTGATGAGCCGACGGGAGCTTTGGACTATAATACAGGAAAAGCAATTTTGAAATTACTGCAGGATACATGTCGCGAGAAAGGTATGACTGTGATTTTAATCACACACAATTCTGCCATAACACCGATGGCAGATCGTGTGATTCGGATGAAGAATGGCCGCGTAGATGAGGTGGTTGTAAATGATCAACCAGTTCCGGTAGAAACGATTGAATGGTAGAGTGGTGAGTATAATGAAGAAAAATATATTGCGGAAAGAATTTTTCGTAGAAATTCGAAAAAGTTCAGGACGTTTTATTTCCATATTGTTTATTGTTCTTTTGGGAGTAGCCTTTTACTCGGGAATTCGAGCGACAGAGCCGGATATGAGACTTTCAGGGGATGTTTTTTTTGACCGGACAAATTTGATGGATATTAAAGTCGTTGGAACTTTGGGATTGACAGAAGACGATGTAGAGGCCATTCGAAAGTTGGACGCAGTAGAGGCGGCAGAAGGAGTTTACAGTAAAGATATACTTCTGCCAGTGGACAGTACAGAGAAGGTTGTTCATGTTCTTGCAAAACAAGAGATGTTTAATGAAGTGGAAGTCTGTGAGGGACGTTTGCCTGAAAAAGAAGGAGAATGCTTACTTGACGTAGATTTTTGCGAGAAATATGGCTATGAAATCGGAGATCAGGTTCTTTTTAAGTCAGGGGATGGAAATGAATTAAGTGATAGTTTCACCACGGATACCTATACGATCGTGGGACTTGGCGAAAGCCCGTTATATATTGCACTTAGCCGAGGAACCAGTCAGATTGGAAATGGTGAAGTAAGTGCATTCGCGGTTGTGGATAAAGCCTCCTTTGCCATGGATGTCTATACTGAGATTCATATTGCTGTAGCCGGGGCAAAAGAAGAGACTGTCTTTACTGAGGAATATGAAGCGCTGGTGGATGCTGCTATCGATGAATTAGAAGGGATAGAAGAAGAGCGGGGAATGATTCGCAGGGAAGAAATTCTTGCAGAGACAAAGACGGAACTTGCGGATGCCGAGGAGAAAAT
The DNA here is from genome assembly GCA_964646135.1 of uncultured Coprococcus sp. Lineage (GTDB taxonomy): Bacteria > Bacillota > Clostridia > Lachnospirales > Lachnospiraceae > Allocoprococcus. The sequence continues at coordinate 2,838 of CAZYCT010000018.1, read as the reverse complement.
CTCAGAGGAAGAAGAGAATCTAGAAGATGCCAAAGAAGAATTAAAATCGGCTATGAGCATGACAGCGAGTCAATTCCTTGCAGCTAAGAAGCAACTTTCGCAAAGTGAGAAAGCGCTTCAGGAAGCGCAGCAGAAGATTGAGGATGGAGAGAAGCAACTTTCACAGGCAAAGGATCTTCTGATAGAAAAGGAAGCGGAACTAGAAAGTGGAAGAGCTGAGTATGAGGCAGGAGCCATTGAGCTTGAAGAAAAGGAAGAACAGCTCCGCGTTATGGAAGAGATCTATAATGCTTCTTATGACACGATTATGCAAACATTTGCAGCTTCAGAGAAGCAGTTTGCAGAACTAGAAGAACGAATGAGAGGACAACAAGAAGATCTGGAAGAGCAGATAGCAGAAATTGATAAACAGATAGCAGAACTGGAAGAAAAAGAAGAGTTAGTAGAAGCAGATAAGGTTTTACTGGAGGCTTTGAAAGCACAGAAATCTGCGCTGGAAGTCAATCTGGAAGTGACGGTAGAAAGCCTTAAAAAAGCAGAAGAAGGAGCGAAGGCACTGGCGGAAGTGAAAGAAAAATATCTGGCAACAGGGGCCGAAATCGCAGATGGCCGTGCTCAGATTGAAGAGGCGAAAAAGCAACTTTCACAGGTCAAGGAACAGATAGAAAATGGACAGAAAGAACTGGACGAAGCGTGGGGAGCGCTTGGACAGGAAGAAGCAAATTTGTATCAAGGGAAGAAAGAATTGCAGGAGGGACAAAGTGAGCTTCGCGAAGGTCATTTAGCGTACGAAGCAAATTCGGTGACTGCCCTTTTGGAATTCATCAATGGCGAAAATCTGATTGCAGAAGGCCAGGAACAATTGGTTTTGGCAAAGCAAGAAATCGCAGATGCAAAGGCAGAAATCGCCAAATTCGAACATCCAAAATGGTACATACAAGATCGCGTGGAAGCAGTTCCTGAGTATGAAGGATATGGTGAAAATGCAGAGCGCATGGGTGCAATCGGTAAAGTTTTCCCGATTCTATTTTTCTTGGTGGCAGCTCTAATAAGTTTGACCAGTATGACTCGTATGGTTGAAGAACAGCGTGTACAGATTGGTACTTTGAAGGCTCTTGGTTACAGCAAGGCGGCAATTGCAGGAAAATATATCTGTTATGCATTACTTGCAACGGCAGGTGGAAGTATTGCGGGGGTATTGATCGGAGAAAAAGTTTTGCCGTACATCATTGTTGTGTCTTATAAAATCTTATATATTCACATTTCAGATATAGCTCTGCCGTACAATCTGTATCATGGTGTGACGGCAACAGTCATTGCAGTGGGGTGTGTACTTATAGCGACTATTTTCGCATGTTATAAGGAATTGCTGGCACAGCCAGCAGAATTGATGCGTCCACCGTCGCCAAAGAGTGGAAAAAAGATTCTTTTAGAAAGAATCCCGTGGCTGTGGAAAAGGTTTGGATTTACCTGGAAGTCTGCAATACGCAATTTGCTCAGATACAAGAAGCGCTTTTTTATGACCGTGTTTGGAATTAGTGGAAGCATGGGGCTGATGCTGGTTGGCTTTGGTCTGAAGGACAGTATCTATGATGTGGGAGAGATTCAATATCGAGAAATCCAGTTCTATGATGCAGCTGTGTATGCAGATGATACTTCTTATAAAGAGGATCAAAAAGAAATTCTGAGTGCTCTTTCTGGCATGGAGGAAGTGGATGTGTACATGCAAAGTCGGATGCAGAAGATGGATATTCGGACCGATGCCGGTGTGCAAAGCGTGTATCTGGTGGTGCCGGAAGAGTCAGCTGAGATGGAGAAATTCTTTGATTTTCACAGCAGAACATCTGATGAGAAGTATCTTTTAAAAGAAGATCAAGTAATCCTGACCGAGAAAGTGGCGTCCCTTTTAGAAGTAAAAGCTGGAGATATCGTTGTCCTCAAAGATGAAGAGAAAGGGGACAAAGAAGTTGAAATCCAGGTAATCTGTGAAAATTACATGGGGCATTATTTGTATATGGATCCGGCTGTGTACGAAGACTTATATGGTGCGGCACCGAGATACAATTGTATTATGTACAAGATGAGCGAGGGGCAAGAAGAGAAGGTCAGCGCCGTAGGCGAGACATTGCTCGGGTATGACAGTGTTTTGAATGTGACGTATTTAGATGCCACCAAAGAGACCCTCGATGGAATGCTAGATACCTTGAACCTGGTAATTATCATCTTAATTATCTCAGCTGGAATGCTGGCATTTGTAGTGCTTTACAATCTCAATACAATCAATATTGCAGAGCGAAAACGAGAACTTGCAACGTTGAAGGTGTTAGGATTTTATGATGGAGAAGTAAGTTCCTATGTATTCCGAGAGAATGTGGTCTTGACGTTTATTGGAATTGTGTTCGGTCTGGTTGTAGGAAACTTTTTGCATCGCTTTATCATTGTGACAGTGGAAGTAAATGCGGCGATGTTCGGAAGAGAGATTCATCTTGCCAGCTATTTGCAGAGTTCTCTTTGGACCCTTGCATTTTCACTTCTTATCAATTGGATCATGCATTTTAAGCTGAAGAAAATCGATATGGTAGAGTCCTTGAAAAGCGTGGAATAGGGCAGAAAGAGAAAACAATTTATACAAATTTTATAAAGTTCACAAAGTTATTAGCACTCTTGGTTAAAGAGTGCTAATTTTTCTATTGACTTTTAAAGACATGAGTATTAAGATATTTTGTAGTGAAAACGTAATACATTTTTTAAGGAGTGAATATAAATGGCAAGCAAAAAAGGAAGTTTATCAATCAACAGCGAAAATATTTTCCCAATTATTAAGAAATGGGTGTACTC
>CAZYCT010000017.1:0-26485 GCA_964646135.1 uncultured Coprococcus sp. | reverse complement strand
ATGGAACATATAATCATAGTTGATTGCTCCAATGCAGATTACATCTAAATTCGCCATCTTCTGTAATACCTCGTCTACCTCTATTTTCCCTTGCAAGACATCTTTTGTAATTGCCTTCTCCGCTTTTTATCCTACTAATTCTAAGATAAGTGCTGCATAGATTTTACATGCGGTGATAATGTCTGCCACATCCACAGTTTCATTGTAATTGTGAATACCTTCTGTGTTCGACGGACCATACTGAATCGTTGCTATTCCTGCTTCACGGAAATATCTTGTATCGCTGCTTGCCCACTGGTAGGTTGCAGAGCAATCTACACCCAAAAGTTCCTGTACGCACTCCTGTGTTGTCTTCACAATCGGATCATTCACAGAGACATAGTTTCCGCCTCTTGGATTATCATAGGTTGCATACACGCCTTCAATTCCTGATGCGGCAATGATTTCATCCACTTTTTTGATTACATCCTCATGGTTTACACCGATTGGCACACGAACATCCAACTCAGCCATTGCACTATCTGGAACAACGTTGCGTTTCACACCACCTTGAATCGTGCCGATATTGACTGTCACATGATCCATGATTGTCTCAACACCCTCTGCCTTCTGAACGCTCTTGCACACCTTCTTCGACTCTTCCATAACCTGAATTCTTTCCCCATCCAAAGCGCTGTGGAGTTCTCGAAGCTGATACATCTGTGGAAGAAGACGTACTAATTTATCGATTGCGTTATCACCTACATATGGATTCAAACTTCCATGAGCAGTCTTTCCAGTTGCATAGAGATTCATACCCATAGTACCCTTCTGTCCAACTTCGATATTATCCATTCCTGTCGGTTCTGCCACGATTCCCCAGTCACCTTTCAGATAGCCTTGGTCGCGCAGCCATTTTGTTCCAAATTCTCCTCCTGTCTCCTCATCTGGAACCACAGTAAGAAGCACATCTCCAGATAATTTCACACCCTCCTTGGCAAGAAGAGCCATTGCAAACATTGCGGCTCCAAGACCACATTTCATATCCGACGTGCCGCGTCCTAGCATCACACCGTCCTTAATCTCACCTGAAAATGGCGGAAAATCCCACTTCTCTTCTTCACCTACCGGCACTACATCACAATGGCCATTAAATACAACGGTCTTTCCGCCTGGTGTTCCATATCTTGCAAGAATATTTGGCTTGTCTTCCTTCGCTCCTACAATCTCATATGGAATTCCACAATCTTCCAAATACTTCTTGATATAACGGACAATTCCATCTACATCTCCTGGTGGATTGATGGATGGGATTTGAATCATCTCACTGCATAATTTTAGTAATTCTTCTTGATGTGCATCAATCAAGTTCCAAACTTCTTGTCTTGTCATTTTCTATTCCTCCTTGTGTTCTACACATTTATCTCTGTTTCCAGCAAATCCCCTCATATGCTGTCTCTTCTATACATTGTTCTAATAGTTTTGCTATGTTCTCTGTCTTTACTTCTTCTGAAACTTCAAATGTCACAGCCACTTCACAGCACTCTACCGGGAGCTTTCCCTCTCCGCCACAATGAATATTTTCTATATTATAAGAAAAATTGCATGCTTTTTCCAGTTTTTTCAGGAAATCTATCATTTTAAAAATTGCATGATCATGTGCAAAGCTGCACACACTTCCGAGAATTGGTGTCCCTACACATTCAATTATGAATTCTTCTTTTCTCATGTCTACTCCACCTTTCCTTCAAATCCCATCAAATCTTCAAGGATTCCAAAATGTGTCTTTGCAACTTTTATAATGTCAATGAGCTCTACATCTTCGTTATAGGAGTGAATTCCCTTATTATTGGCAGGTCCAAAATGAATCGCAGGAATTCCAAGGGCACGATAATATTTTGCATCGCTGGTCGCCCACTGGTATGCCGGATAAATGGTTCTTCCTGTGACTGTCTCTGCATTTGCTTTCGCAGACCGCACTAAATCCGAATCCACATCAGTTCTCGAACCATTCTGCCAGCGCAGGTATTCTACTTCACAGGACACCCCTGATTCTTCGATGATTTCTGCCAATTTTTGATCAACCATTTCTCTTGAAATCATAAATGGTACCCCAAGTCCTATGTATGCTTCACATACTTCCGGTATTCCTGAAGGCCCCTTTTCTCCTGTCACATTCAAAATATTCACATTCACATGATCGATGGCATCTCCCACATCATCTCTGCGCATAGAGCCACAAATTACTTTCTTTGAATCAGCAACTATTTCTTTTTCTCGCTCTGTGATTGTCCCTTCTAACTTTGAAATTTCCTGAATACGAGATAATATCTTAACCATGGCATGGATTGCATTTTCTCCTTCTCCGTATGTGCGAAGTTTGAGTCTTCCGCCACCTTTTTGTCCGACTTCTACATAATCGTAGGAAGTCGGTTCCCCGATGATACAGAAATCCACGTCATCCGCATACCCATGTTCTGCCAGCCATTTGGAGCCTTTCTCTCCACCCTTTTCTTCATCATGTACGATATGAAGTTTGATTTTTCCTTTTGGCTTTAAATCATGCTCAACAATCATTTTCAATATGAACAAAAAGACGCCTACGCCACATTTCATATCTGAAGCACCACGTCCTAAAATCTGTGTGTCCGTGATAGTTCCGCAAAAAGGATCATAGTTCCACTTTGTCACATCCCCTGTTGCAACCACATCATTGTGTCCATTCAACAGTGCCGTTTTATAACCTTCTACACCCAACTCTGCAACAATACATGGGGTCCAATCCACTGGTCGGAGCACTTCATAGCTTATATGCATCTTTTCTAAAAATTTGCAGACATATTGTACAATCTCTTCGATGCCTTCCTTTTCAATACTTGGAATCTGTATCAGTTCGGAACAGATCTGAAAAAGCTCATCCTTATGTGTGTCCACAAGCTCCCACAATTTTTCTTTCTTATTCATCTCAAAACCTCCACATAAACAAAAAACTGGTGCCGAGATTTTCTCCCTGCACCAGCTGATATTACTGAATTTCTCCGTTCTGATATCTTACACAAGCAACCTTGTGTCCATTTCCCATATCTTTCAGTTCTGGAACTGCTTTCTTACATGCTTCTGTACAATATGGACAACGATTTCCGAATGGACAGCCCGGTGGCATATTCAGCGGGCTAGGAATTTCTCCTGTCAATTCGATTGTTTCTTTAATTTCAAACGGACTTGTCGGAGGAATTGCAGAGAAAAGGGCTTTCGTGTATGGATGCGCTGGATTTTTGTAAATCTCATCTGCATCTCCCATTTCCATAATTCTTCCAAGATACATAATAATGATTCGATCACTGATATATTTTACAACACTCAAATCATGTGAAATGAAAATGTATGTCAATCCAAGTGAATCTTTTAATTCTTTCAATAAGTTAAGAACCTGTGCCTGAACGGAAACGTCCAAGGCTGACACTGGTTCATCACAGACTAACAGCTTTACATCCATCGCCAAAGCTCTGGCAATATTGATACGCTGACGCTGTCCACCAGAAAATTCGTGTGGATAACGGATTGCATGGTAATAATCCAGTCCTACCAACTTCAAAAGTTCTATCACACGCTGTTTTCTTTCCTCTGGTGTTCCAATATTATGAATGATCATTGGTTCTTCGATCAAATCACCGGTTGTCATACGTGGGTCCAAAGATGAATATGGATCCTGAAATACCATATTCAACTCCTTGCGGAGCTTATTCATTTCCTTCGTGTCAAGTTCCATCAAAGATTTGCCATTATAAATGACATCTCCAGATGTAGCTGGGTGTAAACGAAGCAATGTCTTTCCTAATGTAGATTTTCCACATCCTGACTCGCCAATGATACCGATTGTCTCACCACGCTTTACCTCAAATGAAACATCATTTACTGCATTCAGATAAGATGGTTTTCCAAAAACCTGAGGACTTTTGATTTTGAATGTTTTTGTCAAATGATCGACTTTTAAAATAATATCGTCCTTGTTCTCTGGCATTATTCATTTCCTCCCATCTTCTCTAATTCTTCTTTTGTGAAATGACAAGCAACAAAATGATTCGGTGCTACTTCTTTCATTTCTGGACATTTGCACTTACAAATCTCCTGACAGTATTTACAACGATTGTGGAAATTGCAGCTGCCGCCCGTCAGTTTCAAATCTGGAGGTGTTCCAGGGATTGAAGCCAATGGAATATTCGGATCATCTGTAACTTTCGGCATGGAATTCAGAAGTCCCCATGTATATGGATGTCTTGCATCTGAATACAATGTCTTTACATCTGCATACTCTACTGTTTTTCCAGCATACATAACCATAACTGTATCGCACATCTTCCATACAACACCCAAGTTATGCGTTACTAAGATGATGGATGAATTTGATTCTTTCTGAAGATCTTTCATGAGTCCAAGCACCTGTGCCTGTACGGTCACGTCAAGAGCTGTTGTCGGCTCATCTGCAATAATCAGTTTTGGATTACACGCGATTGCCATCGCAATAATAACACGCTGTCTCATACCACCTGAGAATTCGTGTGGATATGATTTCAAACGCTTCTCTGGTTCAGGAATTCCTACCATCTTTAAAACCTTGATGGCATATTCCTTTGCCTCAGCTTTTGACAATTTCTGATGCGCATTGATAACTTCCATAATCTGTGATCCGATTGTATAAACTGGATCCAGAGCAGTCATTGGGTCCTGGAAAATCATAGAGATTTCATTTCCGCGAAGTTTTAACATCTCTTTCTGGCTCAACTGCACTAAATCTCTTCCCTCAAAGAGAATCTGACCATCTACAATATGTCCATTCTTTGGAAGAAGACGCATAATAGAAGAAGAAGTTACACTCTTACCACAGCCAGATTCTCCTACGATACCGAGTGTCTGACCATAATCCAACGTAAATGTAACACCGTCTACTGCTTTGGCTACACCACTTGCAGTATTAAAATGTGTCTTCAGATTATCCACTTTTAATAATGGTTCGTTACTCATAGTGTCTCTCCTTTCCTCTTATTTCTTCATCTTAGGGTCAAGTACATCTCGAATACCATCACCTAAGAGGTTAAATCCTAATACCGTAATCAAAATTGCAACACCTGAATATGTAGCAACGTGGCTTGCTGTTCTCATAACTTCCTGTCCATCTTTCAGGATTGATCCCCAAGATACATCTGGTGGTGTGATACCCATACCAAGGAAAGAAAGGGATGCTTCTGTAAGAATAGCGCTCGCAACGTTCAAAGTCGCATAAACAATCAACGATGAAACAATATTTGGGAGAAGATGTTTGAATAACACTCTAGAATTAGACGCTCCCAATGCTTTTACCGCTTTGATATATTCTTCATTCTTCACTACCAATACCTGACCTCTGGCCATACGCGCATACCCTGGCACACTGGCAATACCAATAGAAAGAATTACATTTTCCATACCAGCTCCAAGTGCTGTCATCAGCATCAATGCTAAAAGTGTAAATGGAAAAGCAGACATACCATCCATAATACGCATCAGCACTGCATCTACCTTGCCTCCGGCATATCCTGAGATAAGACCGATCAAAATGCCGACCACTGCTCCTACTGCCATACCACCTACGGCTACAATCAGTGATACACGACCACCATGGATCAATCTTGCAAGCATATCACGGCCAAGGTTATCTGCACCAAGTGGATAACCAGCTGTTCCCGGCGCTGCATTCACTTTCAAGAAATCCATTGCTGCTGGATCTACTTTATAAAATATTGGTCCAAAAATAGAAATAATCGTTACAAATAATACAAGAATCAGGCCAAATACTGCTGATTTATTTCTGCAAAGCTTACGCCATGCACTATTCGCTTTACGCTCTTTCAAAAGCATTGCCTGCTGACTGTCCTCACTTAATCCAGTGGTCACTTTTGCCTCTGCTTCTGCCATTATCCAGCCCTCCTCTCAGATTCGTAACTTACTTTCGGGTTAATGTACAGATATACAATATCCACGATCAAATTCACAGATACATATAAAATAGCCATGAATAAAACAACACCCTGAATCATCTCAAAGTCATTGTTATTGATTGCATCTACAATCAAACGTCCAACTCCTGGCCATGCAAAGATCGTCTCAATCATGATAGCACCTGTCATAAGCGCTGAAATACGCATACCAAGAACAGTCACAATCGGTGGAAGTGCATTCTTAAGTCCATGTTTGACAATGACAACTGTCTCGCGAATTCCTTTTGCACGAACTGCCTTCATGTAATCCTGATCGATTACTTCCAGCATACTTGAACGGCTGATACGGGCGAAATTCGCCATGCTTCCGAAGGACAGACACAAAGATGGCAAGAACAAATGCGAAATCACATCTCCAATTCCATTTGCCATATCCCCCATTCCCATGGTCGGGAACCATCCAAGATTTACACTGAATACTAGGACTAACATAAGTCCGAGCCAGAAAGCCGGCATAGAAACTCCAATCAGCGCTGCAATCATGGAAACATAATCAAAAATAGAATACTGTTTGCAGGCAGATATAATTCCCACAGGCACTCCAATCAGCAGTGCGATCAATAAACTCGTTGCCGCGAGCTGCAGCGTATTTGGAATTTTCTCCATAATAAGTTCGGCAACTGGTCGATTGTAACGATAAGAAGTTCCCAAATCACCAGTCAACACTCCTGCCATGTAATGTACATACTGAACTGGCAGTGGATCATTCAATCCCATTTCTTCTTCCATCTTAGCGATATCTTCTGCTGATGCTGTTGGTCCCAGAATAGAAACCGCCGGATTTCCCGGAAGTACACGTGTGATCACAAATGTGATTGTCATCGTGATCAGTAGCACTGGAATCAGCTGTAAGATACGTTTTAAGATCATTTTTAACATATCGTTCTCCTTTCTTCTCCGATCGTATTTTTTCCCTTAAAATAACAGACCATTGCGAAATACAAGAATTCTCATAAATTTGAATATTTCGCAATGGCCTGAACATAATCAAGGGGTGCTGCCTAACGGCAGCACTCCTTAACACTTCACAATGTCAACAACTATTATTTTGCTAACCATGTATTATGTCCGTCACCTGCAACTTCGATTGTCTTGTCTGGACGTACAACATAATCCTGAACTTTTGCGCTCAGACCAACGTTTACATTTGCTACTGCATAGTCAATCTGTGGATACTGTTCAACGATAAGCTTCAGAGCTTCTTTGTAGAGTTTTGCTCTTTCTGCCTGATCAGAAACTGCTACAGCCTGATCTAAGAGATCGTTGATTTCTGGAATATCCATTCCCTGTCCATTTCCTAAAGTTCCAAGAGATTCTTCGTGGAACATCTTGTTCAGATAGAAATATGGATCTGGGTACCATGTCCAGCTCATTGCGATAACGTCTGCATTACCTGATGCACCGATTTCAGAGAATGTTCCCCATGCTGCCTGGTGGATTTCTACATTAACATTAATCTGTGCACAGAACTGCTGGAAGATTTCACCAACCTTCTTAGATGTTGCAGAGTCACCTGTGTAATACTGTAATGTAAGTTTGTTGTTTTCGTCATATCCAGCTTCTTTTAATAACTTCTTAGCGCCTTCTACATCGTATTTAGGAACAATGTCTTCTAAGCTTTCATCATATCCCCATGAGTTTGGAGGCAATGGAAGATATCCAACCTGTCCTTCACCGTACTGATAAAGAGCAGAAACCATAGCGTCACGGTCTACAGCCATCTGAAGAGCTTCACGAACTCTGATATCAGCTGTTGGTCCATTTACCATGTTGAAGTAGATGTAGTTAACACCCATACCAGCCTGCTGGTTCATAACAAGTTTTGAATCTGATTCGATTTCTGCGATTCCTTCACCATTCATATCGTAAGCGATATCAATGTCACCATTTTTCAAAGCATTTACTCTCTGGTTAACTTCTGTAATGTAAACGAAATTCAATCCATCAAGGTATACTTCGTCGCCCCAGTAATTGTCAAATTTTACAAGGTTTGCTGCTTCATCTGTCTTCCATTCACCCATCATGAAAGGACCTGTACCTACAAGATGTGCACCGAACTCATCTCCCCAGCCTTCTACTTCTTCTTTTGGAACGATTACGTTACCTGAGTTTGTAAGTGCTGGAAGGAATGCTGCATCTGGTGACTGAAGTACACATTTTACTGTGAAATCGTCGATTACTTCACAGTGATCTAACATTGTAAGTCGAGCAAGTGCAGATTCGTTGTGTGAACGTTCCAATGCATATTTAACGTCTTCTGCTGTCATCTGACGTCCATCCTGATATTCTCCTGGCTGGAAATATACATCATCACGAAGTTTGAATATCCATTCATCTCCTGCATCATTTGAAGTCCATTCTGTTGCAAGGCTTCCTTCGAATGTAGAAAGGTCATCACTGTATACGATCAATGTGTCAGCGATATTCTCAATAATCTGTCCTTCGTATACCCCTGTATACTTAATTGGATCGATGTTGCTTGCTACTGATGCAAGTGCGATAGTAAGTGTACCACCGAATTTGTCATCTTCTGTAACTTCTTTGTTGTCAGACGCTTTGTCGTCTGTGTTGTCACTCTTTGATCCACAGCCTGCAAACAATCCGATTGTCATGCAAAGAGCCATAGAAAGAGCGATAAGTCTGCTTCTTTTTCTCATGAATAGCTTCCTCCTTCTTTTATATATGTGAAATATAGGCACCCCTATATTCGACACCCTATTTTCCAAGAGTCTGGATATGGTTCATTGTTCCATATTTTGTAAGAATCTTATCAAATTCTTCTTTATCGTAGAACTGGCAGTTGCCACGTCCGTATGATTTTGCCACTTCAAGGACAAATCTTGCTGCTTCCTCGAGATCTACCGGATGTGTCGCACCTGTCGCGCATCCTGCTACCGGAGTCTCTGTCGTGATTGCCACACCTACAACTGGTGCGTTTGTCGCTGTCGCTGGCTGAAGAATACTGTTCAGATGGAAAATGTCATTTCCATATGGTGTGATGTCCTGTGTTGACAGTGCAAATACATATGGTAACTTTCCTGTTGTTGTCTGCATGATGTCCAAAAGGTCTTCACTAACTCTCAAAATGTAGCCTTCTTTTACAGTAGGTGAAATCGCAAATCCTCTGGTATTGATGATACGATTTCCTTTTGTTGTGTCTACTGAAAGGATTGCATCAAGGCTTCCGTTCACTTCATGCTTATTCACTGTAGCCATATCTACAGGTGAGCCCATGAATGGAACTGGCTTGTGTGGACTTGTCGGTGCATCTGGACAAATATGTGTACATACAACAACGTCCCCTTCCAGCTGATCTCCTTTTTTCTTCATATCCAGTAACTTTGCTGCAACAGCAAGGGATACAAGTGCGCCATCTCCATCCGATACAAAACCGATCTGCTCTGGTCTTGCGCCAAGGCCTCCAAGTCTTCCAAGTACTCCAAGTGTCGGAGCATCTCCTCCTGAAATCTTTCCTTTTGTTCCAGGAATCGTCACACGAATCATATCTGTCTTTCCCTTTGGACCTTCGATGGTTGTTACATCCACATCTTCCGCTCCAAGTTCTCTCATATATGCTTCCATCATTGCTCCAGACGCATCTGCTCTGTCAAGAAGGTCATATACATCCATAATCTGACGCATTAACATATCTTTTTTTCTCCTTAATCGTTCTTTTTATCAGCTGTCATCCAATCTACGTATAATTCTGGGCGAAGCCACTCTAACCATTTCATTGTCCTGTGGCGTTTCTCCACTTCTTCTCTGTAAATTGTCTGTACATAATAAGTATCTGTCTTTTCCCAGAGATTTGATAAAATAAATCCATCTGGATCACATACCATAGAGCGTCCTACTTTCACAACTCCGTTAGACGCTGGTCCTGTACGGTCTACAGAAACTACATACACTCCATTTTCAGAAGATCTTGCCTGGTTACAGATTACCCAGAGATCATCGTCTGGATATGCCCAGCTGCTCGACACTGCGATTACGTGACAGCCATTCACTGCATAAGTTCTTGAAAGTTCTGGAAAACCGAAATCTGCACAAATCATAATACCAATCTTCATGCCGTTCAGTTCAAACATCACTGGTTCACTTCCTGGAACAATCGTGTCTCGTTCACTGTTATAGAGGTGAATCTTCGAATAATCTGCCAGAATCTGTCCATCCGGTGTATAAACTGTCGCTTTGTTATGTACTCCGTCTTCCTTTCTCTCCAGACGGCCTGCCAGCACATTCGTTCCTGTCTTTGCGGCAATGCCTTTCCAGAATTCATGGACTTTGTCCGAAAGTTCTTTGTCAAATGTCTCAAGTGGTGTTCCACTCTCTAAACAAGCTTCATGAAATAAAATCAAGTCAACGTTCTTCTCATTCTCTGCAACTTTCATTGCCATCTTCTCAACGTTAGCCATATTTCCGAATATATCATTCTGATGTACTGTTACTTGCACACCAGCGACTTTTAATTGACCATCCATCTTGCTTCCTCCTATATATTGACAATTATCTCTCTCCATAATACAACATCTCTGTTTCTCTGTCAAACTAAAGTGTTAAAAAATGTACTTTTGTATACAATTTTTTCGATTATAACATACTTTTCACTTCATGCATATATGGAATTGACGGTGTAGCGCCGCGTCTTGACACAGCAATTGCAGACGCTGTCGCACACATTCTCAGTGTGTCTTCCACTGTCATATTTCCCAATACCCCTGCTATAAAGTATCCTGTGAAGGTATCCCCTGCTGCTGTTGTATCAATGGCCTCCACCTTAACAATCGGCTGACGGCATCGTTTATCTTTGTCTGCGTACATTGATCCCTCACCGCCAAGTGTGAGCACGATCTTTGCATTCTCATACTTACTCAAAATGGCATCCACAATCTTTTCCGGCTCTGTCTCTCCCGAAATCTGTGCTCCTTCAATTTCATTTAAAAGGAAACACGCAACCTTACTCAAATCACAGGCATCCAATGCTTTATCAAAAGGTGATGGATTCAGGTAAATCTGCATTCCCTTGTCATAGGCCTTTTCAATAATGTAATCCAGTTCATTGATTTCATTTTGCAGAAGTACAATATCTCCCTGTTCAAATTCCGCCAGCACCTCATCTACCATCTCTCGTGTGATTCCGCGATTTCCACCGCCGTATAAGAGGATGCAGTTCTGACCGTTCTTATCCACCTGAATAATCGCATGTCCAGTCTTTCCATCCCAGACTTTGATGTACTCGGCATGAATGCCAAGTTCTTTTGCCGTCTCTAAGAAAATCTTTCCATCTTCTCCAATCTGTCCTGCCTGATACACTGGCACACCCGCTTTTGCAAGAGCTGCAGACTGGTTAAATCCTTTTCCCCCAAGAAAGATTTCCATTCCCTGACTGCTTTGCGTCTCGCCTGGCTGTACCATATGGTCCACTGCGTACACATAATCTAAATTCATTGATCCAAAATTTAATACCTTCATAGCTACCTTCTCGCTTTCATTTCATGCTTATTATTCTATCACCGAAACATCTACTATTGTTCAAATAATTCTGTTACTTTGCCCAACAGTTCTCGAATCGGAAGATGCTGTGGACATTCCTTTTCACATTTTCCACATTTTATACAATCCGATGGTCTTGGATTTGTCTGTATATATTCTTGATAGTGCTTGTCCACCTTCCACTGATATACCTTCTTATCATTATACCAGTCAAAATATTTAGGGATTTTGATCATCTTCGGGCATCCATCCACACAATATTTACATTCTGTACATGGAATAGAGTCCTGTTCCTTCAAAATCTGCCGCACCTGATCTACTGCAGCAAATTCTTCTTCTGTAAATGGAACAAACTCTTTCATATAACTAATGTTATCCTCTACTTGTTCTAAGGTACTCATTCCACTTAGCACCATAAAAATATCATCAAACGATGCGCAATAACGGATTGCGTAACTTGCATAGCTTCCTTGTCCTCGCGCATCCAAAATATGTTTTGCCTCCTCTGGAAGATTGATCAGTCTTCCTCCTTTCACCGGTTCCATCACGATTACAGGTTTCTTATGTTTCTGACAAACTTTGTAACATTCATAACTCTGAACTACCGGGTCGTCGTAATCCGCATAGTTAAACTGCAGCTGCACCACTTCAATAGACGGCTGTTCACTTAAAATCTTATCGAGCACTTGTGCACTGTCGTGAAATGACATTGCGATATGCTTGATTTTCCCTTCCTGTTTTAATTCCTGCGCAATCTCAAACGCCCTGCAATTTACATACTTATCATACGTACGCTCCATCAGTGCGTGCATCAGATAATAATCAAAATATGTCACGCCACATGTCTCCAACTGTTTTTCAAAAAAAGGACGAATATCCTCTTCTTTTTCGAAACAACCACTGGACAATTTGTCAGCCAATTGATAAGCCTTCCTCGGATATCTGGATGTCAGACATTCTTTCAGCATTTTTTCACTTTGTCCTTTTATGTAAACACATGCAGTATCAAAATACGTAAATCCTTCCTCCATGAACCGATCCACCATCTTAAGGCACTGTTCTTTGTCCACCTCTTCCCCAATCATCGGAAGCCGCATAAATCCAAACCCTAACTTCTTCATAAAAGTTCCTCCTCGTAACATGTTCTTGCCTTTTACTATAACTCATTCTTAGGCAAAATAACACTTGTTTTTAAAAACCAAAAGTAATATATTAAGATATGCTAAAATGTGAATTCATTTTTAGGAGGATATTATGTTTCGCAAGAAATCTACTCCCAAACAGGGACTAAATATTATTATTGTCGGCTGCGGCAAGGTCGGCATTACCTTGATTGAACAGCTCAGTAAAGAAGGGCACGATATCACGATCATTGACCATGATGCCGAATTAGTAGAAGAGATTTCTGGTCTCTATGATGTCATGGGAATCGTGGGAAATGGTGCCAGCTATAGTACACAGATGGAAGCCGGCATCAATGAGACAGATCTTCTGATTGCTGTGACTGCATCGGATGAACTGAATCTACTTTGCTGTACCATCGCCAAACAAGTGGGACATTGTTCCACAATTGCCCGCGTCCGCACGCCAGACTATAGCAAAGAGGCTGCCTATCTCCGCGAGAAATTAGGACTTGCCCTTATTATTAATCCAGAATTGGAAGCGGCCAACGAAGCAGCCCGCATCCTTTCCCTTCCTTCCGCACTTGAAGTGACGCAGTTTGCCCACGGGCGCGCGGAAATGATCAAGTTCAAAGTGCCGAAAGACAACTTTATCGACGGAATGACTGTGGCTGAACTCGGTCGAAGTAACGCTACGAATATTCATATTTGTGCAATTGAACGCGAGAACCAGGTACACATTCCGACAGGTAATTTCCAGATACATTCCGATGACACCGTTTCTTTCATCACTTCACACAAGGTAGCCAAAGCTTTCTTTAAAGATATCGGATACCGCACGAACGAAGTGAAGAGCACCATGATTATCGGCGGTGGAACAGCGGCCTACTATCTTGCCCTGATCCTCATCAATCTTGGGATCACTGTCAAGATTATCGAGCAGAATAAGAAACGCTGTGATGAACTTAGCATGCTTCTTCCGAAAGCCATCATTATAAATGGCGACGGAACAGATCAAGCCGTTCTAGAGGAAGAAGGCATTCAATACACAGATGGATTTGTTCCACTAACTGGAATTGATGAAGAGAATGTCATGCTGACACTCTATGCAAGACAAGTCTCATCTGCCAAAGTCATTACCAAGATTAATCGAATCACGTTCAAAGATGTAATCAACACTCTAGACCTTGGAAGTGTCATTTATCCAAAATATCTAGCTGCCGAATCCATTGTGGCTTATGTCCGCGCAAAAAGTGCTTCCCAGCACAGCGAAGTAGAGACGCTCTACCATATGTTTGACTACAAAGCCGAAGCGATTGAATTCATTGTAAAAGAAGCATCAGATGTGACAAATGTTGCGCTGAAAGATCTTCCTTTAAAGAAAGACATCCTGGTTTCTCTGATTTGCCGCAAGGGACAGATTATTTTTCCAACTGGTATGGATTCTATCCAGGTGGGTGATACTGTCATGATTGTCACGACTCATACTGGTCTAAACAATCTGCAGGATATTCTGAAATAGGGGAGGCTGTTATGAATCTTTCTATTATTCGTTTTACGCTTGGACATGTACTGAGAATTGAAGGACTTTTAATGTTTCTTCCTTGCATAATTGCAGTCATCTATCAAGAGTCTGAGGGTTTCATGTACTTTGGAATGGCTTGTCTTACACTTTTTGTCGGACTATTTTTGAAGCGAAAAAGACCGGAAAATCATACCTTCTACTTGAAGGAAGGCTGCGTAGCCACTGCTCTTTCTTGGATTTTGATGAGTCTTTTCGGCTGTCTTCCTTTCGTTTTGACAGGTGAAATTCCTTCTTTTGTAGATGCCATGTTTGAGACAATCTCTGGCTTTACGACAACGGGATCTAGTATCTTAAGTAACGTGGAGGCGCTTTCTCATACTGCTTTGTTCTGGCGAAGCTTTACTCACTGGATCGGCGGTATGGGGGTTCTTGTTTTCCTTCTTGCCATCGTACCATTAAGTGGCGGTTCTAACATGAATCTGATGAAGGCTGAGAGCCCGGGCCCATCAGTTGGCAAACTGGTTCCAAAAGTCCGCTCCACTGCGAAGATTTTGTACACCATTTATTTAACTATGACTATTATCCTGTTTGTATTGCTCTTACTTGGGAAAATGCCAGTATTTGATGCCATGCTCACCAGCTTCGGAACTGCCGGTACTGGTGGTTTTGGAATCAAAAATGACAGTATGGCCAGTTACTCTTCCTATGTTAATTGGATTGTAACCATTTTTATGTTTCTTTTTGGAGTAAATTTCAATTTTTACTACTTGATTTTATTCCGACAGATTCGCAAAGCATTTTCTATGGAAGAAGTAAAATATTACTTTTTCATTGTGATAGGCGCGGTTGCAATTATTTTTATAAATATACTTCCACTGTATCCGACGGCATCTGAGTCCCTGCTTCACGCAGCTTTTCAGGCGTCCACGATCATCACAACCACAGGATTTGCAACCACAGACTTCAATCTATGGCCTGAGACAAGTCGACTGGTGCTTGTGTTCTTGATGTTCACCGGCGCATGTGCCGGAAGTACCAGCGGTGGAATCAAGATTTCTAGAATTGTATTGTACGCAAAATCTTTCGTCCGGGAGCTCCATGCCTATGCTCATCCAAAGAGTGTACAGAAAGTCACCATGGACGGAAAACCTGTAGATGCAGAAATTCTTCGGGCAACCTATGTGTACCTAGCCACATTCCTGTTACTTTTTAGTGCTTCCATTTTCCTCCTCTCGTTGGAAGGAAAGGATTTTACCACCAATTTTACTGCGGTGGCTGCAACTTTGAATAACATCGGACCAGGTCTTGAGATGGTCGGACCGACACAGAATTTTGGTCATTTTTCTGTACTTTCTAAGATTGTCCTTTCATTCAACATGCTTGCCGGACGTTTGGAATTCTTCCCACTGCTCATGCTCTTTTACCCTGAGCTCTGGAAAGATGCAATTTCTTCCAATCCTCCATTTAAGAAAAAGAATACTAATCGCTAAAAATAAAATCATAGTTTTTATATTATTTTAGCATTTTTTTCACCGTTTTCAAAACCTTGACTTCATTTCATCTGCTCTTTATAATGAAAATATTGTAAAGCATTCATAGAAAGGACTTAAAATTATGAGAGCATACGAGAGATTTTTAAAATATGCGGCAATCCGCACTCCAAGTGACGAAAATAGTGGCACTTTTCCATCTTCTAATTGCCAGTTCGCACTTGCTGATGTACTTGCTGATGAATTAAGAGAACTTGGCGTCCAGGATGTGGAAGTCAGCGAATACTGTTATGTGTACGGCAAGCTCCCTGCAACTTCTGGATATGAGAATAAGACAAAACTTGGACTTATCGCACACATGGACACGGTGTCTGATTTTTGTGACCACGACATTGTTCCAGTCATCCACGAAAATTATGACGGAAAGGACCTTCCTCTTGGCGACAGCGGGCGCATACTTTCAGTGAAGAACTTTCCTCACCTTCCAGAACTTTCTGGCCGCACTTTGATCACCTCAGACGGGACCACTGTCCTTGGCGCAGATGACAAAGCGGGGATTGCAGAAATTATGACTATGATTGAACGCCTAAATGAAGAACAGATTCCTCATGGACCACTGCGCATTGCCTTTACACCTGATGAGGAAATTGGCGCCGGCACCGTGAATTTTGATCTCCAAAAATTCGATGCAGACTACGCCTACACGCTGGACGGCGGTCCAGAAGGCGAAGTGGAATATGAAACATTCAATGCTGCTTCCGCTACGTTTGAAATCCAAGGTTTTAATGTACACCCAGGTTCTTCCAAGGACACTATGATCAATGCTTCATTAGTTGGATTTGAGATCAACAGCATGCTTCCTGGATGCGAGACTCCTCGCGGTACAGAAGGATATGAAGGCTTCTACCATCTCTGCAGTGTACAAGGGGATGTGGCTAATGCATCTTTACACTACATTCTGCGTGACCATGACAAGCATATGTTGGAAGCCCGCAAGAACACGCTTCGCTTGATTGAAAAATCCATGAACGAGAAGTGGGGTGAGGGAACTGTCACGCTCACCCTGAAAGATCAGTATCAGAATATGGCGGAAGTCATCTGCCACCATATGCACTTGATTGACAATGCCCGCACTGCCTGGGAAAAGGCCGGAGTGACTCCGATCAATTCGATTGTGCGCGGCGGAACAGACGGTTGTGCCCTCAGTTTCAAAGGGCTTCCTTGTCCGAACCTCGGAACTGGCGGCTACGCTTACCACGGACCATTTGAACATATTACAGCTGAGGCCATGGACAAAGCTACGGATATGGCTATTGAACTGATTAAAATTTATGCAAAGTAGGGATATTATGAAAATTATTTTTTTAGATGTGAAAACGATTGGTGAAGACATCGATTTGAAAGGCTATGATGCCCTCGGTGAAGTGATAAAATATGATTTTTCTTCTTTGGAGGAAATTCCTTCCCGCGTCGAAGACGCTGATGTGATTGTCACAAACAAGTGTCTGATCAACGAGGACACGATTGGCTCTGCCAATCACCTGAAATTAGTCTGTGTGACTGCAACTGGAACCAACAATCTCGACAAAGAGTATCTGGACGCAAGAGGAATTGCGTGGCGCAATGTGGCGGGTTATTCTACAGAATCGGTTGCACAGCATACATTTGCAATGCTTTTCTACCTCTTAGAGAAGCTGCGATATTATGATGACTATGTGAAGGAAGAGCGCTATGTAAATGACCGTATCTTTACGCACTTTGCAGAGCACTTTACACAGATACAGGGAAAGACCTGGGGAATCATCGGACTTGGCTCTATCGGACGCCGCGTCGCAGAGATTGCCCGCGTCTTCGGAGCAAATATCATCTACTATTCAGCCTCCAATCAGCCTCCACAGGAAGGTTACGAGAAGGTTGACTTTGACACCTTGCTCAAGACCTCTGATATTATATCTGTACATGCCCCATTAAATGCATCCACAGAAAATCTAATGGACGCACAAGCCTTCTCAAAAATGAAACCAACAGCCATTTTCTTAAACCTTGGCCGCGGTGCCATTGTAGTAGAAAAAGACTTGTGCGAGGCACTAAAATCCGGCACTATCGCAGCTGCCGGTCTTGATGTGCTCTGTCAAGAACCAATGAGTGAATCCAATCCGTTGCTTGAAATAAAAGATAGCATGCGACTTTTCATCACTCCACATATCGCCTGGGCCAGTGTGGAGGCAAGAACAAGTTTGATGCAGATTGTATTGACTCAGATTAAAGAATTTTTTAACTTCTCTTAAAAACATTCTCCAGCAATACCAAAAACACACCTGCGAAGATTGCAAAATCGCCAAGATTATATGTAATCTTCGCAAGTTTTTTCTGTTTACAATTAAATCCAATGTAATCCACCACATAACCACGTCGAATCCGGTCATACGTATTGCTCACTGCTCCGCCTGCAACCAATGCCACTCCTAACTTCTCTTTTGCTCCTCCTGGCTTTCGAAACAGAAAGATTTCGTACAGTAACACCAAGATCAAACAAAAAAACGAGAAATCTCTCACTCGCTTTGAGTGATTTTCAAAGTGATTCAGCATCGCTCCTCGATTATGCACTTTTCGGATGATGACACGCTCTTTGCTCTGCTTTAACACCTTCTCCTCGTGTACATGAGACTCTACATACCATTTGCAAAGCAAATCTATGACCGCAACCGTAATAATGCATCCGATACATACAAGCACCATTTTTACTCTCCTTTGATGCGGGAAATCTCCTGCTCACATTCCTTGATTTCCTCTTCACGCTTTTCAATTTCTTCGCAAAAAGCAATGAAATCTGTGTCTACAACTTCTCCTTTTTCAAAGCGTTCATAGATGATTTTTCCCATATCTGTGAAATCGCGCTCATTTGCACGTTTCATGGTGTTGATCTGACCTTTGATTCGCTGAATATCTAATGTATCTTCTGCTTTCTTTCCCAAATCTTCCACCGTATCTCCAATTTTTTTACTTAATCTTCCCAAAAAATCTTCCATCGTATCTTCTCCTCTCTTGACCCTATAATCTGCGCACCGCATCAAATGTCTGGTAGAGATTCATAAGTCCATTGCCCCATTCCCTGTTTGGATATTCTCGCCCATCTGGTCTGATGGTTCCAAGAATCAGCAGATTCTTAAGCTGTGCTGAATCTACAACTTCGCCTCGCCGAACCAACCACTCCATCAAAAGTGCCTCTGCGCCTGCCACAAGTGCCGTCGCCACACTGGAGCCGGAACGAGCCACAAACTGTCCTCTTATATTGACGCCCAGGACATTCACCCCTGGTGCTGCAAAATCAGGTTTTATTAAGTTGGTTCTAGTATACCCTCTCCCCGAGCTAACTGCAACTGCTTTATCCGTTCCATCATAGTAGGCAGCGCAGGCCGCTGAGAGCGTATTTCCAGGCTCTAAGATTGTGACATCTGGATTCGAGCGCAGAAAAAATATCTCTCCATTTAACAAATCCTGCTGCATAAGCCAGGCATGGAAAATTCCATTTCCACGCTGAATCCCTTGTACCTGCACCTGCCAAATTCCAGATAGGGGTGCAGTAAAACGCAGAAACACAAGCTGTGCATTGGTTCCTTCTTCCAGCAGACGATAACTAATCTGCAGCTTTGTCTCCTCAAATATATACTCGTACACCCGATTTCTTACGCGCACTGGAATCTGCCCACTATTTTCCCCTGTAGGCGAGATAATGGATACGGAAATGACATTGGGAATCTCTGTCCAAATTTCCATCACAAATCCATCCACATTATTTCCGACACTGATTTCTATCTTCTCTGGCAGATCTTCTTGTAACTGACCTTGAAAATGATGCCGTTTATCTGCCTCATTGCCTGTTCCCACAGTCAAACCAATCATATTTTGGTTCCCTAGAACTTCCATATAGGACGGCAGAGGTGCCGCAGCGCTGTGTCCTCCAAGGCTCGTTCCAAGGGCCATGCAGATAATTAGGGGCTTTTGCTCTTTTTGAGCCAGTCGATGTAAATAAAAAATCCCTGCCAAAATATCATTTTCTTGATAACATTCCTGCTGGGATTCTACATAATAAAGTTCTCGCAAATAGTTCTTTGCAGTTTTTAATTTCACCACTGCCAGCTCTGCTTCTGGCGCTACTCCTTGAAATTGATTCTCCACATTGGCACTTCCACAAGCCAGACTTGCAACAAATGTCCCATGTCCTACGGCATCATAAGATGGCACAATCTGTTCTGGCCTTTCTGCACCTAAAGCCTCATCGATCTGTTCTTTGGTATACTCGCTCCCATAAGGAATTCCTTCTGGCGACTCGCCTGACTGAACTGTCTGATCCCATATCCGCAGAATCTTCGTCTTTCCATCCAGTCCTCGAAAGACCGGATCTTGATAATGGATTCCAGAATCCACGATTCCTACAATAATCCCTTCTCCATAAAGTTCCAACCCTGGAAACATCTGAATTTGAGAAATTCCTGTCTGAGACAGCACCTGCATATCCAGCGCAGAATAGCATTTGGGAACTGCAAAATAAGGAAAAGAATATGGTGAATGCATTCCCGATTCTTCCTCATGCGTATATAGCAATTCAAATCCATATTCCAGTGGAATTCTACAGACTTCTTCCTGTAAAGTTCTACTCCAAAAAGCTTGATTTCCCACACATATATAATCTTGATACGCCTCTGAATAAATTGCTTCTTGACACGTAGGCATGGTTTTCCTTTTCTTCTTTCATCCTGTTGCTACAAAATATATGAAGGATTTCCACTTTTATGCGAAAATCCTTCCTGATAATAAGTATTTATTTCTGCTCTAATCGAGGTATCGTCTGTCCGCGCAGACAAATAAGCGGACCACCCGTACCTTCCACATATGCTTTCGTGATTGTCACCTGTCCAATATTATCATCTTTCGGGATTTCAAACATGATATCAAGCATAAATTCTTCAATGATTGCCCGAAGTGCTCTTGCACCAGTGTCCTTCTGTATCGCTTTTTTCGCGATTGCGTGCATCGCTTCTTCATCGAACTCCAATTTCACTTCATCTAATGCCAGCAATTTCTGATATTGTTTCAGAATAGCATTCTTTGGTGTACGCAGGATTTCTACCAGCATATCCTCATCCAAGCCTTTCAGGCTGAACACGATTGGCAGACGACCTAAAAATTCCGGAATCATACCGAAAGTACGCAAATCTTCAACTGTCACTTTCTGCAAAATGTCTTTATCCTGATCATATTTATCTTTTAAATCTGCTCCAAATCCGATGGATGTATTCTTAGAAAGACGTGTCTTAATAATCTGCTCCAAATCAGGAAATGCTCCACCGCAGATAAACAAAATATTCTTTGTATTTATCGTTACCAGCGGAACCATTGCATTTTTGCTGGTTGCCCCAACTGGAACTTCCACTTCACTTCCTTCAAGAAGTTTTAACATTCCTTGCTGCACAGATTCGCCACTTACGTCTCGCTGACTGGAATTTTTCTTTTTCGCAATTTTATCAATCTCATCAATAAAAATAATTCCCTGCTCTGCTTTATCCACATCATTGTCGGCTGCGGCCAGAAGTTTCGACACAACGCTCTCAATATCGTCTCCGATATAGCCCGCCTCTGTCAACGATGTTGCATCTGTAATTGCAAGTGGAACATCCAGAATCTTTGCCAAAGTCTTTACCAAATGTGTCTTTCCTGACCCAGTAGGTCCAATCATCAACATGTTGGATTTCTCTATTTCAATCTCATCGGATGAATCTGTCGCCACACGTTTATAATGATTGTAGACTGCCACCGACATCGCTTTTTTTGCGTGCTCCTGTCCCACTACATAGTCATCCAGCTTCTCCTTGATCTTGTGCGGTGCTGGAATATCCTTCAAATCAATGATTGGGACACGCTCTTCTTCCGGCTTTCTTTTCTTAATTTTCTGTGATTGTGGAATTTCATTTTCCATCTCCATGTCCCCAAATCCCATCACAGGCATTCCCGGATTGTTCATGAACTGATTATAGTCAAACGGCATGTTGTTCATAGCATCCATGCTTCTTTGCATACAATCTGCGCAGATATACATTTTCTGTGGCATCTCAATCATCTTTCCAGCCACACTCTCCGGTCTTCTGCACAGAAAACATATTTTCTCATATTCTGACATCTATAGTTCCTCCTATTTTATCAATTCAAGGAAGTCTTCTTCCGACAAAATCGGCACTCCCAGTTCTCTTGCTTTCTTATTCTTCGACGAAGTAGAATTTACATCATTATTAATCAAATAATTGGTCTTTCCAGTCACCGATCCCGTGACCTTCCCTCCCAGATTTTCAATCACTTCTTTTAATTCATTGCGGTTGGCAAAATGATTGACACTTCCAGTCACTACGAAAATCATATCCTTTAGTTTTAATTCATTTTCGTTCTTATCCTCTCTTGGAATCTTCACTTCCTCCAAAAGTTCCAGTAATTCCTGCTTATGCTGTTCGTTTTTGAAATATGACACAAAAGCATGAGCCATTACAGGTCCGACTCCCTGAATCTGACTTAAATCTTCTTCTGTTGCTTCTAACATTCTCTGTATATCATTGTCAAACTCTCTGCAGATCACTTTCGCATTCGCAAGTCCGATTCCTGAGATTCCAAGTCCATAGATCACCTTTGCAAGGGTTGTCTCTCGCGCTGCTTCCACACTTTGGATTAAATTCTCATAGGATTTTTCTCCGAATCCTTCCATCGTCTGAATCTGTTCTTGATAGCGATGTAAATAAAAAATATCTGCATATTTATGGATAAATCCGTGAGCGATAAACTTCTCCAGTGTTGCCTCTGATAAGCCATCCACATTCAATGCGTCACGGCTGACAAATAAAGCAAAAGACTTCACCCTCTTTGCCTGACACTCTGGATTCGTACAGTATAAAGATTTGGCATCATTTTGCTGCCGCACCTCTGTCAAACCTCCACAGACTGGACAGACTTTGGGAATCTCTACCTTTCCACTGTTGCTTCTAACATTCTCTGTATATCATTGTCAAACTCTCTGCAGATCACTTTCGCATTCGCAAGTCCGATTCCTGAGATTCCAAGTCCATAGATCACCTTTGCAAGGGTTGTCTCTCGCGCTGCTTCCACACTTTGGATTAAATTCTCATAGGATTTTTCTCCGAATCCTTCCATCGTCTGAATCTGTTCTTGATAGCGATGTAAATAAAAAATATCTGCATATTTATGGATAAATCCGTGAGCGATAAACTTCTCCAGTGTTGCCTCTGATAAGCCATCCACATTCAATGCGTCACGGCTGACAAATAAAGCAAAAGACTTCACCCTCTTTGCCTGACACTCTGGATTCGTACAGTATAAAGATTTGGCATCATTTTGCTGCCGCACCTCTGTCAAACCTCCACAGACTGGACAGACTTTGGGAATCTCTACCTTTCCACTGCGCGTGAGGTTGTTGGCAATCTGTGGAATAATCATATTTGCCTTATATACGGAGATGGTATCACCGATTCCCAGCTCTAATTCTTCCATAATGCTTAGATTGTGCACGCTGGCTCTGCTCACGGTTGTCCCCTCTAGCTCTACCGGCTCAAAAATGGCAACTGGATTAATAAGACCTGTTCTTGATGGACTCCACTCAATTTCTAATAATGTTGTCTCACGAATCTCATCTGCCCATTTGAATGCGAAAGAATCTCTTGGAAACTTCGCAGTTCTTCCAAGGGAACGGCCGTATGCGATGTCATCATACACCAGCACAAGCCCATCAGACGGGAAATCATTTTCCACTATTTTTTCTTCAAAATAAGCCACCTTTTCTTCCAGTTCCTCTGCCGTCACAAGATAATGCTCCACCACATCGAAGCCCTGTTCTGCGAGCCAGGCAAATTGTTCTTTCCTTGAGTTATGGAACTCTACGTCTTCTGCCTTCACCAAAGAAAATGCATAGAAACAGACATTTCTTTTGGCTGTGATCTCATTATTCAGCTGCCGGACAGAGCCACTACAAAGATTTCTTGGATTTTTATACTTTTCATCTGCACTTGCAATATTTTCATTGATTTTTTCAAAATCCTTATACCCAATGACTGCTTCCCCACGCAGAATCAGCTCTCCTGTGTATGCAATCTGAAGTGGAATGTTCTTAAACACTCTTGCATTGTTGGTAATAACTTCCCCCACTTCTCCATTTCCACGGGTGACCGCCTTATATAATTTCCCGTCACGGTAGGTAAGTACAATCGTAAGTCCATCTAATTTCCACGAAATCAGCGCTTTCTGGTTTCCCACAAACTCTTTCAGTCTTGATATTTCTTTTGTTTTATCTAAAGAAAGCATCGGAGATTCGTGTCGCTCTTTGGGAAGTTCACTTAGAACTTCATAACCCACATTTACGGTAGGACTGTTGGCCATCACTGTCCCAAGTTCTTTCTCCAGCACCACCAGTTCATCATAGAGCGTGTCGTATTCATAATTACTCATAATCTCCCGCGCTTCTTGATAATAAGCTTTGCTGGCCCTATTCAACAATTCTACCAGTTCCTGCATTCTTTGTCTCTTATTCATACTGTTCCCCTGTCTCACATATTACCGTTTCATTTGAAGAATGCTTGATCAAATCATACAGACCATTCAGTTCTTCATCCGTCAATTCTCTATATTGTCCAGACTTCAGGTTACCAATCTCTATATTCATGATTCTTATGCGAAAGAGCTCTTTCACTTCATAGCCAAGTGCCTCGCACATTCTGCGAATCTGTCGGTTCAATCCCTGTGTCAAAATAATCTTAAATTTATATTTCCCCACTGCCTCGACCTTGCATGGTCTAGTCACTGTGTCTAAAATATGCACACCTGCTGCCATCTTCTCTAAGAATTCTTCCGTGATAGGCTTGTCGACTGTCACTTTATATTCTTTCTCGTGGCAATTGCCGGCCCGCATGATTTTATTGATGATATCACCATTATTTGTCATCAATAAAAGCCCTTCTGAATCCTTATCTAGTCTTCCTACATAAGTCACTCTCTGAGGATAATTCAAAAAGCGGACAATACTGTCCCGCTCTCTTCTTTCTTCTGTACAGACAATTCCCCTTGGTTTATTGACTGCCAGAACGACCATCTTCTCCTGTCGTGATATAATCTTCTTTCCGACACGCACCTCTTGACCTGGCTCTACTTTCGTCCCCGTCTCGGCACGCTTTCCATCTACAAATACGATTCCTTGCTCAATCAGGCGGTCTGCCTCACGCCGAGAACAGATTCCCGCCTCACTTAAATACTTGTTCAGGCGGACTGTCCCCTTCTCTTTATGTTCTTGAAATTGTCTCTCAATCTTATTCGCCATATCAAATCTCCTCTTTTTCCGCCTTACACACAGCACAGCGATATCTTTTATATTTTACTGGTTTCCAGTAGAAAAGTCAAACCGCATAGATGCATTTCCATGACAGATATGTTATACTTGCATCAAATATATTTTTAGGAGGTTCTTCATGCGGATTTTCTCACTAGATACTAAGAAATGCATGAATGAATTGCTGATTCAGCACGCATTTGATTCTTTCCTTTTTCTAGAGGGAGAGATTACCACATTCAATACATATCATATTGATGGAAGATTAAAAAAGGACTTCTATCATCAACAGACAAACGAAGAAATTACTATCCCGGACCGGGAGTACGCCCTTTGGAAGGAGCAGCGGGAGTTTTGCTTCTCCATCATCAAAGGGAAGCGAACACCCTTAAACTTTCGTTTTATCCTCTCTCTATCTGCGCCAAACATCGCCAAACTGATGGAGCAAGAGGGCTTGACGTTTTCACTTTCTGACGTACAAGGCTTATATCTGAATTTCAAATACGACGGAACGATGCTGACTTGCACGACCGGAACTTCCATGCACTTATTCACACTGGACAAGTCGCTTGAGACAGCTTGGGATAAGATGGTTCAGCGTATCTTCACAAAATATGAAATCCCCTTTGAGCTCCTGGCTTAAAGGGGATTCTTTTCTATTATTTTGCCAGCAATAACATAATGTCATTACTTCTCTTTAAGAACGCTGTCATTTCTTCTGGTGCCAGCGGCTTATGTGCCAAGATTGCAAGATCATAAAGCTGCTTGCAGATCAGCTCTGTGTGTTCTCCATCCTTGTGTTCCTGCACATATGCTACCAATGGGTGATTCAGGTTCAACACCAATGTAGATTCTGTTCCAAACATAGACGGATCCATTCCGGTCATGCCATACATCTTCATCATTTCCTGCATACGGCGTGACTGTTCTGACAATGTAATGATCGCAGCTGTACTGTCATCTTTCATTTTTTCCACTTTCACATCCAGCTTATCGTTGCCAAGAACTTTGCGGAACAATTCCATCAAGCTGTCTCTCGTCTCTTTGATACTTTCTTTCTCTTCTTCGGTAATCTCCTCTGTCAAATGTGAAGTCACATCTGCATCAATTCTCTGGAAACGTACACGGTCATTCTTCGTCTCCAAAGTTGTGATAAATGGTGAATCAATATTGTGTGTCAAAAGGACTGCATCAAGACCTTCTTTCTTGAACATATTGATATATTGGCTCTGCTGCTGCTCATCTGTCACATAGTAAATGACAGTCTTTAAATCTTCTGATACAGTATTTGCTTCTCCGGCATCCTTACTTTCCTCTGGTTCCACAATGCTTCCGCCATTTTCTTCAATACATTCTTTCAATGTCAGATACTTGCCTTCTATATTCTTGAAGAGGATATGATCCATCATCTTTTCACAGAACTTCTCATCTTTCAAGCAACCGAATTTGATAAATGGGCTGATGTC
>CAZYCT010000016.1:0-27008 GCA_964646135.1 uncultured Coprococcus sp. | reverse complement strand
GAGCTAACAGAATCGTACCTACAATCTCTATCCCATATCCACTCGGTGACCCAGGAACTCCGAAGGAAGATCAGTGGAAACTTCGTTATCACAGAACAAGAGTGGCAGTGGAAGCACTTGGTATAGATGTAGAAGAACAGACAGTATTTAAAGTATAGTTTCGTTATTTTTTAAATTGTGAGATATGTGGTTATGGATCAAAAACGATGGTCCATAACCACAAAAAAGGAATCGTATATAAAGGGGGCTTTATACGTATGAAAAAAAAGAATAATACGGTATTTTATGTATCACTTGTATTAATCGGTATTATGGCTGTGTGGTCGGTAGCTTTGAATGACAGTTTTACGGCAGTATCAAATGCGGCATTTAGTTTTTTGACTACAGATTTTGGATGGCTGTATTTGCTGGCAATGATTGTATTCTTGGTGTTTGTTGTTTATGTTGCTTTTGGAAAGTATGGAAATATCAGACTTGGCGGTGATGATTCCAGACCAGAATATAGTAACCTGACATGGTTTGGTTTATTGTTCGGTGCTGGTATGGGTGTTGGACTTGTATTCTGGGGTGTAGCAGAACCTTTGGGATATTATCTGAATCCTCTTGGAGTTGAAGCTGGTACAGAGGCAGCGGCAGAATTTGCATTTGAGCAGTCCTTTATGCATTGGGGAATCCTTCCTTGGGCTAACTATGCAGTTATCGGTCTTGGACTTGCATACTTCATGTTCAGAAAGAACAAAAAAGGTTTGATTAGTACTATTCTGGAACCATTGATTGGTGAAAAACTTGCCAGTGGATGGCTTGGAAAGTTAGTAGATATTTTAGCGGTGTTTGCAACAGTTGCTGGTGTTGTAACATCACTTGGACTTGGAACATTACAGATTAATGCAGGACTTAACAGATTATTTGGTCTTCCAATCAATCTTACTGTAGAAATTGTGATTGTTGCAATCGTATCGGTTCTTTATATCTGGTCGGCGGTATCTGGAATTGAAAAAGGTATTAAGCTTATTTCAGACACAAATTTATATGTAGCAATTGGACTTATGGTTGCTTGCTTCATCGTAGGACCTAAGATTGAAGTTTTGAATTCATTTGTAAATGGAATGGGACAGTACATTGGAAACTTTGTAGAAAATTCTCTTATGATCTTCCCATATGCAGATAACTCTTGGTTTGGAAGTTGGAGATTATTCTACTGGGCATGGTTTATTGCATGGGCTCCATTTGTAGGCGTATTTATTGCACGTATTTCTAAGGGACGTACAATCAGAGAATTTGTTCTTGGCGTGGTATTGATTCCAGCACTTGCATCATGTATCTGGTTCTCAATTTTCGGTAACCTTGGAATTAACCTTGGAGCAAAAGGAATCTTATCGTTAGAAGAACTTGCAGCATTCGCAGCGACACCAGAAGTTGGATTGTTCGCAGTATTGGAGCAGTATCCTCTAGGATCAATTTTATCAATCGTAGCAATTATTTCCTTGTGTGCATTCTTCATTACATCAGCAAACTCAGGTGTATTTGTACTTTCTATGTTATCAACAGATGGAGATCACAACCCACCGAACAGCAGGAAAATTCTTTGGGGTGTTATTCAGTCTGTAATGGCAGTAGGACTTTTAATGGCAGGTGGACTGAAACCTCTTCAGACAATTTCACTTGCGGCAGCATTCCCATTCATATTCATTATGTTTGCGGCATGTGCATCATTTGTAAAAGCATTAAAATCTGAGAAAGTTGAATAAGGCTGATACGTCTTTACTTATCAAAAAAGCTTGAGAATTAATAGAGAGCAGGATATGATTAGATGGTAATCATATTCTGCTTTTTTAGGAGGAAACTGCATGTCAAAAGGAACATTAACAAGAGTGAGCAAACGTTCACAGATGAAGGGATTATTATTATCGTGCGTAGGTGGCGCATGTTTTGCTGCAGGAGTAAATTTATTTATCTTGCCATTGAATTTATACAACTCAGGATTTATGGGCGTGGCGCAGCTGATTCGTACATTTATAGTAGAAGCATTTCATTTATCGTTTGGACAGACAGACATCACGGGGATTGTGTTTTTTGTCATTAATTTACCGATTTGTTTTTTAGCGTATAAGAAAGTGGGAAGGAGCTTCTTTGCGGGGTCAATTCTTGTCATCTTGATCCAATCTTTATCTCAGACGCTAATTCCGGTACCGGCAGAGCCGATTATTAGTGATTATCTTACTGCGTGTATTGTAGGCGGTGCAATTGCTGGGGGAGGAACTGGATTAGTGCTTCTCGGAGGACATTCTGGAGGCGGACAGGAAATGCTGGGAATGTATATTACTAGTGAGTTTCCCAAATTGAGTGTTGGAATGGTTGGGATGATCGTGAATATTTTTGTCTATTCCATCTGCTTATTCCTCTTTGATGTAGAAATTGTGGTGTATTCGTTAATTTACGGTGTTGTGTTTGCTTTAATGTGTGACAAAGTCCACATGCAGAATATTAATGTAAGTGTATTGATATTTACAAAAAAAGACGATATAGATAAACTAATTATGGAGAAGACTGGACGTGGGGTCACAAAGTGGGAAGGTGCGGGAGCATACACGAATGAAGAGATGCATATCCTGAATGTCATGATTTCAAAATATGAGATTTCTCAAATTAAAGAATTGGTGATGGTGGCTGATCCGAAAGTCTTTATGTATTTCACGCAAAGCGGGGAAATAATAGGAAATTTTGAAAAGAGATTAGTTTGGTAAAATAAACAGAATTAATTAATAAACGTGTTTACAAAATGGAAAGAGTGTGTTATAATACATGTAACGAGAGATAAATAACCCTTCTTAAATTTATCTTGACCCTAAGTAAAATTATTACATAAAAGTTACGACTGATGCCCCAGTCGTAATTTTTATGTCAAGAAATAAACGGAGATTATCTTGTAAACGCGTTTACAAAAAACGAAAATTGTGGTATATTCATTATAGATTCAAGAAAGTTGCATTCCCTCTAGAAACTTTTGAGAATTATCGCGATGCCTGCTATGCCAGGTAAAAGCTGTTTAGCATTTAACTCATAAAAATAAGCAGAACTGTTGTATTGTGTCATTGGCAATGGTTGTGCTTATTTTTTTGTAAAGAAGGAAGCTTAGAATATATATTAACATTACAAATATCAGTATTGCATTTTTTATAAATGAAAACAAGATTAATTAATAAACATGTTTACAAAATTGAAAAGATGTGGTATTGTATTTATAGATTCAAAAGAGCTGCGTTCCCTTAAAAAAGCTTTTTGAGAATTGATAAAATTAACCCTTCTGGTTTTAAATAAAAATCAGAATTCGAATAAGTTTTTGGGAAAAATTCAAAAAACTTATTTACAAATGATATGGCTTATGTTATCATGATTACATCAAACATGTTATCACGATAACATGACTTCATTGGTAAATTTCCCCTCCGTTATTTACCAAAGCCCTTAAGTAAATATTTATTACGTAAAAGTTGCGACTGATGACCCCGGTCGCTATTTTTACGTCCAAATATAGAAAATAGATGAGAAAGCTCCGATCAAGGAGCTTTTTTTAGTTATAACAGTAATTATTCAATGAAAGGAAAAGAAAAAAACATAGGAAAATGTGAAAAAAGGGTTGAAAAGGGGAAATAAGTGGTTTAGAATGGAGGCAAGTGGTAAAAAGTGGTGCAAAGTGGTATATAAATGGAGTAAAAAAGACCACTCTGGAAGTAGGTGATTCTCATGTTGACTGGAGAATTTAATCACAGTATTGATTCAAAAGGCAGGTTGATCATCCCTTCGAAATTGCGAGATAGTTTGGGAGAACATTTCGTTATTACAAAGGGGATGGATGGCTGCTTATTTCTGTATCCAGAAAATGAATGGGAAGCCTTCGAGGACAAACTTAGAACCTTACCACTTACAAACAAAAAGGCCAGAGATTTCAAGCGATTCTTTCTTGGAAGTGCAGTTGAAGGTGAGATAGATAAACAAGGGAGAGTTTTACTTTCATCTTCGTTGCGTACATATGCAGACCTGGAAAAGGAAGTTGTTCTGGCAGGTGTGCTTGATAAAGTAGAAATCTGGAGCAAAGAAGCTTGGGATGCTCGTACAGCTGATATCGAAGAGAATATCGAAGACATTGCAAGTGATATGGAAGATTTGGGACTTAGCATTTAAACCAGACCATTTCAGGAGGATAATATGGTATTTGAACACAAATCAGTTCTGTTAGAAGAAACAGTAGATGGCCTTAACATCAAGCCGGACGGAATATATGTCGATGGTACGCTTGGTGGAGGTGGACATGCTTATGAGGTATGTCGCCGTTTAAGTAGCAAGGGGAGTTTTATAGGAATAGACCAGGACGAAGCAGCAATTGAAGCTGCAGGTGCCCGTTTAAGTGATTTCGGGGAGAGAGTTACAATAATCCGAAGCAATTATTGTGATATGAAATCACGGCTTCATGAGTTAGGAATTGACAAAGTCGATGGGATCGTACTTGATCTGGGCGTATCTTCTTATCAATTAGATACGGCAGACCGAGGATTCTCTTATCGCGCAGATGCACCTTTGGATATGAGAATGGATACACGTCAGACATTGACGGCAAAGGACATCGTCAATACCTATGGTGAGATGGACCTTTTTCGCATTATCAGAGATTACGGAGAAGACAAATTCGCTAAGAATATTGCAAAGCACATCGTAATGGAGAGGGAAAAAGGTCCTATTGAGACCACAGGACAATTGACAGAGATTATTAGACAGTCGATTCCGATGAAATTTCAGAAGAATGCCGGACATCCGGCGAAGAGAACATTTCAGGCAATTCGCATTGAGTGTAATCGTGAATTGGAAGTCCTTAGAGACTCATTAGATGAGATGATTGATATGCTGAATGTGGGTGGAAGAATTTGTATTATTACCTTCCATTCATTAGAGGATAGAATTGTAAAAGGAATTTTTAAGAAAGCAGAGAACCCATGTACTTGCCCAAGCACATTTCCGGTGTGCGTGTGTGGCAACGTGCCAAAGGGAAAAGTGGTAACGAGAAAACCGATTCTCCCAAGTGAGGAAGAATTAGAGTGGAACAGTCGCTCAAAGAGCGCAAAACTTAGAATTTTTGAAAGAGTATAATAAGAAGACAAGTGATTTTGAAAGGGTGATGACGTATGGCAGAACGGCGTAATTATAGCTCGAAGAGCGAAAGACGTACGGCTATGCGCTATAACGAAGCATATATATATGGGAATACCGTAAGAAAGATGGATGCTGCACCTCAGAGAAGGGACTGGGAAGAACCACAAGAACAGCCGAGGAAGAAGGCGGTCAGTCCTCAGGTTCGCAAGAACCGGAAACAAGCATTACATATGAACACAGCATATACCGTGTTTTTGGCGATTGCGACAGTTGCGACACTTATGGTCTGTGTCTGGTATTTACAGCTTCGATTTGAAGGAACGAGCCATGCAGCAAACATTGCTGCAATGGAAGAACAACTTGCAGATTTAAAAGAAGAGAATACAACGAAGGAAAATAGTATTTTAGACTCTGTGAATTTAGAGATGGTAAGAGAACGGGCTTTGGGTCTAGGAATGGTGTATGCTGATTCTGATCAGATGATTACTTACCAGAATCCTGCAGGTGATTATGTGAAACAGTATGAACAGATACCGAAGAATGGTGTCTTAGATTAGAATAAGAAAAAGGTGAAAGAATGGCGAAAAGAAGAAAAAAGAAAGTTTCTGCGATACGTCTGAAGTTCACGAAGAAGATGCAGGAAAAGCTAGTAATGCTCTATTTGGCAATTTTACTGGCTTTTGTTGTACTTATAGGAAGAATCATTCAAATCAACGCTTCTAGCGGAGCGGCATACACGAAGACAGTGTTGGATCAGCAGCAGTATTCTAGCCGAATCATTCCGTTTAAGCGTGGAGATATCGTAGATGTGAATGGAACAAAACTTGCCACAAGTGAACGAGTTTACAATGTGATTTTGGATGTAAAGATTCTTTTGGATGCAGACAAGGATTCAGGGAAATATATCAGTGCAACGAAAGAGGCATTGAAGACATATTTTGCAATTGAAGAGAATACAGTAAATAATCTAATTGTAGAAAAAGCAAACAGTAGATATTGTATTGTGAAAAAGGGTATCAGTTATGATGACGCACAGGTGTATTATAAAGGTGTAGAAGACAACAATTATGTGCAAGGTATCTGGCTGGAAGAAGATTATGTGAGAAAGTATCCATATAGTTCATTAGCGTGTGATATGATTGGATTTAGTGTAGATGGCAATGTAGGTGTCAATGGACTAGAGGCGTATTATAACACGGAACTAAACGGAATTGATGGTCGAAAATATGGTTATCAGACCGGTACTTCGGATGTAGAACAGACGGTGAAGATGCCTGTTAATGGCAATACGGTGGTTTCTACAATCGATACAAACTTGCAGTCTATCGTAGAAAAACATATTCTTCAGTTTAACGAGACTTATAAAAATAACGCAACAGAAGGGGAAGGTGCCAAGAATATTGCGGTACTTATTATGAATCCGAATACCAATGCAATTATGGCGATGGCATCTTATCCGAATTATGATTTGAATAATCCACGTGATTTGAGTGCCTACTACTCTGAGGAAGCCATTGCTTCCATGACTAGCGAAGAAAAGATGAACATTCTGAATGAACTGTGGCGAAATTTCTGCGTGAGTGATGCATATGAGCCAGGATCCACGATCAAACCATTTACGATAGCGACAGGGTTGGAAATGGGAGTGCTTGATGGAAGTGAACACTATTATTGCGGGGGTTCATTGAATGTTGCAGGGACAGATATAAAATGTATTGCCTACAACAAAGGTGGACACGGCACACAGAATCTTACAGAAGTAATGGAAAATTCCTGTAACGTTGCCTTGATGGAAATCGCTGCAGAGATTGGAACAGAGGAATTCTGCAAATACCAGAGTATTTTTGGATTTGGAGAATACGCAGGATTAGATCTTACGGGAAATGCATCCGGAATTTTATATTCTGCAGACAAAATGGGAAGTGTAGATCTGGCGACCAATTCTTTTGGGCAGAATTTTACTGTCACGATGGTTCAGCTTGCGTCCGCCTTTTCATCCTTGATCAACGGAGGGGATTATTATACGCCACATATTGTAAAGGAAATTCGAGATGAAAGTGGCAATGTAATTGAGACAATGGAGCCAGTCCTGGAAAATAGAACGGTTTCTGCGCAGACAAGCGAACTGCTGAAAGAGTATATGTACAGCGTTGTGGCAAATGGAAGCGGACAATTTGCAGCAGTGGAAGGCTACAGTGTTGGCGGTAAGACTGGAACAGCAGAAAAGCTGCCACGAGGAGAGAATAAGAACTTGATTTCATTCATTGGATATGCGCCACAGGAACATCCGGAAGTGGTAGTATATGTAGTGATCGATGAGCCAAATGTGGAGAATCAGGCACAGAGTAATTCTTTGGTAACAAAGCTTTCGGCGGAAATTATGGCAGAAGCATTTCCGTATCTTGGAATAACAAAAACAGAATAAAATGTATAACCTCAGAGGAAAGATAATAAATTAAAATAAACATCTTTTTTCTGAGGTTTTATTTTATTTTGAAAGAAAATGAAAAGAGGATATGGAACAAAACTTATAATAAAAGAAAAATTTTGATTGTATTTTTGTGCGCTGTATTTTGCGTGATTGGTCTGAGCGGCCGACTGGTATATTTGATGATCTTTGAAGCAGAATATTATCAAAACAAAGCCCAGGAATTGCATGAACGAGAGAGGGAGATTAAGGCAGCCAGGGGAGAAATATTAGACAGAACAGGCCTGGTATTAGCAACCAACAAAACTGTCTGCACGATTTCGGTCATTCATAACCAGATTACAGATGCAGGAAAGGTAAGTGAAGTTCTGGCGCGTGAACTGGGAATGGAACTGGCGCAAGTAGAAAAAAAGGTGAATAAAATTTCGGCCAGAGAAAAAATAAAATCAAATGTAGAAAAAGAGATAGGAGATAAAATTCGAGCTTATAATTTGGATGGGGTCAAGGTAGATGAAGATTTCAGACGTTATTATCCATATGACGAGTTTGCATCAAAGGTGCTTGGGTTTACAGGAAGTGACAATCAAGGAATCATAGGATTGGAAGTACAGTATGAAAAGTGGCTAAAAGGTGTCAATGGTACAATTTTGACAACAACAGATGCAAGGGGAGTAGAACTGGAGAATCTGGCAGAGGGACGAAAGGAACCTATATCTGGTGATACGTTGCAATTGAGTTTGGATTATTATATCCAAAGTTATGCACAGCAAGCCGCAGAAAAAGTGAGGGAAGAAAAGCAGGCTGATCAAGTGGCAGTTATAATCATGAATCCACAAAACGGAGAAATCTATGCCTGTGTAAATGTGCCAGAGTTTGATTTGAACACGCCATTTGTTCTTAATACTGATGAAAGTCCAGAGAATGAGGAGGAACGGCAGAAGATGCTGAATCAAATGTGGAGAAACGAGTGTATCAGTGACACCTATGAGCCGGGATCCATTTTTAAGGTGTTTACAGCATCTGCGGCTTTGGAGGCAGGGACTGTTCATCTGGAGGACCAGTTCTATTGTCCGGGATATAAAATTGTGGAAGACCGAAAAATCCGCTGCGCCAAAGTTGGAGGACATGGTTCTGAGACATTTGTTGAGGCGGTGCAAAATTCTTGTAATCCGGCATTTATTGAGATTGGGGCACAGCTTGGAACAACGGATTTTTATAAATATTTTCAGAAATTCGGACTAATGGAAAAAACGGGAGTGGATCTTCCAGGAGAGGCGACAGCAGTGATACATAAAGAAGAAAATGTAGGGGCAGTAGAATTGGCGACCATGTCTTTTGGTCAGTCATTTCAGATTACGCCGATGCAGATGGCGACGACAGTCTGTTCACTTGTGAACGGTGGAAGAAGAATCACACCACATTTTGCGGTGGCAGTGTACGATGAAAAGGGAAAGAGGGTTCATACATTTTCCTATGAAGATGAAAAGCAGATAGTAAGTGAAAAAACGTCAGAAATGATGCGAGAAATCTTGCAGAGTGTTGTGGAAAAAGGTGGAGGAAGTAAGGCTTATATCGAAGGTTATGCGATTGGCGGGAAAACAGCGACCAGCCAGACACTTCCAAGAAGTGCAAATAAATATATCTCTTCTTTTATTGGTTTTGCGCCGGCTTCTCATCCACAAGTTGCAGCTATGGTAATTATTTATAATCCTCAAGGCGTCTATTATGGAGGAACAATTGCTGCGCCTGTAGTGAGGGATATTTTTGAAAATATTCTCCCATATTTGGAAATTGAAAAAGAAGAAGCGGTTGAAAATCAAGAGTGAATACATTATACTATTTGCTAGAACGAAAGAGATAAGAGGTGCGATATGGATTATAAGATTATAATGGCAGTGCTGGTTTCCTTTGCGCTTAGTGTGATTATGGGACCAGTCGTGATTCCAGTATTAAGAAGATTGAAGATGGGACAGACAGAGCGAGAAGAAGGTGTGCAGTCTCATCTTATGAAGGCAGGTACGCCGACCATGGGAGGCGTGATTATTATTGCAGCCATCACAATTACTTCACTATTTTATATCAAGGATTATCC
This sequence comes from uncultured Coprococcus sp., assembly GCA_964646135.1. Classification (GTDB taxonomy): domain Bacteria; phylum Bacillota; class Clostridia; order Lachnospirales; family Lachnospiraceae; genus Allocoprococcus. Next base: position 17,343 of record CAZYCT010000016.1, on the reverse strand, counting down.
GAAGATCATTCCGGTACTTTTTGTTACGGTAGGCTTTGGATTGGTTGGATTTTTGGATGACTATTTAAAAGTTGTACTGAAGCGTTCTGATGGTCTGATGCCAGCACAGAAAATGGCATTTCAATTGGTGATTACGGCTGTGTTTGCATACTATATTGTAAATGTTGCAGATATTTCCCTTGAACTGCTTCTTCCATTTTCTGGTGGAAAGTATTTGGATCTTGGCTGGTTTGCAGTACCGCTTTTGTTTGTGGCAGTGATCGGAACTGTCAATGGCGTGAATTTTACAGATGGATTAGATGGGCTTGCTTCAAGTGTAACTGTGTTGGTAGCTACATTTTTTAGCGTGGTTGCCATTGGTACGAATAGTGGCATTGAGCCAATCACATGTGCAGTGGCAGGTGCTCTTTTAGGCTTCCTTTTGTTCAATGTGTATCCGGCCAGTGTGTTTATGGGAGATACAGGTTCCCTTGCTCTTGGAGGTTTTGTTGCATCGACAGCTTACATGCTTCAGATGCCGCTATTTATTATTCTTGTGGGAGCAATTTATCTAATTGAGGTGCTCTCAGTTATGATTCAAGTGACTTACTTTAAGAAGACTGGTGGAAAGAGAATTTTCAAGATGGCTCCAATCCATCATCATTTCGAACTTTGCGGTTGGAGTGAAACACGTGTAGTTGCTGTGTTTTCGATTATTACAGCAATCTTGTGCTTGATCGCATTTATGGCAATTTAGGAGGGATATAAGTGACATTAAGAGATAAGAATGTGCTGGTCTTTGGCGCTGGAATTAGCGGAATAGGCTCTTGTGGTTTGCTGGCAGCAGAAGGTGCACAGGTGATATTGTATGATGGAAATGAAAATCTGGATATAGATAGAATTAAATCACAGATTGCCAAAGAAGCTAAGATACAGATTGTGGCGGGAGAGTTCCCGAATGAGATACTTTCCTCTCTTGATCTGGTTGTCATGAGCCCAGGAGTTCCAACGGATCTTCCGATTGTACTTCGGATGAAGGAGATGGGAATTCCAGTGTGGGGCGAGATTGAGCTTGCATATGTCTGTGGAAAAGGGGAAATCCTTGGTATTACAGGAACCAATGGAAAAACAACAACGACTTCGCTTTTAGGAGAGATTATGCAGAATGCTTTTGAAAGTGTCTTTGTGGTTGGAAATATAGGAAATCCCTACACAACTGTGGCAGCGCAGACAAAAGATGATTCTGTGATTGTGGCTGAACTGTCGAGTTTTCAGTTGGAAAGTATTCATACATTCCGTCCTAGAGTCAGTGCTGTACTGAATATTACACCAGATCACTTGAACCGTCATCATACCATGGAAGCCTATATCCAGGCAAAGATGGATATCATGAAGAATCAGACAGAAGAAGATACTTGTGTCTTAAACTATGAAGACGAAGTGACACGTAAGATGGCAGAAAAGACAAGAGCAAAAGTTCTTTATTTCAGCAGTGCGCATAAACTGGAACAAGGAATCTATTTAGATCAGAACCGGATTATTTATAAGCCAGAAGTTCATAGTGACGGAGTGGAAGTATGTGAGGTGTCTGAACTGCAGATTCTTGGCGTTCACAATTATGAGAATGTAATGGCCGCTGTTGCTATGGCAGCAGCATATGGTGTAGATATGGAGTGCATCCGCAACACAGTGAGAGCATTTAAAGGCGTGGAACATCGCATTGAGTTTGTGGCAGAGAAAAACGGCGTTGCATATTACAACGATTCTAAGGGCACGAACCCTGATGCGGCAATCAAAGGTATTAAAGCCATGGTAAGACCGACGATTTTGATTGGTGGAGGTTATGATAAACAGTCTGATTTCCATGAATGGATTCAGAGCTTTGATGGAAAGGTTAGACATCTTGTTTTGATCGGAGCTACCAAAGAACAGATCAAGCGTGAGGCAGAAGAATGTGGCTTCCAAAATTGCATTTTAAAAGATACTTTTGAAGATGCGATGAAAGCTTGTGTAGAACTTGCAGAACCGGGAGATGCAGTACTTTTGTCACCGGCATGTGCAAGTTGGGGAATGTTCCCTAATTATGAAGTGCGCGGAAAAGAGTTTAAAAAGTTTGTTGAAAATCTTTCATAATTATAACTTAATAGGAAAAGGACGTGAAAATGATTGGCGGATGAGAGGAAAAAAGGGCACAAAGATTATGTGTTGATCGTCATAGTTTTTCTTCTTGTGAGTGTAGGTCTGATTATTTTGTACAGTGTCAGTGCCTATAATGGGAGAGTGAAATTTCATGATTCTTTTTACTATCTGAAGAAGCAGATTTTTGCTACGATACTAGGAATCATCAGTATGTTTGTTGTTTCTGAGATTGATTATCATGTCTGGCAGAAGTTTGCTGTTGCAGGGTATATGGCTGCGATTGCTTTGTCAATAGCGGTAATCCTGTGGGGAAGTGAATATAATGGATCCAAAAGATGGCTGTCTTTGGGTCCATTTTCATTTCAGCCGTCCGAATTTTCTAAAGTTGCATTGATTATTTTTTTGGCATGGCTCGTTACGAAAAACAGAAAAAAGATAGGAAAGATGAGGACACTGTTTAAAATCATGCTGCTAATTATGCCAATCGTGGGATTGGTAGGAACCAGTAATTTGAGTACAGCAATTATTATACTTGGAATTGGAGCATTGTTAGTCTTTGTTGCAAGCCCGAAATATGGTCAGTTTATAGGCCTAGGGATTGCGGCAGCAGCGTTTATGGGGATTTTTCTGGCGCTTGAAAGTTACCGGTTGGAGCGAATTGCCATTTGGAGAAACCCAGAAGCCTATGAAAAAGGGTATCAGACGCTTCAGGGGTTGTATGCAATTGGCTCAGGAGGTCTTTTTGGTACGGGATTAGGAAACAGTATTCAGAAATTGGGATTTGTTCCTGAAGCGCAAAATGACATGATTTTCTCAATTATTTGTGAAGAACTTGGAATTACAGGTGGAATTGGAATGATTCTTTTATTTCTTGCGTTAATCTGGAGATTTTTTTTGATTGCGGTAAGATGCAGAGATTTCTTTGGGAGTTTGATAGCTTCCGGTGCGATGATACATATGATGATGCAGGTGCTTTTGAATATAGCAGTTGTGACAAATACAATTCCCAATACAGGAATTACCCTTCCATTTATCAGTTATGGCGGGACGTCGGTTGTTTTTCTACTAATTGAAATGGGACTTGTGCTAAGCGTTTCAAATTGGTAAACTGATAGAAGAGTAAGAATGTTGTATGCGCAACATAGAATAGGGGAGAAAATAAAATGGCAGAAACCGAAAAGGGGAAAAAGAAACTAAGCTTGAAAAAGATTGTGTATTACTCAACGCTTGTACTGATGCTGTTGTGTGTACTGTTGATTATATTTTTGCTGGTATTTCAGATTAGAACAATTAAGATAGAAGGAAATGAATACACGCAAGACACAGATATACTTTCGTGGATTCAAGAGGATGAACTGTCTGCGAATTCTGCTTATCTGATGTGGAAATTTTGCTTATCTGATGTGGAATTACTTCCTACAATGAAAGATCTAAAAATCAAGATGGTAAATCCATGGACCATTCAGCTGAATGTGACCGATAAGACTGTGGTGGGATATATAGAGTTGGGAGATGACTGTGTGTATTTTGCAGAAGATGGTCAGGTGCTGGCACGTACGGTAGAATGGTGGGATAATGTACCTAGAGTCGATGGTCTTCATATTGATGAAGTGACTTTATATGAAGAACTTCCAGTTAGTAAAGAAAATAAAAAGGCATTTAAAAGTTTACTGGAAATCTCTAGTGTACTTGATAAAAATGAACTTGTGCCGACGAAGCTTTCTGTGGAAGGAGAGGATGTCTATCTGTTTTTTGGAAACAAATGTGTAATTCTTGGAAATGATAACATTGAAAATCGGATCGCACAGATTGCACCGATCTTTGAAAAGCTTGGAGAACAGGCAGGAACATTGCATCTGGAAAATTATGATTCTTCCAATACAATCATCAGTTTTGAAAAAGATGTCCTTCCAAACAAAGAAGAAAATGCAGAATAAAAGTCACGTTTTTGTGTAGAAAAGTATAAAAAAGTCCAAAATTCTATTGAAATTTTTAATGAAAGACTATATTATAAACTATATATGTCGCTAAGTATATGATTTTGGGGTATATAATAATTAAGTTAACGAAGGAGGAGAAACTCTTGTTAGAAATTAAAACAAACGAATCAGAAGCTGCAGCAAAAATTATAGTAATTGGTGTTGGCGGCGGTGGAAACAACGCAGTAAATAGAATGATTGATGAGCAGATTGCAGGCGTAGAATTTATTGCAATCAATACAGATAAACAGGCACTTCAGCTTTGTAAGGCTCCGACTTTGATGCAGATCGGTGACAAGCTCACGAAGGGACTTGGCGCAGGTGCAAAACCTGAGATTGGTGAAAAGGCAGCTGAAGAAAGTGCAGAAGAGATTTCAGCAGCACTGAAAGGTGCTGATATGGTATTCGTAACATGCGGTATGGGAGGCGGAACAGGAACTGGTGCGACTCCGGTGGTTGCGCGTATCGCGAAAGAAATGGGAGCATTGACTGTAGGTGTTGTAACAAAACCTTTCCGTTTTGAGTCAAAGACACGTATGAACAATGCACTTCAAGGAATTGAGAAGTTAAAAGAGAATGTAGATACACTCATTGTCATTCCGAATGACAAACTGTTGGAGATCGTGGACAGAAGAACAACTATGCCAGAAGCACTTAAGAAAGCGGATGAAGTTCTTCAGCAGGGTATCCAGGGAATCACAGATTTGATCAATGTACCATCTTTGATTAATCTTGACTTCGCAGACGTTCAGACTGTTATGACAGATAAGGGCATTGCTCACATCGGTATCGGACAGGGCAAAGGAGATGACAAGGCATTAGAGGCTGTAAAACAGGCAGTTGCAAGTCCACTTCTTGAGACAACAATCGCAGGAGCTTCCCATGTAATCATCAATATCTCTGGCGATATTACACTTATGGATGCCAGTGATGCAGCTGAATATGTGCAGGATCTTGCTGGTGAAGAAGCCAATATTATCTTTGGTGCAATGTATGATGATTCAAAGGCTGATGAAGCTACAATTACAGTTATTGCTACAGGTCTTCACAGTGTGGGAGGAACAGCATCGAAGCTTCAGTCAAGATTAGAACACAAAGCGAGTATGTTTGCTGCTACAGGAGCACTTGGAAATACTCAGAATATCGCAAAGCCAGATTTTGGCAGTGTTGAGAGACCAGCATTTACTTCAAGAACACAGCAGGCGCCTGAGATGCCACAGCTTCAGACTCCAAAGACACCAGTAAGTAATGTGAAAGAACAGTCTATCAAGATTCCAGATTTCTTTAAAAAATAAGAAAGAAACTAAAAAGTTTATATTTAAATGAAAAGACATGCTTATGCATGTCTTTTTTTGTGTCGAAAGAAGACGAAAGTTATCGCCCTTGTTTGACAAATTTTGAAACAGCAGACTTGTATAATTGACCTTGCTTAAGTACCAAATCGATTTAAGATATTAGATTCGTCTTATATCACTTAAGAGAAAGAAGGATACATGTGCAATATGAATTGTATATTGATATTTTTTTCTTGGAAAATTTTATAATGGATTTTTTTGTTCTCGCGATTGTGAGAAGGACATTACGGTGTTCCGTTACATATAAGAGAGTTTTCTGCGGTGCTTTTTTGGGTGCCTTTCTCTCCAGTCTCTTCTTATGTGTAGTGATTCCGGAGGTGCTGAGATTTATAATATTTCATTTCATTATTAACGTGGTAATGCTAATGGTAGGGCTACACTTGAAAAACGTCAGCGAAGTGAGAAATGCCTTTGTGCTTTTGTATATTTTTAGCTTCTTATTTGGTGGGGTCATAGGGTGGCTTAAGAGTAATATGTATACTACCTACAAGATCGGAAAACTTTTTCTAAGCATTGCCTTTGTCAGCTATTTTGTTGTGCAAAAGATACTGAATATGTTGGAAAGGATTTATAAGATTCCAGAAAAATACTTTGAAGTGACACTGATATTGGGAAACCAAACTTGTACAGTGCGTGCTTTGGTTGATAGTGGAAATCATCTATATGATACTCTTACGGGAAAACCAGTGCATATAATAAGTGCGAAAGTAATGAAAAAATTAACTAATGAGAACGAAATATCAAAAATAAGATATATTCCATATCGTACGATTCAAGAAGAAGAGGGGGTACTTCCGATTATCAGAATCGATAAAATGTGCATCCACGGAAGAAAGGAACTGAAGTTTCCACTGATAGGAATTACGGCACAAGAGAGATTTGCAGGAGGTACTTTTGAAATGATATTGCACCCAGAGGATTGTTGAGGAGGAATAGAAATGATGATTAAAGTGGCTATGCCAAATCAGTTCAAAATGAAAATGGCGGTACCGTTTCGTACCATTTTATTTCCAGAGAGAGGAGAAGTACATTACATTGGAGGAGCGGATGTACTTCCGCCGCCACTGGAGGCTGAGGAAGAAGGAAGAGTCATTCTGTGGCTGGGAACAGAGAAAGAGGATGCTGCTAGAAAAATGTTGATCGAACATAATCTTCGATTAGTTGTATACATAGCAAAAAAATTTGACAACACAGGAGTTGGGATTGAGGATCTAATCTCCATAGGGACGATAGGGCTGATTAAGGCAATCAATACATTCAAGGTGGATAAAAAAATCAAGCTGGCAACCTATGCTTCAAGGTGCATCGAAAATGAAATTTTAATGTACTTGCGGCGAAATAGTAAAACAAAAATGGAAGTGTCCATTGACGAACCACTGAACATTGATTGGGATGGAAATGAATTGTTGCTTTCAGATATTCTCGGAACAGAAGAAGATACGATTTCCAAAGATATGGAAAGCGAGGCAGAACGCAATGTATTGATGAAGGCGGTAGATCGTCTTCCAGGCAGAGAGAAAATGATTGTACAGATGCGTTTTGGGTTGGGGACGGCAGACGGAGAGGAAAAGACACAGAAGGAAGTTGCAGATATTTTGGGAATCTCACAGTCTTACATTTCCAGACTGGAAAAGAAAATTATGCAGAAATTAAAAAGAGAAATAGATCGTTAAGGAATTACTCCTTAACGATCCCATTTATCAGCAAGATTCTGAATCTGTGATTCGAGTTTTGCCAGGTCTTTATTTGCAAGCCCTTCATTCTTTAGCACCACTTCCATTAAGCGCTTAGCGGCTGCGACAACGCGGTTGAAAGCGGCGTCAGCGCGTGCACGGGCAGGTTTGACAACAGCTTTCTTTGGCAACTTAATACCAGGAGTTAAAATGGTGTTAGTGGCAAGGTCGACACAGCCTCCAGAAAATGGAGCGAAGGCAGGAATGTCAAAGGTGTCTGTAATCGTCTTGGCAAACTCTTCCGTGACAGTGTCATCACCATGTACTACAAATATGTGAGTCGGTTTCTTCTGAAAACGATCGATCCAGTTAAGAAGTCCTTTCATATCTGCGTGTCCACTTATGCCGATCAAGCTGGCAATGCGGGCATTCACTTCGATATTTTCACCAAAAAGTTTTACAGAATCAGCACCTTCCACCAGTTTGCGGCCAAGTGTTCCCACTGCCTGGTAGCCGACAAAAAGAATTGTGCACTCTCTTCGCCAGAGATTGTGTTTTAAATGATGGCGGATTCGCCCTGCTTCACACATACCAGATGCAGAGATGATAACTTTCGGTTTGTCATCAAAGTTAATTAACTTTGAATCTTCGCTTGTAACAGAAGTTTTAAGACCAGGGAACGTCAAAGGATTGATTCCCTGTTCAATAAGAGCAGTTGCCTCCTCATCAAAACATGAGTGGGTGTTTTTCTGGAATACTTTTGTAGATTCGATAGCCAGAGGACTGTCTACATACACTTCAAAATCCGGATATTCTGGAAGAAGGTTATGTTCTTTAATATGCCGAAAGAAATACAACAATTCCTGGGTACGTCCGACTGCAAAGGATGGGATGACAACATTTCCCTGTTTCGCAAATGTCTCGCGCAGAATCGTCACAAGATCGCCTATGTAGTCTGGTCGCTCAGAAGAGTGAATTCGATTTCCGTAAGTGGATTCAATGACAAGATAATCTGCATCGTCCACAGCCTGTGGGTCTTTTAAAATTGGCTGGTCGATATTCCCGATATCGCCAGAAAAAACGATTTTCTTCTCAATGTCATTTTCCTTAATCCATACTTCAATACAAGAAGATCCCAGCAAATGTCCCACATCGGTAAAGCGAACTTCGATGCCTTCGCAAAGGGAAATCCGCTGTTGATAATCGATGGGAGCAAGAAGGGCAATGGCATTTTCAGCATCCGCCGTTGTGTATAGTGGTTCGTATAGCTCAGCACCGGAACGACGGGCCTTGCGGTTGCGCCATTCAGCTTCCATTTCTTGAATATGTGCACTGTCACGCAGCATGATATTGCACAGATCGGATGTGGCAAAGGTACAAATGATTTCACCGCGAAATCCATTCTTTACCAGCAACGGAATTCGCCCAGAGTGATCGATATGAGCGTGCGTAAGGAGCAGGTAATCAATATCAGAAGGCAGGGACGGAAGCTCTTGGTTCTCATACAGATCAGGGCCCTGTTCCAGCCCACAGTCAACTAAAATGCGTTTTCCACACGCTTCCAAGTAGTGACAGCTGCCGGTAACTTCGTGAGCAGCACCTATGAATGTTAGTTTCATTCAACAATCTCCTTTCAGATTAGATGTTATATCAGAAGTATATCACAGAGAAATCAGAAAAAATGTCAAGGGGATAAAATTTTATAATTTGTTCACAAATCTGCATAATCATCTTTCGGATGGAAAAAATTTTATTAGTAAGGTGCAGCAGGAGGACGAAAAGAACGTGAATAGAGTGGAAATCTGTGGTGTGAATACTTCAAAGTTAAAACTTCTAAATGAAGAAGAAAAACAACAATTGTTCCAGCAAATCCAGCAAGGTGATGAAGCGGCAAAAGAACGTTATATCGAGGGAAATCTAAGACTTGTACTTAGTGTTATGAAGCGTTTTGGAACAAGTAGTGAAAATCCGGATGATATATTTCAAATCGGTTGTGTGGGACTCATTAAAGCAATCAACAATTTTAACCCAGAACTAGAAGTGAAGTTTTCAACATATGCAGTGCCGATGATCGTGGGTGAGATCAGAAGATACATGCGGGACAATAGCTCGATTCGTGTGAGCCGTTCACTCCGTGATATCGCGTATAAAGCAATTTATGCGAAAGAAGTATATGTAAAGAAGAATATGAAGGAGCCGACAATTCAAGAAATTTCCGATGAGATCGGCATTTCGAAGGAAGAAATCGTGTATGCGATGGATGCTATTCAAAGTCCTATGAGTCTTCAAGAACCAGTATACAATGACGACGGCGATGCATTGTATGTAATGGATCAAATAAGTGATAAGAAGAACAAAGAAGAAACTTGGGTAGAGCATTTGGCATTGCAGGAGGCAATGAAAGTTTTAAGTGAACGAGAACGCTATATTATTTCTTTGAGATTCTTTGAGGGTAAAACACAGATGGAAGTGGCGGAAGAAATTCATATTTCACAGGCTCAAGTCAGCCGTTTGGAGAAAAATGCATTGAGGACAATGAGAAAGTACCTGACATAATTTCGTTGATTAAAATCTTATAACTGCAAAAATATATTGAAATTTCCTATGGTTCATACTATGATAGTGGCAAAGATTTATCATATTCACAAGAAAATGAGATAGGGAGGATTGTCGATATGTATGAGTATGAAGAAGTATGTTTGCGCACATTTTTGCAGAAGCAGGGGCAGTTATTTGATGAGCCGGTAGCGGAGAACTTAGAGGAAGCGGAAGCCTTTCTGGAAGATTGTATGGCAGTTGTTGTTGACTCTTTGAAAGAAGTGCGTGAATACTTTGAAGAGAACGGTGCTGATGTAGAGGGAATGACCAATGAAGAGTTAGAAGATGCATCGGAAGTATTTTCTCTGCCAAATGGGCAATATCTTATCGTAGAAGGTTAATTGGGGAACGAAAATATACATGAATTTATTGACAAAAGGGGACATATGCTTCATATGCCCCTTTATTTTGTGGCCGGTTCTAGTGCTGTCTCAATCGCGTTTAAAAGGAGACGTGAAGTGTAAGGAGTGTCTTCTGAGAGCTGTATGTCTTCAAGAGACTGAACTTCAATGATCTGGCTGGCCAAATCTTCGATGGTAGGTTGAAGAAGTGGATACATGGTTGTAATCGATTCATTCAGATTGCTGATGCGAATGGATTGAATCTGTGACGCATCTACAGCAACTTCAACAGATAAGTCGGTATTGTTTAATGTGATAGGAGCAGAATAGATACCGGGTGTATAGTACTGCTTTGAAGTAGCTGCAGAAGGAATTTTTGATGAAAACATGAAGAAAAAAAGGCTGATCAACAAGGATATTAGTAAGGCTATGATAACAGTGTAAATAATTTCTTTCATGTGGAGTACGATAATCTTGGTTTTGGAACTCATGAGAACCTCCTGATATTTGTGAAATCACGCAGAATAAAATGGCTGAAAACAAAATTTCTGCTTAAGATAATGTATGAAAAATAAGTGAAAAATATAACTGCAGGTGGTGACAAAATGGGGTAGTTTTAGTAGAATGGGAAAGAGAAAAAAATGAGGTGGTAAAGATGTTTATAATTGTAGGACTTGGAAATCCAGACAGACAATATGAGGGAACAAGACATAATGTTGGATTTGATGTGATAGATGCAATTGCAGAAAAATATAATATAGCAGTGGACACAAAGAAGCATAAAGCATTGGTTGGAAAAGGGGCAATTGATGGGTGCAAGGTAATTCTTGCAAAACCACAGACTTACATGAATCTTAGTGGAGAGAGCGTGGGAAGCCTGGTTGACTTTTATAAAGTGGATCCGACCAGCGAAGTACTTGTTATATATGATGATGTGAGCTTGGATGTGGGACAGCTACGCATTCGCAAAAAAGGCAGTGCAGGTGGTCATAATGGAATCAAGAGTATTATTGCACATCTGGGAACTTCGGAATTTCTGAGAATTAAAGTGGGAGTTGGTGAAAAGCCGAAGGGCTATGATCTGGCGGATTATGTTTTGGGTAAATTTTCGAAGGAAGACCGAGACGTGATGAAGGAAGGATATCAGGATTCTGTTGTCGCTGCATCTTTAATTGCCCGTGGGGAAATTGAACAAGCAATGAATGAGTTTAATAAGAAAAAGAAAGAGTAAGGTGTGAAAAGAAATGAAAACATTTACTTCTCCGCTTTTAGAACTTGCAGAGTTTGAGGAAATAAAAAAGAAATGTTTGCATACCACTGGAATGACACTTCTTACAGGTTGTGTGACCTCGCAGAAAACACATTTGATCTATGCGTTGAGCGATGGCTGTCAGCGTACAGTCATCGTTCTTTCTGATGAAGAAAAGGCAAGAAAAATGTACGAAGAATATCGTTTCTTGCAGGATAATGTGTGTTATTATCCAGCTAAGGATTTGCTGTTTTATCAGGCAGATATTCATGGGAAACACATGGTACAGCAGCGTATGATGGCACTTCAGATGTTACTCGAAAGAGAAGAAAATGTTACTATCATCACTACGTTTGATGGATTTATGGATGCCATGGTTCCGTTGAAAAAGATGAAGAGTCAGATTCTCACTGTACAAAATGGGCAAAAGCTAGATTTTGATGCATTGATCGAGAAGATTGCTGCACTTGGGTATAGTAGAGAGGTGCAAGTAGAAGGACCAGGACAGTTTGCTGTTCGCGGGGGAATCATTGATATTTATACGCTTACAGAGGAACTCCCTATACGTATAGAGTTTTGGGATGATGAGGTGGATTCCATCCGAACATTTGATTCTGGCACTCAGCGCTCGATTGAAAATCTGGAAGAAGTGTTAATCTACCCAGGAGATGAGTGTGAAGAAAGCAATGAAAAGATTTCTTTTATAGAGTATTTTGATATAAAAAATACATTTGTATTTCTTGATGAACCTGCCCGACTTGTAGAAAAGGGAAAACAGGTGGAGGAAGAAGTGACAAGTGCGTATGAAAAGCGTGCACTGCAGAATACACCTGATTTCTTTACAACAGAAGAGGTAGTCAAGAAGCTGAATCGATATACTATGATTGGTATGTCTGCGTTGGAGATGAAGTGCCAGCCATTTCAAGTTCATGAAGTACATTACTTACAAGTAAAAGGTGTCAACCCTTATAACAGTAGTTTTGACATGCTGACAAGTGATTTGAAACGTCTAAAACGCAATGCTTATCGTGTAGTTTTACTCTGCGGATCACGAACGAGAGCGAAGCGCTTGGCAGAAGATCTTCGGGATTATGATTTGAGCAGTTTTTATAGCGAAACATTGGATAGAATCGTTCAGCCTGGAGAAATAATGGTTTGCTATGGACATGTGGAAATCGGCTATGAATATCCGATGATCAAGTTTATGGTTATCTCGGAAACGGATATTTTCGGCAAAAGCCGAAAAAGAAAAAGACACAAGTCCTATGAAGGACAAAAGATTCAGAGTTTCTCGGAGTTAAAACCAGGTGATTATGTGGTGCACGAAAATCACGGTTTGGGAATCTACAGAGGAATAGAGAAAATAGAAGTAGATAAAGTCGTAAAAGATTATATGAAAATCACGTATGCGGACGGAGGAAATTTGTATATCCTTGCGACGCAGATGGATTTGATTCAAAAGTATGCAGATGCGGATGCTAAGAAGCCTAAATTGAACAAACTCGGCGGACAAGAATGGGGACGTACCAAAAATCGTGTACGTGGAGCGGTTCAGCAGATCGCAAAAGATCTGGTAGAATTGTACGCAAAACGTCAGGAGCAGCAGGGCTTTGTGTATGAGAAAGATACGGTTTGGCAAAAAGAATTCGAAGAAATGTTTCCATTTGAGGAAACCGAAGATCAGGTTCTTGCCATTGAAGCGACGAAAAGGGACATGGAAAGTCCTAAGATTATGGATCGCTTGATTTGCGGGGATGTCGGATTCGGAAAGACAGAAGTAGCTATCCGCGCAGCGTTTAAAGCGGTACAAGAAAACAAGCAGGTAGTATATTTGGTGCCGACGACGATTTTGGCGCAGCAACATTATAATACCTTTGTTCAGCGAATGAAAGAATTTCCAGTCAGGGTAGATTTGCTGTGCAGATTTCGAACGGCAGCAGAACAGAAAAAGACTTTGGAGGATCTGCAAAAAGGGCAAGTAGATATTCTGATAGGAACCCACCGAGTATTGAGTAAAGATGTGCAGTTTAAAGATTTAGGATTGCTGATTATCGATGAAGAGCAGCGTTTTGGTGTGCAGCACAAGGAGAAGATCAAAAAGTTAAAAGACAATGTAGATGTGCTGACACTCACAGCAACTCCGATTCCTAGAACCCTGCATATGAGTTTGATCGGGATTCGTGATATGAGTGTGCTGGAGGAGGCGCCAATTGACCGAATGCCAATACAGACTTATGTTATGGAATACGATGACGAAATGGTACGTGAGGCCATAGAGCGAGAACTGTCGCGTCAAGGACAGGTGTACTACGTATATAATCGTGTGAAAGATATCGACGAAATCGCAGATCGTATTCAGAAGCTTGTTCCTGATGCAACTGTGGCTTATGCGCATGGACAGATGAATGAGCGCCAGTTGGAAAATATTATGCTTGATTTTATCAATGGAGAAATAGATGTGCTAGTGTCTACTACAATCATTGAAACCGGACTTGATATCTCCAATGCCAACACGATCATTATACATGATTCTGACAGAATGGGACTTTCGCAGTTATATCAGCTAAGAGGAAGAGTAGGACGATCCAATCGAATGGCGTACGCATTTTTACTGTACAGAAGAGATAAACTTTTAAAAGAAGTGGCAGAAAAACGTCTGGCGGCAATTCGCGAATTTACAGATCTTGGTTCAGGGGTAAAGATTGCTATGAGAGATTTGGAAATTCGTGGGGCAGGCAACCTTCTAGGAGAAGAACAGCATGGACATATGGAGGCAGTGGGATATGATTTGTACTGTAAGATGCTGAATGAAGCTGTCAAGCACGTGAAGGGCGAATTGCCAGAGGAAGTTTACACTACGACAGTAGATATTAATGTAGATGCATATATTCCGAATTCATATATTCCAAATGAGTATCAAAAACTAGATATTTATAAACGAATTGCAACAATAGAGACAGAAGAAGAACGGGATGATATGTTAGAAGAATTGATCGATCGTTTTGGTGAACCGCCAAAGAAAGTGCAGCAGCTTCTGAAGATTGCTCAGTTGAAGGCTCTTGCACATAAGGCGTACATCACAGCAATTGAGCAAAAAGGAGAGGCATACACATTTACAATGTATGAAAAGGCGAATGTCAATGTTTCTATGATACCGGCACTTTTGAACAAATACAAAGGTGTATTGGTGTTTAAAGCAGAAGCAATTCCATTTTTCCAGTATAATAAGAAAAAGAGAGGGAAAAAAGAAACAGATGATCAGGTGCTCGACAATGTTGTATGCATAGTACAAGATATATTACAACTTTCTCTGAAATCATAAAGATTTTTTATGTGCATTTTTTGTGAAAACAATTGCTAGTAGATTGAAAAAGAGTTATACTAAAAGGACGCATAGCAAGTTTATGCGCGCGTAACAATAAGGAGGAATATTCAAATGAAGAAGAAAATGATTTCTTTTGCTATGACAGCTGCAGTGTTGGCAACAACTGTAACAGGATGTAGTGGAAGCAGTGCTTTGACTGGAGATGAGATCGTAGCTGAGGTCGGTGATACAAAGATTAGCGTAGGAGTTGCTGAATTCTATGCACGATACGAACAGGCTCAGTATGAGACATATTATATGAGCTATTTTGGAGAAGATATGTGGAGTCTTCAGGTGGATGGAGAGACGACATACGAAGACAACGTTAAGCAGAATGTATTGTATGCACTGGAATCTATGTATGTGATAGAAGACCATGCCGGAGAATATGGAGTAGAACTTACAAGTGCTGAAGATGCAGAGATTCGCAAAGCGGCTAAAGCATTTGTGGAAGCAAACGATGCCGAAGTATTGGAATCAATTTCAGGAACAGAAGACAATGTATATGAATTGTTAAGACTTTATACTGTGCAGCAGAAAATGTATACAGAGATGATCAAGGATGCAGATACAGAAGTTTCCGATGATGAAGCAGCACAGAAGAGCATGGATTATGCATTCTTCTCATTCAAGACAACAGAAGATGGAACAGAGAAAGAACTGACAGATGACGAAAAAGAAGAGTTGAAGAAGACAGCAGAAGAGTTCCAGGCAGAGTTGTCTAAAGGTGAAAAGACATTTGATGAATGTGCAGAAGTAGCTGATGTGACAAAATCAACATTAGCATTTGATGCTGAATCAGTTGCACCATCTTCAGATTTGATCAAAGAAGCAGATGCGCTGGAAGAAGGACAAGTGACAGGTGTTGTTGAAACTGAGGAAGGATACTATGTTGCACAAGTGACAAGTCTCTTCGACAGAGAAGCGACAGACACAGAGAAGGAAAGCATTGTGAAAGAACGTCAGGAAGCTCTTTACAATGATCTTTGTGCAGAGTGGATGGAAGCAGCAGAGATTACAGAATATGATGATATCTGGGAAAAAGTAGATTTCGAGAAGAAAGGTGTCGCAATTAAGACTGAGGATGCGAAGGACGACTCTTCAGAAGATGAGACAGAAGAATAAAAGTATAGAGGAGTGTCGCGAGACGATTGATTTTATCAGTTGTGGAGCGAGGCTCCTTTTTACGTCTGATTTGTCTATACTAGGAGTATGACTATATAAAAAGAGGAGCTATTACTCAAATAGATCAGTTCATATCTATTTTGTAATAACTCCTTGCTTTTTAGAGTGCAGCACGTTTTGCAAGAACTAACTCTTTACCATATTTTGCAGCACTTGTGGCATCAGGTTTATAGCCGTCAGCACCAATTTTTCGTGCAAAATCAGCGGAGATAGGACCACCGCCCACCAAAACGATAACATTGTCTCTAATTCCCGCCTCTTTTAATTCATCAATGACAACACCCATATTTCGCATCGTAGTTGTCATAAGTGTAGACATACCGATTAAGTCAGCATTCACTTCTTTTGCTTTGGTAATAAATTGAATAGGAGGAACATCGCGTCCCAAATCGTAGACATCAAATCCTTCTGTTTCTAGCATAATTTTAAATAAATTTTTACCAATATCATGTGTATCACCTTCTACAACTCCGACAACAGCTGTCAGTTTTTGCGAAGCATCTGAAGTATCGCGTTTGATATGTGGTCGTAGGACATCGATACCTTGATACATGGCATCAGAGCAGAGAAGCAATTCTGGAATATAATATTCTTCATTTTCATACATATCACCAGCCTTATTCATTCCTGGTGCTAAACCATCAGTAATTCCTTCTAATGCATCATATCCTTTCTGGACATATTCTGTGGCAGTGGCTACAACGTCATCTTCTTCCATTTCCAATACAGCATCAGCCAGTCGGTTTAATAACTGTTCTTTTTCTGTCATTTTTTTACACACCCCTTATTTCTTTTTCCGTATCCGCAATCATTTTTTCAAGTTTCTCTAATGTAAATGGATAACCAAGTTCTGCGACAGTATCCATCATAGCATCAATATTTTCAAATGGTGTATCGATAGGAAGACTACAGCCTGACATAGGTATAAATCCCTTTGGAGAGTCGTAACCGTCTCGTATACAGCACAATGTTTCCAAGCGAACTTCAGAAGGAGTACCCATATACATGGTAGTACCCGGATTTACATTACCAAGGATTTTAGTTTTGTGTCCGATACGTTGTTTACAATCCTTGATGCTTGCTACGTTGTCAATACTGAATCCACCTACACCCATATCAGCAATATCTTCCCAAATATTTGCGGTCTGACCACAAATATGCATAGTGACAGGTTTGCCTTTTTTTTGTATATGTTCGACTAATTGTCTAAGATAAGGAGCGGAAAATTCTCTGAAAATCTTAGGACTTACAACTGTGCAAGATGACATAGGTTCTGAGATGGTTGGGCTTAGCCCGATTTCGATAGCTGCGTCGGCATAGTTGATTAAAGAGTCTAAAGAAACTTGACAGAGGTAGTGGACAATTTCAGGAGAACGCAAACAAAGCTTCAGCATGTTTTCTACCCCAATCAAGAAGAAAGCGTTTGTGAAAGGTCCAACAATTCCAGCAGAACAACCGACTTCATTGCCTACTTCATCAAC
>CAZYCT010000015.1:0-27114 GCA_964646135.1 uncultured Coprococcus sp. | reverse complement strand
CAGCATTGCTTAGACCAGGACGTTTTGACCGAAGAATTATTGTTGATAAGCCAGACTTAAAGGGGCGTGTAGATGTATTGAAAGTGCACGCTAAGAATGTGAAGCTGGACGAGACAGTGAATTTGGAAGAGATTGCACTTGCAACATCAGGAGCAGTGGGATCAGATTTGGCAAATATGATCAATGAAGCGGCGATCAACGCAGTAAAACATGGAAGAAGCGTAGTATCCCAGTCAGATCTTTTCGAAGCGGTAGAGCAGGTATTGGTTGGAAAAGAAAAGAAAGACCGTATCATGAATCAGAAGGAACGAAGAATTGTTTCTTACCACGAAGTGGGACACGCGTTGGTGAGTGCATTGCAGAAGCATTCGGAACCAGTACAGAAGATTACAATTGTCCCAAGAACCATGGGAGCTCTTGGATATGTTATGCATACTCCAGAGGAAGAAAAGTTCTTGAATACGAAAGCAGAGCTGGATGCGATGCTAGTTGGTATGCTTGGCGGCCGAGCAGCGGAGGAATTGGTGTTTGACACCGTGACAACGGGAGCTTCGAATGATATTGAGCAGGCTACAAGAGTGGCTCGTGCGATGGTGACACAGTATGGTATGTCTGAAAAATTTGGTCTGATTGGACTGGAGTCTGTTCAGAACCGCTATTTAGATGGCAGACCTGTTATGAATTGTGGTGAAGCAACGGCAGCAGAGATCGATCAAGAAGTTATGAAGATTTTGAAAGAAGCCTACGCAGAAGCGAAGCGTCTTCTCTCTGAACATCGAGAGACGATGGATCAGATTGCAGAATTCTTGATTGAGAAAGAGACAATCACTGGAAAAGAATTTATGAAGATTTTCAGAAAGTGCGAAGGACTCCCAGAACCGGAAGGCGAACAGGCAGCAGAGGAAGCTGTGACAGAGGAAACTTCAGAACAAGAAGTGAAAGAAGTTGCACCAGAGCAGACGAAAGAATTGGCTGTAGATGCAGATGGATTTATCCTTCCACAGGACACAAGTGAAGAACAAGATAGTTAGAATTTAGACCTCATCAGTAATGGTGGGGTCTTTATTATTTCTTCCTTGGAGGATTCTAATAAGATTGACGGTGAGGAAATATAAGGATAAAATATAAGAAGACTTGTATTTGAAAAGAGGGAACAGAGATTATGAACATCGAAGAAATAAAGGCACAGATAACGCCTGCAGATCAGGTAAGTATCCAGCAGACAAAGGAACGTTGGTTACGAATAGGAAAGCCATTATTTAGCCTTGGTAAGTTAGAAGATGTGGTGGCGAAAATCGCAGGAATCAAGGGAACATCGAACTATGAATTGGACAAGCGTGGATTGATTATCATGTGCGCGGACAATGGAGTGGTGGAAGAAGGTGTCACACAGACCGGACAGGAAGTGACTGCGATTGTGGCGGATAATTTCACAAAGCATGCCACATCGGTATGTGCGATGTCAGATGTGGCAGGAGTCGATGTTTTTCCAGTGGATATCGGCATGGTGAGCGATGTCCCATCAGTGACCAAGCCAGAATGGAAGGTGGCATATGGGACGAAGAATTTTGCGAAAGAGTATGCGATGACACGCGAAGAAGTGCTGCAGGCTATAGAAGTGGGAATCGAGCAAGTGAAGATGCGGAAAGAAGAAGGCTATGAAATATTGGCGACCGGAGAAATGGGGATTGGGAATACAACAACCAGCAGTGCCGTGGCGACTGTACTTTTGCATCGACATGCAGCAGAAGTGACAGGAAAAGGCGCAGGATTATCAAACAGCGGTTTAGAAAAAAAGATTTCTGTTATTGAAACAGCAATTGAGAAATATAGACCGGACGCAAATGACCCGATTGATGTACTCGCAAAGGTAGGGGGATTGGACATTGCAGGATTAATGGGAGTATTCCTTGGGGGTGCAATCTATCATGTACCGATTGTGGTTGATGGATTTATCTCAGCGGTGTCAGCTCTATGTGCACTGCAAGTATCTGAGCATGTGCGAGATTATATGATTCCCTCTCATGTATCCAAAGAACCGGCAGGAGAGATGGTGCTGAATGCGCTTGGACTGTCGCCATTTATCACCTGTGATATGTGCCTTGGTGAAGGAACAGGAGCGATTGCAGTCCTTCCACTTTTGGATATGGGATTGCAAGTATATCGTCAGATGGGGACGTTTGATGATATTCATGTGGAACAGTATCAAGTACTAAAGTAATTGCGAGGAAGAAAAATGAAGTTATTACAATCATTGGTTGTTGCTTTTTCCATGTATTCGAAGCTACCGATGCCGAGAGTGGAATGGGACGAAGAAAATATGAAGTATGCGATGTGCTTTTTCCCTTTAATAGGGGCTGTGATAGGACTTTCTATGTATGTAATGGGACGAATTCTGTTTTCTATTTCGTGCAGTGGCTTAGTGAGAGGTGCTGCATTTACCCTGCTTCCAATTATGATTACAGGTGGTATTCACATGGATGGATTTATGGATACCATGGATGCAATCTCATCATGGGGAGACAGAGAGAAGAAACTCGCCATCTTAAAAGATTCCCATGCAGGAGCATTTGCCATTTTGGGTATGGGATGTTATCTGGTGTGGAGCGTAGCAATTTGGAGTGAAGTGAAGGTGCAGACGCTGGGCGTATTGACCGGGATTTTTGTAGTTTCGCGTGCTCTGAGTGGTCTCAGTGTGGTGTGTTTTCCACAGGCAAGAAAGCAAGGTTTAGTAAGAACATTTCGAGATGGAGCGAAGGAAAGAATCGTACAAGTGACGATGGGAATTTATTTGCTGTGTGCGGGTTGCTTTATGATCTGGCAAAATCAGGTGCTTGCTTTCGCAGCATTTGCGGCAGCAGGAGGAACTTTTATTTATTATAAAAAGATGTCTACAAAACAGTTTGGTGGAATCACAGGAGATTTGGCAGGATATTTTTTAGAAGTGGCAGAACTTTGTATGGTTACATGTGTGGTAATTCTAGGAGGAGTCTTATGGAGATAGTATTTGTGAGACATTTCCCGACACCGGGGAATCGCCTGAGGCAGTACATAGGAAGGACAGACGAACATTTGGATATGGAAGCTGTGAAGGTGAGAGCATATCCAGAAGTTGAAGTGGTGGTTACAAGTCCGATGAAGCGCTGTGTGGAGACAGCAGCACTGATTTATCCTGACCATGAGAAAATGATTTGTGAGAAGCTGAAGGAATGTGATTTTGGAATATTTGAGGCGAAAAGCTACGAAGATTTAAAAGATGAACCGGCTTATCAGAGATGGCTGGATACTGGAGGAGAGGCAGCCTTTCCAGAAGGAGAAGCGCGGTCAGAATTCCAGAGACGATGCGTAAGTGGTTTTGAAGAGATTCTTCCGAGGCTGATAGAAGCTGGCAAGAAGAAAGTTGGTTTTATTGTACACGGTGGTACAATCATGGCAATACTTGCAGCATTTGATTCAGAGAAAAGAGATTTTTATCAGTTCCAAATAGCCAATGGAGAGGCATATCAGGTTCAAATTGATGAGGACTTATGGTTGCGGGGAAATCCATTTTTTACGAATATTCAGAAAGTATAGAAAAGAGGACATAGACCATGTTTCATGTAATCACTGGTGGAAGTGGAAGCGGAAAGTCCGCATATGCAGAGTCGTGCGTGGTGGAATATGCCAAGGAAAGCGAAGGGCAAAGTAAGACATTGTATTACATTGCTACAATGGAGCCTTTCGGAAAGGAAAGTCAGAGAAAGATAGAGAAGCATCGGAAGATGCGTGCTGGCAAGGGATTTCAGACGGTAGAATGTTATCGTGGGCTGGAGAAACAGCAGATTTCTGTAACCCAGGAAAAGGTTGGTGTTCTGCTGGAATGCATGTCGAATCTGGCTGCCAATGAATTTTATGGAAGAGTGCTAAGTGCTGGAAAAGCAGAGAAATATATGGTGCAGGAGACGGTGGAGGCGCTGTGGAACGGAATATGCAAGTTGAGAAAACAGTGTGAATATTTGGTTGTGGTTACGAATGAAGTCTGCTCAGAGGGTGGTTCTCTGACGGAAGAGATGCAGCTGTATACGCAAATAATAGGTTTGGTGAATCAGAAAATGGCAGAGACCGCAGACAAAGTTACGGAAGTTGTCTATGGTATTCCGATTGAGGTGAAATAGAAATGAAGATGGTAATTGGAGGCGCCTGGCAAGGACAGTTTGACTGGGCGAGAAAGCAATATGGTGTGACGAACTGGATAGATGGAAAGAATTGTCTGATGGAGGAGATTTTTACTTGCGAAGGTATCGTCGATTTTCATGAGTATATAAAACGAATGATGGAAGAAGAGAAAGAATTTAATAAATTTACAAATGAATTAATTTCTCGAAATCCTGATATCGTGATTGTGAGTAATGAAATAGGATATGGACTTGTACCAATCGATGCATTTGAGAGAGCTTATCGGGAGCAGACGGGAAGAATTTGTACGGAATTGGCGACTTTTGCGGAACAAGTAGTAAGAGTTGTAATGGGGATAGGCACTGTGATAAAATAAATCTGGGAGTGATAGTTTATGGGAAGCAGGACCTTCATTATAGAAGAGGAATTGAAAAAGCTACCCGGCAAACCGGGTGTATATCTCATGCATGATGAGAAGGATGAGATTATATATGTGGGAAAGGCAATCAGCTTGAAGAATCGTGTGCGACAGTATTTTCAGTCTAGCAGGAACAAAGGCGCGAAGATTGAACAAATGGTTACCCACATCGCGCGATTTGAATATATTGTGACGGATTCAGAGTTAGAGGCACTGGTGTTAGAGTGCAATCTGATTAAAGAACACAGACCGAAGTACAATACGATGCTGATGGATGACAAGACCTACCCCTTTATTAAGGTTACAGTGAACGAGGCCTATCCACGGATCATGATGGCGCGACAGATGAAGAAGGACAAAGCAAAATATTTTGGACCATTTACCAGTGCTGGCGCTGTGAAGGATTCGATCGAACTGGTGCGAAAACTCTATAAGATTCGTGACTGTAATCGGAGTCTTCCAAAGGATATTGGGAAGGAGCGACCTTGTCTGTATTATCATATCAAGCAATGTGATGCACCTTGCCAAGGATATATTTCACAGGAACAGTATCGGGAGTCGATAGACGAAGTGATTCGTTTCCTTAATGGAAGCCATGAAAAAGTGCTTAAAAATCTAGAAGAGAAAATGATGCAGGCTTCTGAAAATCTGGAATTTGAAAAGGCGATAGAATATCGTGAGCTTATCAGCAGTGTGAAGGCTATCTCAGAGAAGCAGAAAATTACCAATACCAGTGAGGAAGACAGAGATGTGATTGCCCTTGTGAAAGAGGGGGAAGATGCGATTGTGCAGGTATTTTTTATCCGAAATGGGAAACTAATCGGCAGAGATCATTTTTATCTGAAGGTCGCAGAAGGGGACGAAAGGAAAGACATTTTGAGCAGCTTTATCAAGCAGTTCTATGCAGGAACCCCGTATATCCCGGCGGAACTAATGATACAGCTGGAGATTGATGAAGTTCAAGTAATTGAAGAGTGGCTTAGCCAAAAACGTGGACGCAGGGTACATGTGAAGGTGCCGAAAAAGGGTGAGAAAGAGCAGTTGGTAGACCTGGCTAGAAGAAATGCACAGATGGTGCTTTTGAAGGATAGGGAGCGTATCAAACGTGAAGAAGGAAGAACAATAGGTGCTGTAAAAGAAATTGAAAAATTGCTTAATATAGAAAATATTGTTCGAATGGAGGCATTTGATATATCAAATACCAATGGATTTGCATCGGTTGGCTCTATGGTTGTTTATGAAAAAGGAAAACCAAAACGCAATGATTATCGCAAGTTTAAAATAAAAGGTGTGCAAGGGGCAAATGATTATGCCAGTATGGAAGAAGTCCTTACCAGACGATTTCAGCATGGACTGGATGAACTGGCAGAAGGAAAAGAGATGGGCAGTTTTCAAGTGTTTCCAGATCTGATCTTAATGGATGGAGGAAAAGGGCAGGTGAATGTTGCGCTTGAAGTGTTGGAGAAACTTCGGTTAAATATTCCCGTGTGTGGTATGGTGAAAGATGATCATCATAGAACGAGAGGGCTTTACTATAACAATGAGGAAATACCGATTGATAAAGACTCAGAGGCATTTAAACTCATAACACGTATTCAGGACGAAGCGCATCGATTTGCGATTGAGTTCCATCGAAAGCTTCGCAGCCAAGGACAGGTGCATTCTATTTTGGATGACATACCAGGAATTGGACCGACGAGAAGAAAAGCACTGATGAAAGCATTTGCAACAATAGAGGAAATCAAAGAAGCAGAGATAGAAGACTTAAAGAAGATTCCGTCTATGGATGAAAAGGCAGCGAGAAGTGTGTATCAATTTTTTAGAAAATAAATGCAATTTTCAGGAGGGAAGAAGATGGCAGTAAAATTACAAAAAGTAGTGGAAAAGATGGATCTGCGGAATCTCACACCAGAACTTGATGTGAGTAATCGGACGGTAAATACGCCAGATGTGAACCGTCCAGCGCTTCAATTGGCTGGCTATTTTGCGCATTTTGAAAGTGAACGTCTGCAGATTATCGGAAATGTGGAATTCAATTATTTGAAGACTTTAGAAGAAGTTCAGAAGGAAAATATTTATCAGAGTATCTTAACGTATTCGATACCCGCATTTATCTTCTGTAGAAATCATATTCCTGATGACAGATTTTTGGAATTGGCTCGTGAGAAAAAAATACCTGTGTACATCACGGATAAGGCAACTTCTTCATTTTCAGCAGAATTAATTCGTTGGTTGAAGGTGCAGTTGGCACCGTGTATTTCCATTCATGGAGTGCTAGTGGATGTCAACGGTATCGGAGTACTGATTCGCGGAGAAAGTGGAATTGGAAAGAGTGAAGCGGCGCTAGAGCTGGTAAAAAGAGGTCATCGCCTAGTCGCAGATGATGTGGTAGAAATTCGGAAAGTCAGTGATGAGACTTTAGTTGGAACGGCGCCAGAAGTGACTCGTCACTTTATTGAACTGCGTGGAATTGGAATTATTGATGTCAAGGCCTTGTTTGGAGTACAAAGCGTGAAGGAAACTCACAACATAGACATGGTGATTCGACTGGAAGAATGGGACAAGCAGAAGGAATATGATCGCCTGGGAATCAATGAAGAATATGAAGAACGGGATGAGTATTTGGGAAATAAAGTCGTCTGCTACAGGATTCCTGTGCGGCCAGGAAGAAATACTGCAATCATTGTAGAGTGTGCGGCTATGAATCACAGACAGAAGCAGATGGGATATAATGCGGTGGAAGAACTGTATCGCCGTGTCCAGGAAAATTTGTGTAGAAAGTAGAAGAAAGATGAAATATTGTTTTGGCATAGACGTTGGTGGAACGACGATCAAAATGGGTTTTTTCCAGGAAGATGGAGTGTTGGTAGATAAGTGGGAGATTAGGACGCGCACGGAGAATGCTGGAGAGAAGATTCTTCCAGATATTGCAGAATCTGTGCACGCAAAGCTAAAAGAAAAGAATCTTTCCAAAGATGATGTCTTGGGAATCGGAGTGGGAGTTCCTGCACCGATAAAGGAAGATGGCATCTTGTATACGACAGCAAATCTTGGCTGGGGATACAAAGAAGTGAAAAAAGAACTAGAAAAGTTTACGGGGCTACCGGTTTCTACCATGAATGATGCTAATGCAGCGGCACTTGGTGAATTGTGGAAGGGCAGCGGCAAAGGGCACAGCAATATGGTTATGGTGACTTTGGGAACCGGAGTCGGTGGCTGTGTAATATTAGAAGGCAAATGTCTGGTAGGTGGGCATGGTGCTGGCGGAGAGATTGGACATGTCTGTGTGAATTATGAAGAGACAAGACGCTGTGGCTGTGGCAAGCGAGGATGTCTGGAACAGTATGCATCGGCAACGGGAATAGCGCGACTTGCCAAAGAAAGACTTGCGAAGGATGACAAGCCAAGTATTCTTCGGAATAAAGAGGACAATACGGCAAAAGATGTCTTTGACGCAGTGAAAGCAGGGGATGCTGTGGCGGATGAAATCGCAGTTTCCTTCGGAAAGTATCTCGGACAGGGACTTGCAAATGTGGCTACCATAGCGGATCCAACAGTGTTTGTCATCGGTGGAGGCGTATCAAAGGCCGGAGAAATTCTTTTTAAATATATCCAAGGTCCCTATATGGAGAATGCATTTTTTGCAAATAAAGATGTGGAATTTAAGATTGCATCCTTGGGAAATGATGCAGGGATTTATGGAGCGGCGAAATTAGTTTTGTAAAATAATAAGAGAGGTGTGACTTGTAGGGAGTCACACCTCTCTTAATTATACTTCTTTCACATGTAAAGCTGAATTTTTACAGACTACTCTGTTGGCGGATCAGTTGGAGTTGGCTCCGGAGTTGGTGTAGTCGTTCCAGAATCGCCGCCATTTCCAGAATCGCCGCCATTTCCAGTATTTCCGGAGTCCCCACTGCCACTAGAAGGCGTGTCGTCTGGTACTTCAGGCTCGTCTGGTACTTCAGGCTCCGGTGGTGGTTCAATCTCATGACCTTCACAGGTCTTGGTTGGAACGGTTCCTGGAGCAAAATATTCAGTGATTGTCTCCGGACAAATTCCGATTAAATCCTCCTCATCGGTATCCACATCCAATACAAGCAGTCCAGTCTCGGCACAAACGGTCGCCTTGACTAAGGACGATGGCATAGAGAAGTTTGTATATGGAAGTCCCAGTGCATCATTGATACGTTCCATGATATTAGACCAGATACGTTCGTGATAATACCAGTGGCTACCGTTCATTTCCTTGTTGTCGTCGTAGCCAAGCCAGATTGAGCAAGTATAGTATGGTGTAAATCCAGCGAACCAGTAGTCTTTGTTGTCGGATGTAGTACCAGATTTTCCAGCTGCTGGCATATTATTAAGACGGGCATATGGAGCAGCAGTACCAGTTTGCACAACATCGATCATCGCACTGGTCAAAAGTGCAGCAGTCGTATCTTTCATAATTGTGACTGGCTCTCTTGTATTGTCAATCAAAATATTTCCATCATGATCAAGAACTTTCGTGTAAAGAATCGGTTCATTATAAACACCGCCATTTGCAATTGCTGCATAGGCTGCAGTTAATTCATAATTGTAAACACCGGCAGTGATACCGCCAAGTGCCAGTGACTCTACTCGGTCAGTGTCACTTAAAGTACTGATACCAAACTTCTGAACGGTCCATTCATATCCTGTATTTACAGAAATGTCCTGAAGAACTTTTACTGCCGGAATGTTCATAGACTGTGCAATGGCATCTCGAATTGTAACATTTCCTAAATAGTAGTTACCCCACCAGTTGTTGATGGATTTTCCACCTGTGTAAGAGTGTGGCTCGTCCACTTCAATACTTGCCAGTGTACGGCTTCCCATGTCAAGTGCAGGTGCATAGACCGCTAAAATCTTGAAACAAGAACCAGGTTGGCGAGTACTTCCTGTGTAAGCGCGGTTCAAACCTCTGTTGGTGGTCTTCTCACCACGGCCTCCTACTAAAGCTTTGATGTGTCCGTTCGACTGGTCAATGACAGAAACGGAGCACTGTGGCTGAGGAGATAAATTGACATATTCGTCATACTTGATGTCATCTTCTTTGGACAAGCTTGTGCGGAATGCTTCGATTCGTGCATAAGCGCCTTCCTGAGTTGAGAAAAGACGTCCTTGAGAATCACCATACTGTTCAGCACCAAAATTCTTGAGGTGACCGGAACTGTAGTTTTCCTGAGTGCCATCGGCACGGTAAATAGTAAGTGCATAGTCAACACCCCATTCAATGGAAGAAGGGAAGTTTGCATCGTTACAGAGTTCGTCCTCGCAGATTGCCTGAATTGTAGTGTTCTGTGTAGAGAAAATACTCAGACCACTTCCGTAAAGAGCATTGTAGGCCTGGGTGTCAGAATAACCAAGACCATCTTCTGAGGTTAAGTCATCCATCAACTGCTCTGCGAGCGCATCGTTGAAATAAGAAGTGACGTTGCTTTCTTCTAATATCTCTGTATTGACAGCCTGGATGCGAGTGTACACATCGTCGGCCATGGCTTCGTCGTGTTCTTCTTGTGTAATATAACCTTGCTCAAGCATGTCGTCCAGAACTTTGGTACGCCTTTTGGCATTCGATTCTGGATTCGTGATTGGATTATAATTTCCCGGGCTCTGTGTGATGCCGGCGATTGTCGCACATTCTGAAAGGGTAAGTTCAGAGACATCCTTTCCAAAATAACGAAGCGCAGCGGACTGCACACCGAGTGTATTCTGTCCAAGGTTGATCGTGTTCATGTAGCTTTCCAAAATGGCATCCTTGTCAAGCATGTCCTCTATTTGAACAGAAAGATAGATTTCCTGAATCTTACGCTGAATCTTTTCGTAGCGTGTCTCGTTGACAAAGTCAGGAAAGACATTATTTTTAATCAACTGCTGTGTAATCGTGCTGGCACCTTGTGAAAACCTTCCTGAAGTGATGCCGACAACACCAGCTCGAATAATACCTTTCAAGTCAAAACCATTATGGTCATAGAAGCGAGAGTCTTCGACTGCAACGAATGCATACTGCATATTCATAGGAATCTGATCGATTGTTTTGTAAATACGGTTGGCTCCACTGCTAGTCAGTTTGCCGGTCACTGTCACATCATCGTCTGCGTAGATGGTGGATGAATAACCTTGTGGTTTGATGCTTTCTGCTGTAAGGGTCGGAGCATCGTCAATGACTTGCTTGACAAACAAACCAACGACAGCAACGCCAGCGATACAAAGCAGTATAGCTAGAATCAAAAATCCTTTGAATAAGCGGACACCGACACGCTTCTTTTGCATTTTTGATTTCGATGTAATCTCTTTTTGCTTTTTAGAAGCTTTTCGTTTACTATAATTCATAAATTTGCCTCCTTATACAGCGTTATTATAGCAAATTTGTCTATCTAAATAAAGTGAAAAATCAAATCTTCTGCGAGTCCTTGTTGAATTTTAAGAAAAACTTTGGAAATTATAGAAAGGCATGATATGATAGAAAAGAAGAATAACAGAGTATGGAAGAAGTTTGGAGAAGTCAGATGTTAGAGAAATACAGAACAGTTTATATAGGGGCAGAGGCAGAAATTGTTGAGAAGAAGTCCAGATTTATCGCGACAGTGAAACCTGTTGCAACAGAAGAGGAGGCACTTGCTTTTATTGAAAGTATGCGAAAAAAATATTGGGATGCCAGACACAATTGTTTTGCATATGTCATTGGTGAACGTTTTCAGACGCAGCGGTGTAGTGACGATGGAGAACCGAGTGGAACAGCAGGGAAACCTATGCTGGATGTGCTGTTAGGGGAAGAAATCCACGACGTAGTAGTGGTTGTCACAAGGTATTTTGGAGGTACACTTCTTGGAACAGGTGGTCTGGTTCGCGCCTACCAAGGAGCGACGAAGGCGGGACTTGAGGCCAGCACAGTGATTGAAAAAAACTGGGGAAAAAAACTCTTGATTGGGACAGATTATACAGGGCTTGGAAAGATTCAGTATATTTTGGCACAGAGAAATTTGTCTATCTTAGATACACAGTATACGGAGTGTGTAAATCTCGAAGTACTGGTACCGATAGGACAGATTGGAATGGTAAGAGCAGAAATCACAGAAGGGACGAATGGACAGGCTGTGATAGAGGAAGGCGAAGAATGTTATTTCGCTGAAGTTGGCAAGGAATTAGTGATATTGTAAATACAAAAGGGGCTGTAAAACAGCCCCTTTAAATATTATTGGAATTCTGGTTCAATCAATCCATAACAACCATCTTTGCGCTTATAAACGACATTTACTTCGTCTGTCTCAGCGTTGCTGAATACGAAGAAATTATGTCCGAGAAGTTCCATCTGAATGCAGGCATCTTCAGGAAACATTGGTTTCATTCCAAAGCGTTTTGTTCGAACAATCTTGATTTCCTCCGGTTCTGGAATGTTCGAAGGTTCTTCTTCAAGAAATTCTGAACGGAAATCAGCACCTTCCTGATGTCTGTTGATCAACTTTGTGCGGTACTTCTTGAGCTGACGTTCAATAATCTCTTCAACAAGATCAATGGATACGTACATGTCATTGCTCACTTGTTCAGAACGGATAATCGTTCCTTTGAGAGGAATTGTAACTTCGATTTTCTGACGATCCTTCTCCACACTGAGTGTAACAATAATCTCAGTCTCTGGTGTAAAAAACTTCTCCAGCTTACTTAACTTTGACTCTACTGCATCTCTCAGCCCTGGTGTAATATCGATGTTTCTTCCGCTAATGATAAATTTCATATAGCTCAACTCCTTTGCTGTATAATTGTAACTACATTATACCTCATCAGGGGGCAAGTGCGCAATGAAAAAAGCATAAAATATTAAGAAATCTGTTAATTGATCGTGCTTCTCTTTCGCAATTTAGAATCTAAGATTTTCTTGCGGATACGAAGTGATTTTGGAGTTACTTCCAAAAGCTCGTCTGTATCGATAAAATCTAAAGCTTCCTCTAAACTGAGAACTCTAGGCGGTGTCAGTTTGAGCGCCTCATCTGCACTAGAAGAACGGGTATTTGTCAAGTGCTTTGTCTTACACACGTTCAACTCAATGTCATCGGTTTTAGCATTCTGACCAACGACCATTCCAGAATATACTTTTTCACCTGGTTTGATGAACAGGGTTCCGCGGTCCTGTGCATTGAACAGACCATAGGCAACGGCTTCCCCGGTCTCAAATGCGATCAATGAACCTTGCGAGCGGTACTGGATATCACCTTTATATGGAGCGTATCCGTCGAAGGCAGTATTTAAGATACCATTTCCTTTTGTGTCTGTTAAGAAGTCTCCGCGGTATCCTATCAAGCCTCTAGATGGGATAGAGAACTCTAAACGAGAGTATCCACCACTAGACATTCCCATATTGCGAAGTTCACCTTTTCGTTGACTGAGCTTTTCGATTACAATACCTGTAAATTCGTCTGGAACATCGATGTACGCAAGCTCCATCGGTTCTAATTTCTTGCCATTTTCGTCTGTTTTATAAAGAACTTCAGCCTTGCTGACTGCAAATTCATAGCCTTCACGTCTCATATTTTCTACTAAGACAGACAAATGAAGTTCGCCACGACCAGAAACTTTGAAACTGTCTGTATTTTCCGTCTCTTCTACACGCAGGCTGACGTCTGTGTTCAACTCGCGGAATAAGCGCTCGCGCAGATGACGGGAAGTTACAAATTTTCCTTCTTTACCGGCAAATGGGCTGTCGTTAACGATGAATTGCATTGCAATCGTCGGCTCAGATATCTTCTGAAATTCGATTGGTTCTGGATGATCAAGTGCACAGATTGTATCTCCGATTGAGAGGTCTGCGATACCTGAAATCGCAACGATAGAGCCGATACCAGCTTCTTTGACTTCGACTTTATTCAGACCGTCGAACTCATACAATTTGCTGATTTTTACTTTTTTCTGCTTATCTGGTTCGTGATGATTGACAAGGAGCACTTCTTGATTTACGGCAATTTTACCATTATCTACTTTGCCGACACCGATTCTTCCCACATATTCATTGTAATCGATGGTACTGATCAGCATCTGTGTGCCAGCATCTGGGTCACCTTCTGGAGCCGGGATATAATCCAGGATTGTCTCAAATAAAGGTGTCATATCGATGCGCTCATCATCTGGATTGTAAGTAGCATATCCTTCTCTTGCTGATGCGAATACGAATGGACAGTCGAGCTGGTCATCGTCTGCACCTAAGTCGATCAGAAGTTCCAGAACCTCATCGATCACATCGGCAGGTCTTGCTTCAGGACGGTCAATCTTATTGATACATACAATGACAGGAAGCTTCAAAGAAAGTGCTTTCTTCAAAACAAATTTCGTCTGAGGCATAGCGCCTTCGAACGCATCAACGACAAGGATTACTCCATTTACCATCTTGAGTACACGCTCTACTTCGCCGCCAAAGTCCGCATGTCCTGGAGTATCAATGATATTAATCTTTGTATTTTCGTAATAAACGGCTGTGTTTTTAGACAGAATGGTAATTCCACGTTCACGCTCAATATCATTGGAGTCCATGACACGTTCTGCCACATTCTGGTTTGCGCGGAATACGCCGCTTTGTTTTAAAAGTTCATCTACTAAAGTTGTTTTACCATGGTCTACATGGGCGATAATTGCGATATTTCTAATGTCCTCACGCTTTGTCTTCATTTTCAAACCCTTCTTTTAAATTCTAACTGATTTATTATCTACAAAATTTTATTTTATCACACTTGCATTATTTTACAAGAGCGCAAAATAAAAAGTATAAAAGGAATGAAAAATAGTTCTAAAGTGGCAGAGGTCTTCATAGATTAGGTATTGACCTAAAATACAGAGATGAAAAGGAAGGAGATCTACAGCATATGTCAGATAAGATTATTGAAAATAACCAGGTTACAATTATGGGAAGGGTAGACAGTGAATTTGTATTTAGCCATGAGGTGTTTGGAGAAGGATTTTATATCGTGGAGGTTCTCGTGCGTAGACTCAGCGATTCGGATGACCGGATACCACTTATGGTTTCGGACCGACTGATTGATGTGTCCCAGGATTACATCGGAGAGTACATTGCAGTGCAGGGACAGTTTCGGTCTTACAATCGGCATGAGGAGCAGAAGAACCGTTTGGTGCTCTCTGTTTTTGTAAGAGAGCTGGAATTTTTGGAAGAAGAGCCAGAGGGGACGAAAACAAACAATATTTTATTGGATGGCTACATCTGTAAGGAACCGGTGTATCGAAAGACGCCGTTGGGACGAGAAATTGCAGATTTATTGATTGCAGTAAACCGCCCATATGGAAAGTCAGACTACATTCCTTGCATTTGCTGGGGACGAAATGCAAGATTTGCTTCTGGATTCGAAATCGGGGAGCATGTGCAGGTGCTTGGAAGAATTCAGAGTAGAGAATATGTGAAGAAATTGTCGGAGACGGAGACACAGAAACGTGTTGCGTATGAGGTATCTGTCAGTAAACTAGAATGTCTGATGGAATAATTCTCTTACATATCCTGTAATTGACATGTTTTACTTTTAATGCTAAACTTGAGATAATTTAGTAAAAATCATCGAAAATAGTTTGATCGGGAGGAAAAGTATGTCTATTTTTACCGGTTCAGGCGTGGCGGTTGTGACACCATTTCTTGAAGATGGAAGTGTGAATTATGATAAATTAGAGGAGCTTCTAGAGTACCATTGTGGACATCGGACAGATGGAATTGTGGTCTGTGGGACAACAGGGGAAGCCTCTACCTTGTCGATGGAAGAGCGCGCAGAAGTGATACGCTTTGCAGCAGAACGGGTAAAGGGGCGTGTGCCAGTGATTGCAGGGACAGGGTCAAATAGTACGCAAGCAACCGTGCAGATGTCGCAAAGGGCAGAGCAAGATGGGGCAGATGGCTTGCTTGTGGTGACACCGTATTACAATAAGTGTACACAGCAGGGACTTGAAGCACATTATAAGATGGTGGCAAGAGAAGTAAGTGTGCCGCTTATCTTATATAATGTAGAAAGTCGCACAGGCGTCAATATTGCTCCCGAGACGATGGCAAGGCTATATAGGGAAGTTGAGAATATTGTAGGGGTGAAAGAAGCATCTGGCGATATTTCTCAGGCAGCGTGGCTTATGCATCTGACTGATGGGAAGATAGACTTGTATTCTGGAAAAGATGATCAGATTGTGCCAGTGCTTTCTCTTGGCGGGAGAGGTGTGATTTCAGTTTTGGCAAATATTGCGCCAGAGTATACCCATGATATCTGTGCAGCATATCTTGCTGGAAATGTCTCAGAAAGTCGTAAGATGCAGCTAGAGGCACTTCCGCTTATAAAAAGTTTATTTTGCGAAGTAAATCCGATACCAATCAAAAAGGCATGCAATTTATTAGGAATGAATGTTGGTTCACTTCGTATGCCACTGACGGAAATGACGGAGGAACATGCGGTGAGTATGGCAGAACAGATGAGAAGATTTGGATTAAAGTTAATGAAAGAATAGAAAAATAAGGAGCCAGTATTGGCTCCTTTGTTGCGTGTATCAAATTGTGAAAAAATATACAATTTAAAGAATGGAGAGAAAGATGGTAAGAATAATCCTGCATGGCTGTAATGGCAAGATGGGACAGGTGATTTCTCAAATGACAGAAGCAGATGCACAGATTGAAATCGTCGCAGGTGTAGACATTTCTGCAAAGCAGAAGGACAATAAGTACCCTGTGTATGAGAAACTCTGTGAATGTGCGAAGGAAACGGATGTGGTGGTTGATTTCTCCAATGCTTCCGCTGTAGATGAACTTCTTGATGTCTGTATGGAAAGGCAGCTTCCGCTTGTGCTTTGTACGACGGGACTTTCTGAAGGACAAAGTAAGAAGATCGTGGAGGCAGGGGAAAAGATACCGATTCTTCGCTCATCCAATATGTCGATGGGAATTCCACTTTTGACGAAACTTTTGAAGGAAGCTGCCAAGGTGTTGGTGCCAGAAGGGTTCGATGTGGAAATTATCGAAAAGCACCATAGTCAGAAAGTGGACGCACCTAGCGGAACAGCGCGGGCACTTGCAGATGCAATTTGTGAAGAAGGGAACATGCGTGAGATCAAGATAGCTTCCGTGCGAGCTGGAACGATCGTGGGAGAACATGAGGTACTTTTTGCCGGAATGGATGAAGTGATCACGTTGAAGCATACGGCTTATTCGCGAGGAGTATTTGCAAAAGGGGCACTGGAAGCCGCGAAGTTTCTGAAAGGACGAATGGCAGGGCTCTATGACATGAATGATGTGATTGTGTGGAAACAAAATGAGAAAACAGGACAGGGAGATTAAGGAGAAAATATGGAAGAATTAAGACAAAAGTACTTGGAACGAATCTCAGAGTTATTTCCTTCGATTGCCAAGGCATCGGTGGAAATTATTAATTTGGAGGCAATCTTGAATTTGCCGAAAGGAACGGAGCATTTTCTTACAGATATCCACGGAGAATATGAGGCGTTCAACCATGTGCTGAAAAATGGTTCAGGGTCTGTGAAACGTAAGATTGAAGATGTATTTGGAAATACGATGACCAGCAAAGATAAACAAAGACTTGCGACTTTGATCTATTATCCGAAAGAAAAGATGGAGGAAATCAAGCAGAGTGAACCGAATATGGAAGATTGGTATCGAGTGATGCTGTATCGTCTTCTGGAGGTCAGCAGAAATTCTTCTAAGAAATATACACGATCAAAAGTGCGAAAAGCATTGCCGAAAGAGTTCGCCTATGTGTTAGAGGAACTGATTATGACGAAGGATGATGCGCCAGATAAAGAGCATTATTATGATTCTATCATTGAGACAATCATTCAAATCGGAGTTGCGGAAGATTTTATCATTGCGCTTGGGGAACTGATTCAGCGTTTGATCGTAGATCATCTCCACATTGTGGGAGATATTTATGACCGAGGTCCAGGACCACATTTGATTATGGATAAACTGATGGAACATCATTCACTGGATATTCAGTGGGGAAATCATGACATCCTTTGGATGGGAGCGGCAGCAGGACAGGAGTGCTGTATCGCAAATGTAATTCGAATCTGTGCTCGCTATGGAAATCTGGATATTCTGGAAGATGGTTATGGAATCAATTTGCTTCCACTTGCTAATTTTGCGTGGAAAATGTATGCAGACGATCCTTGTGAGTGCTTCGCTTTGAAAGGTCAAATAGAAGAACGTCCACAGGAAAAGGAATTGAATATGAAAATGCACAAAGCAATCAGTGTGATTCAGTTCAAGTTAGAAGGAAAAGCTTCAGAAGAATATCCAGAATATAATTTTAAAGAACGCAATTTCCTTCACAAGATAAATTTTGAGGAAGGAACTGTGGAGATAGATGGTAAAAACTATAAGATGTTGGATTTGAATTTTCCAACAGTTGACAGAGAACATCCGTATGAATTGTCGGAAGAGGAAGCTGAGATTGTAGAACGTCTTGTATTTGCCTTTATGAATTGCGAAAAGCTCCAAAGACATATCCGTTTCTTGCTAAAGAAAGGTGCGCTGTACAAAATACATAATTCCAATGTGCTTTATCACGGCTGTGTTCCGCTTACCGAGGATGGAAAGCTCAAGGAAGTGAAAGTATATGGCAAAGCGTTCAAGGGAAGAGCACTTTACGATGAATTGGACACTTATGTGCGAAAAGGATTTTTCTCAGTAGATGCAGAAGAACGTGAAAAAGGTCGGGATCTTATGTGGTGGATCTGGCAGAATAAAAATTCTCCATTATTTGGAAAAGAAAAAATGGCTACATTCGAGAGATATTTTGTGGCTGAAAAAGAAACACATAAAGAGTTAAAAAATCCATATTATAACTATTTGGAAAATATAGAAGTTGTTGATATGATTATGAAGGATTTTGGTGTCTATGGTGAACATTCGCATATTATCAACGGACATGTCCCAGTAAAGAGGAAAGACGGGGAAAATCCAATCAAGTGCGGAGGAAAAGTGCTTGTAATTGACGGCGGATTTTCAAGAGCCTATCAGAGTCAGACAGGAATTGCGGGCTACACACTGATCTATAATTCTTATGGAATGATTTTGGCTGCCCATGAACCATTTGAGTCTATGGATGCAGCGATTAGGAAAGAAATTGATATTCATTCTGACAGTGTTATCGTAAAAAGGGTTCTTGCAAGAAAGACAGTGGGAGATATGGATGAAGGTGGAAGACTTAGAGAACGTATCTCAGATTTAAAAGCGTTGTTAGAGGCCTATAGAAGCGGTAAAATTAAAGAAAGAATTTAAAAAACACATAAAAATCTTCTTTTTGGTAAATAGTAGATATTGCATAAAAAAACAAAAGGGAGATGTGAAAATGAAAAATATAAAGAAACAAGTACTCATTTCTTTATGCGTCCTTTCTTTGGGGCTTGTGGCATGTGGAAATTCGGATGCTGGCAATGAAAACGGTACAGTCAATGGTGCGACAGATGGAACTTATGATTCCCAAGGACCTGTGACCGATGGCGCGGTAAATGATGTAGATGACGGTGTGACAGACGGTGCAAAAGATGCGGTAGATGGCGTAACAGGCGGTGTAAAAGATGCCGTGGACGGCGTAACGGATGGTGTGCGAGATACCGTAGATGGCGTGACAGACGGTGTGAAAGACATCATAGATGACACAGATAGTCCGAATACAACAAGAGAAAACAATAAGTAGAAAGAAGTTGCCGCTTGTCCTTCAGAAAGAGGAAAGCGGCAATTATTTTCTTCGAACAGAGTGTGAACAATTCTATAAGAGTTTGTGAATAGTTCATAAATTGATTGAAGTGAAGCAAAAAGAGTGCTAAAATGTGAGGATAGAGTCAGCAGGATCTTTGCTGACAAAAGCGAATTATAAACACAAGGAGTAAATCAGAACATGGGTTTATTTGAAAAAATATTTGGAACACATAGTCAGAATGAATTGAAAAGGATTTATCCAATCGTAGAT
This sequence comes from uncultured Coprococcus sp., assembly GCA_964646135.1. GTDB lineage: Bacteria > Bacillota > Clostridia > Lachnospirales > Lachnospiraceae > Allocoprococcus. The sequence continues at coordinate 7,563 of CAZYCT010000015.1, read as the reverse complement.
CATATTGAAGCGTTGGAACCGGAGTTTCAGAAACTTTCGGATGAAGAACTTCGGGCAAAAACATTGGAGTTCAAGGAACGTCTTGGAAAAGGTGAGACATTGGATGACCTTTTGCCGGAAGCGTTCGCGACAGTGAGAGAGGCGGCTTCCCGTGTGCTTGGAATGCGCCACTATCGTGTGCAGTTGATCGGTGGTATCATTCTTCATCAGGGTCGAATTGCAGAGATGAGAACTGGAGAAGGTAAGACATTAGTGTCTACACTTCCAGCGTACTTGAATGCACTCACTGGTGAGGGTGTGCACATTGTCACTGTCAACGACTATCTTGCAAAGCGTGACGCAGAATGGATGGGAAGAGTTCATGAGTTCTTAGGACTTAAGGTCGGTGTGATTCTTAATGGCATGAACAATGACGAGCGCCGGGAGGCATATAACTGTGACATTACATATGTGACAAACAACGAATTGGGCTTCGATTATCTGCGAGACAACATGGTTATCTATAAAGAAAAGCTGGTTCAGCGAGGCATGAAGTTTGCAGTTATCGATGAGGTGGACTCTGTATTGATCGATGAAGCCAGAACACCACTTATCATTTCAGGACAGAGTGGAAAGTCAACGAAGTTGTACGATGCCTGCGATATTTTGGCAAGACAGTTAAAGCGAGGAGAAGCCAGCGGAGAATTCTCGAAGATTGATGCTATCATGGGTGAGACCATTGAAGAGACGGGAGATTTTATCGTCAACGAGAAGGAAAAGAGAGTCAGCCTGACAGAAGACGGTGTGAAGAAGGTAGAACAGTTCTTCCATATCGACAACCTTGCGGATGCAGAGAACCTTGAGATTCAGCACAATGTAATCCTTGCACTTCGCGCCCACAACTTGATGTTCCGCGATCAGGATTATGTAGTAAAAGACGATGAAGTTCTTATTGTAGATGAATTTACCGGACGTATTATGCCAGGACGTCGTTATTCAGATGGTCTTCATCAGGCAATTGAAGCGAAAGAACATGTGAAAGTGAAACGAGAGAGCAGAACATTGGCTACAATTACTTTCCAGAACTTGTTCAATAAATATGAGAAAAAGAGCGGTATGACGGGTACTGCGTTGACAGAAGAGCAGGAGTTCCGTGATATCTATGGAATGGATGTTATCGAAATCCCTACGAATCTTCCAGTTCAAAGAAAAGATTTGGATGACGTTGTATTTAAGACAAAGAAAGAAAAATATAATGCAGTAATCCGGGAAATTGTGGAAGCTCATAAGAAGGGGCAGCCAGTGCTTGTTGGAACAATTACTATCGAGACTTCCGAGCTGTTAAGCCGAATGCTTGCAAAGGAAGGCATTCAGCACACGGTATTGAATGCGAAGTTCCACGAGATGGAAGCTGAGATTGTTGCACAGGCAGGTCAGCATGGAGCGGTAACAATCGCCACCAATATGGCTGGACGTGGAACAGATATTAAGCTGGATGAAGAGGCTAAAGCAGCAGGTGGTCTTAAGATTATTGGTACAGAACGCCACGAATCACGTCGAATCGACAACCAGCTCCGTGGACGTGCAGGACGACAGGGTGACCCAGGTGAATCAAGATTTTATCTTTCACTGGAAGATGATCTCCTCAGACTGTTTGGATCTGAACGTTTGATGAGTGTATTTAATGCACTTGGCGTAGAGGAAGGCGAAGAGATTCAGCATAAGATGCTCTCTAGTGCCATTGAAAAAGCGCAGACCAAGATTGAAAATAATAACTTTAGTATTCGTAAGAATCTGTTGGAATATGATCAGGTTAACAATGAGCAGCGAGAAATTATCTACGCAGAGAGACGTCGTGTTCTCGACGGAGAAAATATGCGTGAGGCTATTTTCCATATGATCACAGACTTCGTGGAAAATACGGTAGACGCACAGATTTCAGCAGAACAAAGTGTGGAAGAATGGAATCTGGGAGAATTGAATCAGGAACTTCGCCAAGTGATTCCAACGATTGGAACTGTGACGAAAGAAGATGTCAGTGGAAAAGGCGTCAACGAGTTGAAACACCTTTTAAAGGAGCGTGCAGCTAAGGCGTACGAGGAGAAAGAGGCTGAATTCCCAGAACCAGAGCATCTGCGAGAAGTAGAACGTGTATTTTTGCTTCGTACAATCGATGCAAAATGGATGGCTCACATTGACGATATGGATCAGCTCCGTCAGGGAATTGGCTTGCAGGCTTATGCACAGAAGAATCCACTGGTCGAATATAAGATGAATGGATATGAGATGTTTGCTGAGATGACGCAGGCAATTACGGTAGATACTGTTCGACTGTTGTTCCATGTTAAGGTAGAGCAGAAGGTAGAACGTGAAGAAGTTGCGAAAGTGACTGGAACGAACAAAGACAATACAGTTGCAAAAGCTCCGAAGACAAGATCAGAAAAGAAAGTTTATCCAAACGATCCTTGTCCATGTGGCAGTGGAAAGAAATATAAGCAGTGCTGTGGACGTAAATAGCATGCTATGAAATTATTGTGATAATATAAAAGAATAGAGGTGATTGGGTGGTTGCATTAGACGAGTTCAAAGCAGTGTTGAACGGGTACGATGAGCCTCTCCGTGAAATGAGGGATTCACTTTGACTTGCCAGGAAAGCAAAGGCGTGTTGAAGAACTAGAACAAAAGATAGAAAAACCAGAGTTTTGGGACAATGCAGAAGAGTCTCAGAAGGTGATGAAAGAATTGAAGTCGTTGAAAGAATTTCTGGAATACGTAGAACATTTGACCATTCAGTATGAAGAGATTGACATGCTTATAGAAATGGCAGAAGAGGAAGGCGATGAAGCCTTGATTCCAGATATTCGGAAAGACTTGAGAAAGTTTGAGCGAGAATATGAAGCATTTCGTATTCAGACACTTTTGTCCGGTGAATATGATAAAAACAGTGCAATCGTCACATTGCATGCAGGTGCTGGTGGAACGGACAGCTGTGACTGGGTTAACATGATGTATCGTATGTATACAAGATACGCGCAGGAGAAGGGCTTCAAACTTTCTGTTTTGGATTATCAGGACGGAGATATTACAGGGTTAAAGGGAATTACTTTTGAAGTGGATGGCGAGAATGCATATGGCTATTTCCAGTCTGAAAAGGGTGTTCATCGACTGGTACGTATCTCACCGTTTAACTCAGCAGGAAAGAGACAGACATCTTTTGCGTCATGTGATGTAATTCCATGTATTGAAGAGGATGTGGATGTCGAGATTAACGAGGAAGACCTAAAGATTGACACCTATCGCGCCAGCGGGGCTGGTGGACAGCATATCAACAAGACTTCATCGGCGGTCAGAATTACGCATATTCCGACTGGAATCGTAGTGCAGTGTCAGAATGAGCGGTCTCAGTTGTTCAACAAAGACAAAGCGATGCAGATGTTGAAGGCTAAGCTGTATATGCTTAAGAAACAAGAACAAGAAGAAAAGATGTCGGGAATTCGAGGAGAAGTCCGAGATATTAATTTTGGAAGTCAGATTCGTTCCTATATCATGCATCCATATGCGCTGGTGAAAGATCATCGTACGAATGAAGAAAATGGAAATGTGACAGCAGTGATGGATGGGGATTTGGATCCATTTATCAATGCTTATTTGAAGCAGAGGAGCAGTTAGAAAAGATGAAGATTGCAGTATTGGGATATGGAACTGTAGGTTCCGGTGTAGTAGAAGTACTTGAGAAAAATCAGGAGATTATTTCCGAGAGAGTTGGAAAAGAGATAGAAGTAAAGCATGTTTTGGATTTGCGTGATTTCCCAGGACAGAAGATACAGGAAAAGATTGTTCACGATTATGACATTATTCTCAATGACGATGAAATTGAGATGGTCGTTGAGGTGATGGGAGGCGTAGAGCCAGCCAATACATTTGTAAAGAAGGCTTTGCTTGCAGGCAAAAGTGTTGTGACTTCCAATAAAGCATTGGTAGCTGAATGTGGAGCAGATTTGCTCAAGACAGCTCGGGAAAAGCAAGTGAACTTCTTATTTGAGGCAAGTGTAGGAGGCGGAATTCCGATTTTGCGTGCCCTTGGTTCTTCGCTCACAGGAGATCGCATCGATGCCATTACTGGAATCTTGAATGGAACAACGAATTACATGATGACAAAGATGTTTTATGAAGGTGCGGACTACGCAGCTGTTTTAAAAGAAGCTCAGGCAAATGGATATGCGGAGGCAGATCCAACTGCGGATGTGGAGGGATATGACGCGTGCAGAAAGATTGCAATATTGACATCGATCATTTCTGGCAATTATGTAGATTTTAATGAAATCTACACAGAAGGAATCAGTGGCGTCACATCTGAGGATATGAAGTATGCGAAAGCACTTGGAATGACGATAAAGCTCCTTGCAAAATGCAAGCGTGAGGAAGGAAAATGGTTTGCATCTGTGGCGCCTCGTCTTTTGAAGAACACTCATCCGCTTTATCATGTGGACGATGTGTTTAACGCAGTGTTCGTAAACGGAAACATGCTGGGAGATGCAATGTTCTATGGAAGCGGAGCTGGAAAACTTCCAACTGCCAGTGCTGTGGTGGGAGATATTGTTGCAGCAGCCAAGAACCCACATACGGATATCATGAACTTTTGGACAGAAGAGAAATTGCAGTTAGAGGCACATGAACTGTCTGAACAGAGATTTTTAGTGAGAATGTCTGGTGATATGGAAAATTACAAAAATAAAATCCAGGAAGATTTTGGAGAAGTATTATTTGTGTGCCCAGAAGGAATCGAGGGAGAATTTGGATTCCTTACACCAGTTATGACAGAAGGAAAATATATGGAATGTGCGAAGTCATATTCTCAGATTTGTCATATGATAAGAGTAGAGGAATAGAGCATCCAAGGAAATAGATTGTATATCGACAGGGGTGAGAAGAATGAAATATGTAATCGTGCTTGGCGATGGAATGGCGGGGGAACCGCTTAAGATGCTAGGTGACCGAACTACATTAGAAGCGGCGGAAACACCAGTGATGGATCAGATTTCGAAAGTGTCAGAGCAGGGAATCGCGCGAATGGTTCCGGAAGGAATGGCGCCAGGAAGTGACACAGCTAATTTGTCTGTGACCGGTTATGATCCACGTGTTTACTATACAGGACGTTCTCCGCTTGAGGCACTTAGTATCGGTGTAAAGATGGAGGCAGATGATGTGGCATTTCGCTGCAATATTGTAACCCTCTCTGAGGAAGAAACCTATGAGGAGAAGACCATCATAGACCACAGTTCCAGCGAGATTAGTACAGAAGATGCAGCTGTACTTATGAACGCTGTGCGCGCTGAATTAACTCGAGATGGCTACGAATTCTATGTCGGCACGAGTTATCGTCATCTTCTCATCTGGAAAGGTGGGAAGGTAGTAGCGCTTACGCCGCCTCATGATATCTTAACACAGAAGATTACTACTTATCTTCCTGAGGATGAGATACTTCGGGATATGATGAAGCGAAGCTATCATATTTTAAGTCAGCACCCGATTAATATCGAGCGCAAGAAAAAGGGCTTGAATCCAGCTAATTCACTTTGGTTCTGGGGCGCCGGAACCAGACCATCACTGACTTCCTTTGAAGAAAAAACAGGGAAAAAAGGTGTGATGATCTCAGCGGTGGATTTGCTGAAAGGAATAGCTGTAGGCGCTGGCATGGACTGTAAGATTGTAGAAGGCGCTACCGGTGGTCTTCATACAAACTATGAAGGAAAGGCACAGGCGGCAATTGATGCACTTACAAAAGAAGGGTACGATTTCGCGTACATTCACGTGGAAGCGCCTGACGAGATGGGGCATCAAGGAAGTGCAGAAAGGAAAATACAAGCGATACAGTGGCTTGATGAGAAAGTCATTGGCTTGGTGAAAAAAGGGTTGGAGCAGGCAGGAGAGGAATTCAGAATGCTGATTCTTCCAGATCATCCGACACCGATATGCGTCAGAACACATACCGGAAAACCAGTTCCGTATCTATTGTACGACAGTACGAAGGCTGCGGAAGGAATGAATACATATAATGAAGTAAACGCGAAGAAGAGTGGAATTGTCTGGGAAGAAGGATATAGACTGATTGATCATCTGCTTGGCGAGTAGGAGGAAGAGATGCTGGTAGTAAAGAAATTCGGGGGGAGTTCTGTCGCTGATGCAGAACGAATATTTAATGTGGCGAGACGCTGCGCTGAGGAATTTCAGAGAGGAAATGATGTAGTAGTGGTCCTCTCGGCAATGGGAGATACAACCGATGAGCTTTTAGAAAAAGCGGCAGAAATTAATCCGTTTCCATCGAAACGAGAATTGGATATGCTCTTGGCGACAGGTGAGCAGGTATCAGTTGCACTGATGGCAATGGCACTGCAATATTTGCATATTCCAGTTATTTCGCTGAATGCATTTCAAGTAAAAATGCATGGAACAGCTAGATACGGTAGTGCAAGATTCAAGAGAATTGATACAGAGCGTATCGAACATGAGTTAGAGAGTCGCAAGATAGTAGTCATTACAGGTTTTCAGGCTGTCAACAAATATGATGATATGGTTACTCTTGGAAGAGGTGGCTCAGACACGACAGCTGTGGCACTTGCTGCGGCACTTCATGCAGACAAATGTGAAATCTACACAGATGTTGATGGTGTTTATACAGCGGATCCGAGGATTGTTCCAAATGCCAGAAAGATTGAAGAGATTACATATGATGAGATGTTAGAACTTGCAACATCAGGTGCAAAGGTTCTACACAACCGTTCTGTGGAGATGGCAAAGAAATATGGTGTGGAGCTAGTCGTGCGTTCAAGTTTGAATACAGAAGAAGGAACTGTGGTCAAGGAGGAAGTTGAAGTGGAAAAGATGTTAATTACTGGTGTTGCGGCAGACAGAAATACAGCAAGAATCTCTGTGATGGGAATAGATGATAAACCAGGCACAGCGTTCAAGATTTTTAATACACTGGCAAAGCATAATATCAATATCGATATTATCATTCAGTCAGTGGGCCGTGAGGGAACCAAAGACATATCATTTACAGTGTCTGAAGATGATTTGAAAGAAGCAATTGAGGTTCTGGAATCGAAAAAGAAAGCGTTGACGATCAAGGAAATCTTGTACAATAGAGATGTTTCGAAGATTTCTATTGTCGGTGCAGGGATGCTGACCAACCCAGGAGTGGCAGCGACAATGTTTGAATCCCTTTACAACTCGAATATCAATATTAACATGATTTCAACATCAGAGATTCGAATCACAGTGCTGATCGATGAGAAAGATACAGAAAAAGCACTGATTGCAGTACATGACGGATTTGGATTGGAAGATTAATAAAAAGATTTATAAGGTAGCCATACACATTGTGTGTGGCTGCTTTTTTGCTATATTTTCCTCGAAAAACATCTTAATATCTCGAAAAATACACAGATGAAGATATCTCTGATATACTCTCAAAAAACATTTATATATTATGTAGACGGAGGGATATATTTGAGTATGAAAAAATTAAGTGATGTGTTGGGAAAAGAAAAGTCGAGAGAAGAGGTATTGCAGGAAATAAGAAGT
>CAZYCT010000014.1:0-27834 GCA_964646135.1 uncultured Coprococcus sp. | reverse complement strand
GTGATGATTACTGTCTTAACGCCTTCAGCTTCGATTTTCTTTGTGTTCATGATAAGGTCAGTATCTGGGTTACCGAATCCTTCCTGTGATACGATTACAGCATCAAGGTCTAAGAAACGGCAAAGTTTAGCTGTCCAGTCAGAAGAACGCATTTTGTCTGCAAGGTAAACGTTTTCGTTTGTGATGATATGGCAAACGAAGTTGATTGTTTTACCGTGTTCTTCGAACAAGTCATGAACAACTGGGTTGTTTAAATGAACGTATGTTGGGTTTTTATCACAAGCTGATACACAGTTACCAGAAATGATAGCACCGTCCATAATTTCTGTTGGATGCATAATTGTTGGAACAATCTTCTTAGCATCTACGCCATATACGTATGTGTCATGAAGAAGTCCCTGGCTCTGTAACATCTGTACATAAGCTACACGTGGAAGATTAGGGAATTTTTCCTTTCCTTCCATAATTCCATATGTTTCATAAACTTTTGTTTCGTCTGGTGTTAAGTCACGAGCTAATTCTCCAAGGTAGCAAGCCACTCTGAATCCTGCAAGACGAACTGCTCTTTCATAATCGTGTGGTTTGATTCCATCAACTGGTTCGCAAACCATAACAAAGTTATTTAATTTAGAGAATGGTGTATACTGTGCTCCAACGCCTGACATATCGATGATACCTTCCTGGAAACCAACGATTCTACCAGCTGTTACAACAGCCATTCCTTTTAATGCGTATGTTTTACCAGATCCAACTGTATCTACTTTAGCGATTACTCCCGGAAAGATTCCTCCTTTTCCTTCCACTTTCACACGTGGTTCGATAACGTCTTTAACTGGTGTGATACGAACACTTTCGCCTGGCTTAGCGATATCAAAACTTACACTTTTAATCTTTTCGTCCTCAAGAACGATTTCTCTTACAGCATCTTCAGCAACGTAAAGTACTCCGTTTTCGATTTTAGAAACTTCACCAAACTGAATGTCGTTAATGAAAATATGACCCATTTCTAACTTCACTGTAAATTCCCTCCTTAAATAAATAATTTGCATGTCAAAAGCTCACGCTTTAGTTGCCCCTAAGTTCCTACACTTTATTTCAAGAAATCAATAGATTGAAGAGCACTTGAAATCAGTGTATGATCAACGTATTGAAAATCAACATAAACCTGCGGCGCATACTTGTCTGATCTAAACTCAAACTTTCCGCATGCATGAATTGCATTTTCTATGATTTCCATTGCGTTGAAATCCAATTTGTCAGGCTTCGTAGAAATCATAATCGATTTATACGGTGTCTCATTTGGTTTAACACTTCCCGACAATGGGTGAGTTAAGAGCTGATGCCCCATATAAACTTTATCACGAACTTTTCTCAGAATGTCTTCAAAAGAAATATCTTCGTAGTCCACTTGATACTTTTCTGAAAATTCATCTCTAACCATCGGGTTGTTCGTAATAATAATTAATCTCTTATCTCTTTCCATGCCGTTACCTTCCAAATTGTATTTTTCTTCCTGTCTCCCGCATCTCATGCATCACCAGTCTAAAAAAGGACAATAAACTTTCGTTTCATTGCCCCTCCTGTTTCCGCACCTTCGTAGGATTCAGGTCGCAGTCCTTTTCTTGTTCCTTTTGCCTGAGAGTTTCATCATCTTTGGAACGCTTGTAATCCAGAAACGACTTGCCCCTTCGGCGACTATTACATCGCAAACTATGTTCGTGATGTATAATACTCTCACAAGAAAGATCAACCCACATTACTTTACAGAAGTCGCAATTTACCCACTCCTTCTGACATGGTGATTATAACATAGCTTTTCACAAAATGCTAGTCTTTATTATAGATTTTTTCGTAATTTGTTATAGTTTTTTTCGATAAATAAGACCGTAAAAGACTAAGATTTTCTATAATCTTTCTTCCATTCTTCTAATTCTTTTCGTGCATAATTACAACAGATTTCATTCCTTACCTTGGTGATCTTCTCTGCGATTAGATTATCTATTTCGAGTAATGTCTGATTCTGTCTGATCATCTTTTGATATTCTTCAACCGAAAGGCTGCGGTAGCAAGCGTACAAATATCCTTCCAGCATTCTCGGATCTTCACAGAGTTTGTACGCTTTCTCATACATACTTGCTGCCTCTTCATATAAAAAAGCTCTTCCATATGCACTAGCAAGGCATGCATATACCTTTCCATAGAAGCGTTTGTCCATTGATAAATCCCACTCGTCATTCACAATAGACACATAAATCAGGATTGCAGATTCCAATTCTCCGTTTTCCATCAGTCTATCTGCCTTAAACTTTTGCCGTTCCACTTCTTTCTGATTTTTTAATTTCTGCAAAATATTCTGAATATGCGCCATTTCTCCCGCAGTATAAATCTTAGCTTTATCTAGCACTTCGACAACAAACTCTTCCACTGTTCCAGGTTTTCTTATCACTTCCAACAGAGAATCTGCCATCTCAGGGAGCTCCAACTCATCAGAAATCCAATGACACAACTGTTCGTTCATAATCGTATAGTCGATCAAATATAAATTATTGCACAAATAATAGCACAATTCTTCAATTGTATATACTTTCTTATGTATACGTGATATTTCATATGGATGTTTCGCTTTCTTTTTATGACAAAGAATTAAACTGCCCATTGCTTCCTCCTAATTCAATCACTTTTTCTGTTGAAAATCCTGTTGGAGAAAAAAACTCACCAAAACCAACATCTTCAAACATGATCTTGCAAGTTTTTTCATCAAAAAATATAATACTTATCTTCAGCCGAAGCGCATAATTTGTTCGTTCTTCTAAACCTTCAAAAGAAATTGTTTCTACTTTTCTTACTCCGCTCGAAAGCGAATCAATGAAAATTTCTATATCCTCTGTATTTTCCATCAGCACTTCACATTCCTTATCAGACTCATACCAATGCGTTCCCCAAGTAACCAGCGGATACAGTACCTCTTCTCCATTTATACGCAGACGAATGCTGATTTGATCCGTCAATTTGGAATCATCGAGATAAATAGGTCCATCGTACATTTCTTTTTCTTTGTAGCACGCAGTATAACACGCACCTTTGCTGTAGAGATTATTTCCCATGAACGCACGTCTTCCATTGCAGAGCACTCGCAGAGAATTTGGATACCAATTATTTTCAAATCCTTCGCCAGTCAGAAATACTGACGATACTGTTTTCTTATGAAAAATATTTTGAATGAATCGTTTAAAATGTTCATCCGCCGCACGCGCCTTTTCTATATTCAAAACAGGATATACTTGTTCCAACTCAGACATCTGTGCATCTGCGATTTTTTCAACTGTAACAAAACATTTCTGTCCTTTATTTCCCTTTTTCAATTCTCGCAGCATGTACGCGTAGATTACATTTTTGTCGCAGTAAAATAACGCAGCTTCATACTGCCACAATTCTTTTGGCTGATGGAACATATAATGGCAAAAACTTTCTTTATAATCTTGCACATAGATATTTTCTTTTTCTATACCTAAACGTTGCCCAATCCCTTTCAACAAATAGCGAATATCTTCGTTCATCTCTGCAACAGTAAATACAATTCTTTCAATTTCTTCAAAATCTTTCAAAGTCTGCCGGATATACTCAGCTAAAATCCAAACGCTCTCATACTCTTGGTCTTCTATTCGAATTCTTTTTTTTCGCAACGCTTTTTCCAGCAAGTTCTCTACAAGAACACTTCCCTTAACACTAGACATACGAAGTGCATTTTTCCCGTATGTCCATTCATTTTTGTAATAATTCGCCGCCATTGGAATTTGGCAGTTGTCTCTACCAAATTCCAGCGTCTCTGGTTCTCGTAGTTCTTCATTATACACACTGATTTGGCACATCTTAGTGTTAATATCATATCCTATGATACTTCCACGTGACATCTTTCCATCCTCCTTAGTATGCTCCAAAAATCTCTTCTGCAAGCATAATTTCTTCCATATACTGATTCATCGCTTTCGGCAACTCATCGTCCGTTTTTAATAACAAATTATTCAAATGACCATACCTTCCTATCGGGCGCATTCGTTTAGGTTCATAAATCTGTCTTTCAGTAACAATCACCTCATCACCTGAATCTTCAGTGAAATAGTATTGCAATACTTCATCAGCAAAAATCACCAGCGTCTTAATATAAGTATCTTCATAAGAAGGCAACAACACTTCGTGCTCATAAGTCAGATTTCCCTCTCCTTTTTTAGAAATCTGATATGAAATCGTCACTTTACTTCCAGCTTTTGCATGATATCCTATCATACTTTTATCATACAGCTGAACCTCTCTTAACCATGCCTCTGGATAATTTAAATAGAAAGAGAAGAACAATTGTTTTTCGCACATCTCCCTTAGGAATGCTCGCAACATCTTTTCCAATCCTTGGTGCACTTCGCGAGATGAATAGTATTTAAGCAATGCAATCTTGCACACATCTGCAAGGTCTTCACCTTTTCGATATTCATTCACAATGATTACAAAAATACAACCTTTGACTTGCCTTCCATTCACAACATACTCACGAGCTACATATGCAAGATATGCTTGTTTCAATCGGAAATAAGTTTTTCCATCATAATAATCTGCAAAGATTTCTTCTTCCCCAAACATGGTTTCTGAAAACAGCATCTGTGTGATAATTCGCTCAGACAACTTATAGGTCGGAATATCATACTTCCTTGCCACATGCCACAGTTTTTTCATGTCAGCTGTCGCGCCACAATAAAACTCAGCCAAATATGTTAGCGTCGCCTTATCGTATTGCCCCTTTTTTAACATCTCAAAGCAGAACAAACTCAAAAGCTCATCTTCTACATATCCATTTTCACGTATCTGCATGCTGCACACTTTAAAAACTTCATCTTCATCATAAAAATCAATACCTTTTTCACAAATCAGTTTCCAAGACAGTTCTTCTCGTTCGCGCTTGCGCTCTTCTTCTTTATTGTGTTCTTCCACTCTTCTGCACAATTCAACATAGCGGCTTTCATAAAACAACCGAATTGTATCATAAGAAATCGAATCCACGTAATATCTTCCCGACTTATTCTCCCACACAATTCTTTCGTCTTGACTGTACAGGAATACTACCGCTCCTTCTGGCGTATATGGTACTCTCTGCTCAATCCTGCCCTCTGAATTAATGATATTTACATATGCCATATTAGGTACCGAAGTTTTTACACCATACGAATGACAGATATCATACATAGCAACTGTCTGTGCTTCTGTCATGTTTTGTTCTTTGCAACAGCGGCGATATATAATTCGAAGTGCTTCATTAATTTTGCGTTTCTCTAGTTGCTCTTCCGCGAAGCGCTCCATCTGTTCTCGATACATTCCATATAGATCACCCATCTCGTCCAAAAACAAAATAACATTCGCATACAATATGGAAGCTTTTCGATAATCCAATGTATTTCCATGCATAAAATATAAATACACTGATTTTGGAAATTCCTTTTTCAAATGTCTTTCATCCACAGACATCATATAGTATTCATAAAGCTGTGCAATCTTTAAATCCTCTTCAACTGCTTTCTCATACCATTCAAAACATCCCTTTCCCACGCAATTTCCTCTAATCAAAAGAGTACAAATTGCAGTGAGAATCATGTTATCTGGATAAATCTCATATGCCTTTCTCAGCAAACGGTCCAGTCTTACATCATATGTACGCTGCTGTGTCGCCAAATTTGCCATATACAAAGCACATTCTTTTGAAAGCAACTGGTACTTTATCGCAAAATTTAGAATTTGAATTTCAAAAGATGAAAGTTTCTTCAATGACGCAGGATGCTCCAAAAAGCATTTATATGCCTGCCAATACAATATAATCTGATTCGCTCCATTATTATAATGGCGCTCTAATACACTCAAGCGCTTTGTATAACTGCGATATTCTGGATCTATCTCCAAAAGCATATACACAAGCTCCCAAGATTTTGGTCGCTTCATATAAGCCCTGTTTAATTCCTCCACAACTTTATTCAACTGGCTACCACTTTTTTTATTCCAAACCATTAAAAATTGGTGATACAAAGAAACTATCGATTCTTTTCCAACAATTGAACGGCTGTAATTATATCCATTTAAAATACTGACCGCTTCTTTCTCTTCCCCACAAAACAGATGTAAATGTGCATCAATCAATGGATAAATATCTGCTGTTTCCGTGTAAATATTGACCTTCTTTAACGATTCTCTAGTCTCTTTCGCCCAATCATCGATTGAAATTCGTCCAGCTTTCATTGAAAGCATTCCTTTCAATGCAGTCGCAATCACGATATCTGCATCACGTCGATCTTCCCTATGTTCTTTATGATTAACTACTAAAACTTCATAAGAAAGAGTTTCATATGGTGTTTCAAATAAAATAAGGCCATAATTTTTTCCAGCATGCGTTTTTTCCGGATGAATAATATAGCTTAATTCAAACTGGTTCCCAACAAAATCATCTGTAGAAAAACAATCCCTTGAAATCTGAATAAAGTCGCCATCCACAGAAATCTTAATTGGCATAAATCCCCACGTGTTCTTTGTAAGACGAATCACTTCTTTTGTTGCTTCTTTCAAATTACGAAATGTACGTTGTATCTTATTAGCCGTCAGATAAAGACATTCTTTTTGTTTGGTTCCCACCAAAAACTCTTCCATGGCCTGTTCCCCTAGAGACCATTTACGCATATTATCATATAAATGACGTATCCTTGCTTCTTCATATTTGATAACATCATAGAAATCTTTCGAACGAAATAGACGAAGTGCCTCTGAATAATCTGCAATTGCTAACTGTCTGAAGTCTCTTAAATTCTGTACCTTTCCACAAGAAGTCATAATATATGGATTCTCAATAATAATTGTAAAATCAACTTCGTACTCTCCACCATTGCAAACAATCGTGAATTTTCCTTGTTCCACATGTCCAGGTTTCAATCCTTTTCCATCATAAGAAAAGGTCACCTTAACAGGATTTCCTTCAAACCCTGGTCTATCTAAATGCACACGAAAAGAAGAGGCATACACCAGACCTCTTATCATATCCTCTTTTGTATTTTTTATCTCAAAACTTCCGCGATACACTTCACCTTCGCCTATACGCAAAACCAAGTTTGTCTCTGGAAAAATGATTTCTGGACGAGTCATGCGAAAATCGCCTTTGGAAAACTTCTTTATTTTATTCTTCAAGATTGTCACCTACTTCTTGTATTGCTTTTTTTCAAAAAGACATTATAATTGATTATATCATTATTCCACTTTCTAAGCAATGCTTAAAAAATGGACATTTTAGGAGTTCATTATGAGTACAAACGCACATTTTCATGGAAGCGACATTGAAGCAGCTTCCGCTTTTTATAATATTCCCAAACAAGATATCGTTTGCTTTAGTTCTAACGTCAATCCACTAGGGATTTCTGAATCTTTAAAACAAGTGTTGGCAGAACATCTGGATATCTTATCCTCTTATCCAGACAGAAATTACACAGATTTAAAATCTGCACTTGGAAAATATTGTTCGGCAGCACCAGAGTATTTTCTGGTAGGTAATGGTTCCACAGAAATGATTTCTGTTTTAATCCAAACAAGACGTCCTAAGAAGGCACTAATCATAGCACCTACCTATTCTGAGTATGAGCGAGAATTATCTCTAATCGACTGCTCATTGGATGAATATGTTTTACAAGAAGACTTGGAATTTAAAATTGATTTCATAGATTTTTCTGCGCATATGCAATCTGGCAATTACGAACTGGTCATCCTGTGTAACCCGAACAATCCAACTTCTTCTGCACTTCGGTGTTCCGAGATTAAAACCTTACTTGAGATTTGTCGAGAAAATAATTCTTTTCTTATGATCGACGAAACCTACGTGGAATTTACCGAACAGATTGCAGATTTTTCAGCCATGTCCTTACTTGAAAGTTTTGACAATTTCATTGTTCTTCGAGGAGTATCTAAATTTTTTGCCGCACCGGGTATGCGCTTTGGCTATGCTGCAACTAGCAATCAAGCACTGCACGAAGCCTTTTTACGTCTGCAAAATCCATGGAGTTTAAATAGTCTTGCTGCACTTGCCGGCGAAATGATGTTTTTTGACGAGTCCTATATTTCCAAAACAAGAGCTCACATTCTCTCTGAAAAGCAACGTATGATACGCGAACTTTCTTCTCTTTCTGCGTTTAAAGTGTTTCCTGCAGAAGCGAATTTTGTTTTGGTCAAGATTCTTGTCCCTGGTCTCACATCACAAGATGTTTTTGACTCTTTGATGAAAAAAGGTCTAATGGTACGTGATTGTTCGTCATTCCAATCATTAAATGGACAATTCTTCCGGTTCTGCATTATGAATCAACAAGATAACTCCAGACTCTTACATGCGCTTTGTGAACTTTCCACACACAATCAATAACTACAAATACAAAGCCAGACATCCTTCCGTTAAGATCAGATGTCTGGCTTTCTTTTTCTCGATTATACAAACTCTACTTTACTCTAGATAAAATATCAATCATCATATTTACAAATTTTTCTTCGTCTGTGTCAAGACATACATATACATTCTTCGGTGCATCATTGAAATGTCTCGTATCAAACAATGTCTGTCCATCTGCAATTCCCCCACATACTACATCACAGCGCATATGTTTGAGTTTTGTGATAACAGTTGGATCCAATAAATACAAAACACAAAGCGCATCGTGAATTGGTGCAATGTCTGGTTCATGTAATGGTTGCATTGTATTGTATGCTTTCAAACGATTTTCTATCTCAGCAGCAATAAATTCACCCACTGGATTATTCCATGAGCGGAACAAATCAACATGACAAGGTCTCATATTTGCTTTATGTGTGGCATCTAATGGCATCATTGTTATCTTTGCACCACAGTTCAATACAATAGCCGTTGCTTCCGGATCAATAAAAACATTATATTCGGATGCAGCAGTCGAATTACGCTGATCATGTCCACCACTCATCAACACAATTTCTTCCACATTTTTCATAATTTCTGGTTCTGCACGATATGCGCAGGCAAAGTTAGTAAGTGGACCAACCATGATAAGTGTAATTTTTTCCTTCGCATTCATTAAAGTATCTATGTACCATGTCACCGCGTTTTTTCCTTCTACTGCTTTTATCGTTGCAGGTGGCAATGGAAGATATTCCGTATGATAAGTCACTTCTTCTCCACTTTCCATCACTCCGTCATTTGAACGCTGACGCAGTTTGCGAAGTGGATCAAGCGTAGCAACAAGTGGTGTAGCACATCCTCTGATTACTGGAATATCTGTTCTTCCCATCAGTTCTAAAACGCGCAAAGTATTTTCTGTTGTAAACGGAACTGGACGATTTCCATTCACTGTACAAATGCCCAGAATATCAAATTCTGGCGATAGAAGCGCTGCCATAATGGCAAGTGCATCGTCTGATCCTGTATCTACATCCATAATAATTTTTCTTTTTGTTTCCATGTCTTCATTCCTCCTCTAGAATCCTCTGATTTTATCATTTTCGTCATCCGTACTGTTAATAATTTCGCGTATTTCTACTTGATAAGAATAATTCTCATTCACTTTCACCTGCACAGTGTCTCCGACTTTACGGCCGAAAATTGCCTTTCCAATTGGTGATTCTGTACTAATATAACCTGTAAGAGAATTTCCCCTTATGGATGTCACAATTTTAAATGTCTCTTCTTCATCATCATCTGGAAAATAAACAGTAACTCGATTATTAATTCCAACCGCACCATCTTCTGAAGCATCTGATACAACTTCCGCATTCTTCAACATCCGCTCCAAATATCTGATTCTGCTCTCATTTTTATTTTTATCTTTTTTTGCTGCATGGTACTCAAAATTTTCACTCAAATCCCCATGCGCCCTGGCTTCTTTAACTGCTTCTATTGCTTCTTTGCGGACAACCAATTTCCGATGTTCAATCTCTTCTTCTATTTTTCGTACATCACTTTCGGTCAAACGCTCTCGCATATAAGTTTCCTCCTATTACATAAAAATCCTACGAAGATCATTGAATACTACGAACGCCATAAGCGCAAGCAAAAACAGCATACCTATCGTATGCACATACCCTTCTTTTTCCGGAGGAATACGCTTTCCTCGTATCAATTCAATGATAAGAAAAAGTAATCTTCCACCATCTAGGGCAGGAATCGGAAGTAAGTTCATAACCCCTAAATTGGCAGAAAGCAAAATTGCCATACGAAGCATATTCAAGAAAACAAGATACACACCACCTGATTTGCTGACTTGATAAGTCTGGTCAACCGCATCTACAATTCCAACCGGCCCCGACAATTGATCCATGCCTACTTTTCTCGTCACCAACATTCGTAAACTGTCCAATGTCATTTCTATCCAGTATTCAATTTCATAGAAACTATATTTCACCAATTCTATTCCAGAGACTTTTTCATAACCATTGCTATACACGCCAATCATGTAGCTCCCTGTTTCTTCATTAAAAGTCGGCACCAAGGTAACGACATTTTTCTCACCGTCACGAATGTAAGTAATCGTCATGTCTTCTCCTGGATGCATCATATTTACTAGGGAAATCTCCCGGAATAAATGAATATTCTTTCCATTGATTTTAACGATGGCATCTCCAGCCTCAAGTCCAGCGTGCTCTGCCGGCATATTCTCTGAAACTTCAGAAATAACTGGTTTATCTACCCCAACACATCCAAGAAATACAAATCCACAGACAAAAGCAAGAATAAAATTAAAGATTGGTCCAGCCGCAATGACAGCAATACGCTGTAGCGGCGTCTTACTGTTAAAGCTTCCCTCTTTACAATCCTCCGCGTCATCTTCTCCCATTAAGCATGCTCCGCCAAGTGGCAGCAGTTTCAAACAATAATCAGTCTCGCCAATCTTTTTATGCACAAGAGTTGGACCCATTCCAATCCAAAACTCATCCACACGAATTCCAAGTCTTCTTGCAACCATAAAATGTCCCAACTCATGAAAAAAGACAATGAATCCAAATAATAAAATCGCTATTACGATTCCCATCTATTACCTCCTGCTCAAAATCCTCTCATAAGTAGCAGCTTCTGTATCCAGGATCTGCTCTACAGTAGGATGTTCGATTACTTTATGTGCTCTCATACAATCCTCGATGATTTCAATAATTTCCAAATATTTAATCTCTCTATGCAAAAATTGACTTACAGCCAATTCATTGGCGGCATTAAACACAGTTGGAAGACTACCTCCCGTTCGCCCTGCTTCATACGCGAGAGTTAATCCATAGAAAGTATCCATATCTGGTGCCTCAAAATCAATCTGCTTTATTTTCCAGAAATCTAACCGTTCCCCCGGCAAGAAACGTCTCTCAGGATAATAAAGCGCATATTGGATAGGAAGCTTCATATCCGGTGTTCCAAGTTGCGCAATCACTGCACCATCTACAAATTCAACCATAGAATGAATAATACTCTGTGGCTGAACGACCACCTGAACCGCATCAACTGGTACGTCAAAGAGCCATGATGCTTCCATCACTTCCAAGCCTTTATTAACCATCGTTGAAGAATCTATCGTAATCTTTTGTCCCATTGACCAATTTGGATGCTTAAGGGCGTCTTCCACGCGAATATTTAGAAGATCCTCTTCCTTTTTTCCCCGGAAAGGTCCGCCCGAAGCAGTCAAAAGCAATTTATTGATTTCTCTGTGACTGCTGCCTTGTAATGACTGAAAAATAGCACTATGTTCACTGTCCACCGGAAGAATTTTCACACCACAGTGCTTCGCCAGTGGCATAATAATATGACCCGCCGTCACCAGCGTCTCTTTGTTTGCAAGAGCAATGTCTTTCCCAGCTTCAATCGCTGCAATCGTCGGTCTAATTCCAATCATTCCAACAATCGCTGTCACAAGAATCTCTGTCTCTTCCATGGCGGCAATCTCAATGAGACCCTCCATTCCCGTCAACACTTCGACAGAAAGATCTGCAAGATTATGCCTGAGAGTCTTTGCGTCTTCCTCTTCCCACACTGCTACTTTTCTGGGATGAAACTCACGAATCTGCTGTTCTAAAAGAGCAATATTCTTTCCTGCTGCAAGACCAAGTACTTCAATATCTTTATTTTCTCTAACGATTTCCAAAGTCTGTGTTCCTATCGAACCTGTCGACCCTAAAATTGCTATTTTCTTCATTCTTAACCTCCATTACTTCAGGAAAAAAGTGGCAAGATAATAAATCACAGGTGCTGTAAAAATAACACTGTCAAAACGATCTAAAATTCCCCCATGTCCTGGAATCAGTGTCCCATAATCTTTTATTTCGTGGTTTCTCTTTATCGCCGACGCTGCCAAATCTCCAACCATTGAGATCATTCCACCAGAAAAACAAATGAATGCATATTCTGCTATGTTCACCCCAGCTTCACCCCATTTATTAATCACCAACGCATACAGACCACCTAAAAGTGCGGCACCTAACAAGCCTCCAACAGCCCCTTCTATCGATTTCTTGGGACTTAGTTTCGGAGCCATTTTATGTTTTCCAAATAACATACCTGCACAATACGCACATGTATCGCATCCCCATGAACAAAAGAATACAAGCGCTACTGTGAACAAGCCATTTGGCAACATTCTAGTCTGATAAATAAACGACAGCATCACTGACACATAAAACACGCCTAAGAAAGCTGTGCTTATCTGTTCTGATACATATTTCGGAAATGCAAATACATAGATTACCATCAACAAAATCAGCAAACCTATGACAAAAAGCATGCTATCATACTTTATCTGTCCAAAAAGCAACACATAATACAAAATAGTAGCTCCATACCCCACATATCCTAATATATTCTTTTCAATCCCAATGACTTTATATAATTCACTAAGTCCAATCAAACTGACAATCAGTAATGTTCCAAGCAAAATCGCTCCGCCAGAAAAAATCGTAGCAAAAGCAAGAATAACAAGAATAATTCCACTTATTAATCTCGTTTTAAACATGTCTAATCCTCCTTAATCTTTCCATAGCGTCTATCTCTATTATTATATTGCTCAATTGCTTTTTCCAATTCCTCTTTCGTAAAATCCGGCCACGGAACATCAGTAAAATAAAATTCAGAATATGCTAACTGCCATAATAAATAATTAGAAAGGCGCTGCTCTCCACTCGTTCGAATCATAAGATCCGGATCAGGTATTCCACTGGTATCCAGATAACTTTCAAACATATTTTCTGATATTTTGTCAATATCTAAACTTCCATTCTTGATATCCACTGCCATTTTCTTCATTGCACGGACCATTTCATCTCTGCTGCCATAATTGATCGCAATCTGAAAGTTCAATCCATCGTTATTTTTTGTCGCTTCCTGCAATTCGTAAATTCTCGTTCGAATATCATCGTCAAGACCGCTCATATCACCAATCACACGTACTTTCATACGATTTTTTTGCGCAGTTTTTATACAAGTCTTCATATAATTTCGCAAAATCGTCATCAAAGCCGCAACTTCATTTTCTGGGCGTTTCCAATTTTCTGTCGAGAAAGCATAGACAGTCAAATATTTAACGCCCATCTTTGCCGCTGCTTCGCAGATCACCTCTACATTTTTGCTACCCTGCGTATGTCCATAATTTCTAGGCATTCCCTTAGCTTTCGCCCATCGCCCATTTCCATCGAGAATAATCGCTATATGCTGTGGTATTTTCATTAAACATCCTCTCCAAGCTCTGATTTTAACTTCATAAAGCAAGTAAGAGGGGCCCGTTTCCGCCGCCCCTCACTACTTTACTTATTACACTGTCATAACTTCTTTTGATTTAACTTCTACAGCTTTGTCAATATCTTTCACATATTTATCTGTGATTTTCTGAAGCTCTTCTTCCAAACCTTTGATTTCATCTTCCGAAATCTCTGTACCTTTCAATTTCTTAAAGGCATCATTTCCATCACGGCGAATATTGCGGACAGCTACTTTTGCAGCTTCCCCTTTCTTCTTAACATCTTTCGCCAAATCTTTTCTTCGTTCTTCTGTAAGTTCTGGGAATACAAGGCGAACTACCGTTCCATCATTAGTTGGATTAATTCCAAGATCTGACATCTGGATTGCCTTTTCGATTTCTTTGATCATCTTCTTTTCCCATGGCTGAATCTGAATCAAGCGTGGTTCTGGAACTGAAATGTTACCAACCTGCTGAAGTGGTGTTGGTGTTCCATAGTAATCCACCATGATACGATCGAGCACCTTCGGGTTAGCACGGCCTGCACGGATTGTTCCGAATTCGGCGTCAAGATTCTTCAATGTTTTCTGCATCTTTTCATCATAAACTTTTAATTTTTCATTCATTCTTTCTTCCTCCTCTATATCAACATCCTAGACGGTCACTTTCGTCCCTTTGAAATTGCCACTTATAGTTTCTACGATACTGTTCTCTTCATTCAAGCCAAACACAAGCATCGGCATCTTGTTCTCAAGGCACATGATCGTTGCTGTTAAATCTACTGCCATAAGCTTCTTATCTAACATCTCTTGAATAGATATCTCATCATATTTCACCGCATTTGGATTCACCTTTGGATCACTGTCGTAAATTCCATCTATCGCCTTCGCCAAAAGCATCGCGTCCGCCTCAATTTCAATTGCTCTGAGTACTGCGCCAGTATCTGTCGAAAAATATGGATGTCCAGTTCCTCCTGCAAAGAATACAACCTTTCCCTGATTCATTGCTTCCAAGGCTGAATCTTTCGAAAATAGTGATGTGAACGCTCCACATACAAATGGAGTAAACACTTCTGTCTTCATCCCAACATGGCGGAATATATCTGATACATAAATACAGTTCATAACGGTCGCCAACATGCCTATCTGATCTGCCTTTGTACGGTCAATCGTCTCACTGGTTCTTCCACGCCAGAAGTTACCGCCACCTGTCACTACTGCAACCTGTATTCCTTGGTCAACTAACTGTTTTACCTGCTGTGCAACACCAATACATGTCGCCTCATCAAAGCCTGTCTTTTTATCTCCTGCTAGTGCTTCGCCACTTAACTTTAAAAGTACTCTTTTCATATGTCTTTGCTCCTGTTTCTTCTTTTATTAAGATACTTTCGCATACCTACATTTGAGTATACCATATTCACTATTAAAAGGGAAGTTAATTTATTTTTCCGACGCAGGACTTTTCTGTGGAAGCTGTGCAAGAATAATTGCTCCAAACATCAAGACGCATCCAGAAAGTTCTCTCACAGAAAGTGACTGCTGAAGAATCAACCAGCCTGCAATCACAGAGAACACAGACTCTAGGCTCAGGATAAGTGAAGCCACTGTCGGATCTGCATCTTTTTGCGCAACTACCTGCAAAGTGTACGCAACTCCTGATGAAAGTACACCGGCATATAAAAGTGGAGCTGCTGCTGCCAAAATATTTGCAAATGTTGGCGTCTCGAACAAAAACATAGGAATGATCGAAATGATTCCCGCAGTAAAAAATTGAACACAAGACATTTTCACCGGATCAGTAACTTTCGGTGAGAAATGATCGATTGTCAAAATATGGATTGTAAACACGAACGCACAGAGAAGAACAAGTATATCTCCTCTTCCAATGGATAATGTCTCTGTTATGCATAGCCGATACAAGCCTGCAACTGCAATTGCAACACTGATCCACACACGAATGCCAACTGTTTTCTTCAAAAATACACCGCAAATCGGTACCAATACAATATAAAGTGCAGTAATAAATCCAGCCTTTCCAACTGTTGTATACTGCATTCCAACTTGCTGAAGATTCGATGCTACACCAAGTGCTATCCCACAGCAAATTCCCCCTCGCAGTAAGAGCTGTTTTTCGCTCTTTGTCATTTTCCGCTTTTCTTTTATCTGTTCTTTGTCATTTAGCTTATCCAACAGCCAAATGCATGGAATCAATACGACACCCCCAATTAAAGAACGCACACATGTGAATGTAAACGGACCAACATGATCCATCCCGACACTCTGTGCAACAAACGCCATTCCCCAGATTAATGATGTGAGAAATAACATCAATGTACTTTTAATATTTGATTTCTTCACTTTTTTCTTCTCCCATTCCACCACGCAGCACTGCTTTTTCAAAAAACAGATTCACTGCTTCCTGGTAATTTTTTCTATCATTGCTCATCCGGATTCTATGTAATCCTTCTTGATTTTCTTCAAAACTCTTGGAAAAATATCCCCATATTTCTTTCATTTTGAAGATTGCATTTTGCTCCCCATGTATTGTTGTCAAGTATCCTTCCAACAAGGCATCATGAAATCCTATATAGGACTTCATTGTAGTCATGTCATTTTTTATACATTTCCCCAAAAGTGATGGATCTCGCAAAACTCCGCGCCCAACCATCACTTGCTGTAGCTCTGGAAAGTGATTGAATATTTTAGCATAGTCTTCTGCTTCGAAAATATCCCCATTATAACAAAGTTGAAAATGTCTTTGTTCATAGACTTTTTTAAATGCATCCAAATTAGGTTTATTATTATAATAGTCTTTTTGTACTCTTGGATGTACAATCAATTCTTTCAAAGGATATTGACGATATACGTTTAAGAGCGCGTCCCACTCATCCGCATCCCATCTTCCTATCCTGGTTTTTATCGAAATTTCTATCGGAACATTTTCAAATATCTGTTCCAAAAATTGATCCAGCGCACTGACCTTCTCCAAAAATCCTGCTCCTCTATACTTAGATACCACTGTTTTGGATGGACAGCCAAGATTCAAATTTACTTCTTGATATCCATAATCCTCCTGTAAGATTTTCACAAGACGTATAAAATCATCTGCCCGATTCGTTAAAATCTGTGGTACAACGTACAGATTTCGATTATGATCTGGAAGAAGATCTGCTATCTCCTGTGGTGCCAGTCTCCCTTTCGGATTCGGTGAGAGAAAGGGGGTAAAATACTTATCAAAAGGTGCAAAATACTTGTGATATGCATTCCGATAAACAAATCCAGTAATTCCTTCCATAGGTGCTAAATACCATTTCATTTGTCATTCCACTTTCTATCATAAAACTACTCAGTTACAATACGCTTCGCCCATACTCCTGATTTCAACAAAAGTAGTCCAATCAACACTTTGATACCATCGATAAACTGTACACAGAAATAAATAAACACTATCGGCAGCGTTGTATATCTGCATAGGAAGAATGCAAGTGGAAACGGAATCACCCATGTATAAATACAATCAAACAGAAATGTGACAAACGTCTGACCGCCAGAGCGAAGAGTAAAGTATGTAACATGGGCAAATGCATGGATCGGAAGTGCCGCTCCAGCAACTCTTAACAAATTCGTAGTCAATGTGATAACTTCTGGCTCGATTTTGTAAATTCTCGGTATAAACGGCGCCGCCAGGATAATCAGACCGCCTATAAAGATATGTAAAACCACTGTGAAAAATAGTAATTTATTATCCGTATCCTTGGCTTCCTCAATTCGATCTGCACCAAGCAACTGTCCCACAACAATAGAGACGGCCGTGCCCATTGCAAACATAACTACGGAAAATAAATTCCATACTGTCGAAGTAATATTGGTCGCTGCTACAACACTCAGTCCTCTGGTAGAATAACTCTGATTGATCATGGTCGTCCCAAGACTCCATAAAATCTCATTCATAATCAGTGGACTTCCCACCACAATGATTTTCTTCACAATACTCATCGGTATGTATAATGAACAAAACGCTCTCTGTATAAAAATAAAATGTTCTCGCCGCATCTGAGTTCGAATAATCAAAAACAAGGCTTCTGCATATCTAGAAATAATTGTTCCAACCGCAGCTCCTACTACACCTAGTCTCGGTGCACCAAAGTTTCCGAAAATCAAACAATAATTCAAAAAAAGATTCATAAGAATTGCAAGGCAGCTGGCAAGCATAGGAGACAATGTCTCTCCAGTTTCGCGAAGTGTGCTCGCATATGTCTGAGATACTGCATATGGTATCAGTCCAATCAGCATTACGCGTAAATAACTTTTTGCCTCACTTAATGTATATAAAATATCTCCGCCCGACTCAGATTCCGTCAAAAACAAAGATATCAATGCTTCATTCCACACACACAATCCGACAATTGCAGCAATTGTCACCATAACACTAAAAATCATTTTAAAGCGAAACGCATATCTCACTCCGTCGTGATCGCCTTTTCCAAAAAATTGTGCGCCATAGATAGACGCACCTGAAATCCCACCAAAAATAGCCAGATTCACAACAAACAGAAGTTGATTTACAATCGCAACTCCTGACATTGACTCTGTCCCCAGTCTTCCAACCATCACATTATCTACCAAATTGACAAAGCTTGTGATTCCCTGCTGAATAATAATTGGGAAAACCAGAATCAGCAGTTTTTTATAAAAATTCCTATCCCCTATAAACTTACTTTTAAACCTTTGTAACATAACCATCTTCCTTCTAATAATTTTCGATTTTATTTGGAAGATTACTATTGCTGAATACATTACAAAATTCTGCAACATAATCTGCTACTGCATTCAGCATTTCTCTTCCCCACTGTTCATTCGCCCTTGTCGGAACATCATGTTTAAATGCATGCACCAACCAGCCATTCTCTGTAATATCTTTAATCTCTCGAGGTATTTCAACAGAAACCCCTTTGTACTGAATTGTTGTCCAAGCACTGTATGGAAGTTCTTCTGAAACATCATTTCGTACCCCTTCTGGCAACTGTAAATATTCTTTTTTGATAAGATCAGGTTCGATTGCCATAATCGCAGCAGTCTCTTCTCCACCACCATGGCCTCCCGCCCACTCTGGATTAAGTTCCCCTGCCATCAACCACCAGTTGAGCATCGCCAGGTAAGCCCCTTTGCGATACATATACATTCCCACTTCCTGGATAGCTGCACGGTTTCCTCCATGTCCATTCAAGATAATAAAATGTCGAAAACCGTAACGATATAACTGTTCGCAAACACGCTTTAATAACTGAATCAATCCTTCTGTTCCAATGGAAACAGTTCCAGCAAATCCCATCAAGCTTTCTGTCGCCCCATAAGGGATTAAAGGTGCAATCAGTATATCTGACCTTAAATCCAACAATCTTGTAAGTTCCTCTGGTATAATAGCATCCGTGCCTAGTGGCATATGTTTTCCATGATTCTCCAAACTTCCTATCGGAATTAATATGGTGTCACTCTTTTTCAAGTATTCTTCAACTTCTAAATAATTCATCTTTGCTAAAAACATACGCCCACCTCCACATAGTATTATAACTTAAAACAATTCTTTTTCAATCACACATTCTGATTTGATTTTGCCAACCAAAAATTCCAATCCGCTAACAACATGTGGCCGGATATCCCCACCGATCAGAACATACATAATATCATCCCCAGTCTTTAGTTCTCCTTCATTCAACCATACACGAGCATAATAAATTCCGTCTCGTTCTTTCGTCTCCCGGATTGCATTTTCTACTTTTTCTGCATCAAAAGAAAAGAGCATGCCTGCCACATCTTTGGTATTTTCATTTCCTTCTCGCACTCTTGCTCTGGCAGTTTCACGAACTACACCATTATGAGTCAAATACATTCCTACTTTCGATGCATCTGGCGCTTTTTTAGCCTCCTTCAGCCATTGATCCATGGATGGGATTTCTTTCTTTTTCTTAACATTTTCTGCGCAATCTGCCGAACCAGAAGATAACATCATATCTACTCCATGCGTAAGTGCCCCTAATACCGCTTCCAAATTCTCTTTTGCAGCCTTCTCGCTTCCTGGCAAATTAACAATCAGCGTTTTTTTTCTAATTCCTGCTGCACTTCGCGAAAGACACGCACGGTTTGTAATTTTCAAACTTTCTACACACATAGCAGTCGAAATACCTCTAGCCTCTCGATCTACCACTGCTAATGTTGCCTCTGGAGTAATATCTCGCGGAGAAAATCCTGTTCCTCCCGTTGTCAGCACAAGCTGCACTTGCAATTCATCTGCACATTTACACAATTCAGACTGAATATCTTGCATTTCGTCTGGCACAATTTTATAATACACATTCTCATATCCTGCTTCTTCCAACATACGGCACAATGCTGGTCCGCTAGTATCTACGCGCTGCCCCTGTGCTCCTTTATCGCTGACTGTAATCACTGCTGATCTATATTTCATTACGCTTTTTCCTTTCTATGATAGTCCCCATGAATTCCACCTGTCTTGTCAAGAAGACGAATATCTGAGATTACAATATCCTTCTGTACTGCTTTACACATATCGTAAACTGTAAGTGCGGCTGTCGACACAGCTGTCAATGCTTCCATCTCTACACCGGTTCGCCCGCAACATGAAACAGTCGCCTTTATTTCCACCGACAGCTTTTCTTCATCTAAGTGGAGTTCAAGATCGATTCCATTTAAAAGGATTGTGTGACACATAGGAATCAAATCCGGTGTTCTCTTCGCTCCCATCACACCTGCAATCTGTGCCACTGTGAGAACATCTCCTTTTTTCATTCCACCTGACTGTATCAAAGAAAAAGTTTCTTGATTCACCAGAACTCTTGCAGCTGCAACTGCAGTGCGTTGGGTCGTATCTTTTACCCCTACATCTACCATTTTCGCGCGTCCCTGCTCATTAAAATGTGTAAAATCATTCATATTCTTCATAATAAACTCCGTTATTTCATCTATTTCTTCTAATCCAAACTTCACAATCTTGCTGTCAATCTTTTCCTCGTCTGTAATCACAGCCACATAACGATCCAAGGAATCTGTAAATCCTTTTCCCGTAGCTGCACGGCTAATTCCAATCTGGGTGAACGGCATCTGCTTATATCCTTCCACCAAAATTAAATCCACATCATGTACATGAGAAATCACCTGTTCAAAAGAACATTCTCTCTGTTCGATGCATGCTGTCTTTTCTTTTGAACTTACTATAGATAAAACAGCTCCTGCCTGCGTGAAGCGCCAAGAATCTTTCCCCTCTTTGTCAACCTCAATTCCATGTACATCGTGTTTAATTACTGCAACACGAATCCCTTTTGACCTAAGATTAGAAATGATCTGTTCTATTAAAGTTGTCTTTCCTGTCCCTGAATATGCGGCAAAGGCCAATATCGGTATATTACTCATCCTATCCTCCGATTTGATTCATATTACGCTTTGCGTTACTCCTTTGATAATACGACAATTCCGCATGACAACGCGGCTTATTTAAAATTGCCCTTTTCATTTCTTCCTTCATCTCTTCCACTGACATTCCCTTGATAGAATATTCATCATTCGAATGAAGACATGGTTTCAGCTTTCCGTCAGCAGTCAGACGGAGTCTGTTACAGGTAGCGCAAAAATGTGCATTTACTGGACTTATAAGACCAACATTCCCCATTGCATCTGGAAGGCAATATAATTTGGCAACGCCCTGATCTGATGCAACCGGCATAAGTTCTGGTAACTTATCTAACACTGTTGAATAAGGAATATACGCCTCTGGGCCCCAATTACTTTCCTCACACATTGGCATCAATTCGATAAAACGAACATCAATTGGATATTTTCTTGTAAGTCCAGCCAAATCTTCAATTTCATCATCATTCACACCACCGATTAAGACTGTATTGATCTTCACTTTTTCAAATCCTGCATCAAGTGCTGCCTGAAGTCCCTGCATCGCCTTTTCGTAAGAACCTATACGTGTAATCTGCTCGTACTTTTTACAATCCAGCGTATCTAAACTCAGATTTATTCTCTTTACTCCAGCTTTTTTTAATGACTCAGCAAGCGGCGGCAATAAGACACCGTTTGTTGTAATACATACTTCTTGAATGCCTTCTGTATTTGCAACTTGCTCACATATGGAAAGAATGTTCTTTTTTACTAGCGGCTCTCCGCCTGTAATGCGCACCTTCTTGATGCCAAGGGACGCGGCTGCTTTTACTGCCCGAATCATTTCTTCTTCCGTGAGCATCTCTTCATGACTCTTTTTGCAAATTCCGTCTACTGGCATACAATAACGACAGCGCAGATTACAACGATCTGTAATAGATAAACGTAAATACGTGATTTCACGCCCATAATCATCTTTCATAAAACTAATACCTTCCGAATGTACAATTTGGATAATGACAGGATGTACACATCTGACAAAGTCCTCCTTCGCCCAAATGAATGAGATCCTGTTTTGTAAGTGGAATGCCTGTAAAAATCTGAGGAAGCAACACATCAAAAATCGTTGTAGGAAGACTGATCGCAGCTCCCGGAACTCCTAAAATTGCAGTCTTTTCAAGATATGCCACAAGCGTCATATTTCCTGGCTGTGAAGGCACGCCGTGACTCACAATCTGCGCACCAATTTGTCGAATCGCCGTCGGTGTCAAATCATCTGGATCCACGGACATACCACCAGTAAAAATCAAGAAGTCTGCTCCTTCCTCCAAAAACTTTTCTGCCGCTTCAACAATCATTTCTAACTGATCATCACAAATAGTAATTCCTAAAATTTCACACGGGTAGTGTGACAATTTTGCACGTACAACAGGTTCAAATTTGTCTTTAATACGTCCAGTATACACTTCCGATCCAGTAATCACTACTCCAACTTTCTTATACCGATAAGGATATAACTCCAATAACCTTGTCTCTCGGCACAGATTCTCTGCTTGAATAATCTGTTCTTCTTTTGTGACAAGTGGGACAATCCTCATAGATGCAAGTCTTGCCCCTGTTTCTACGGGATAATGATCTGGAAGTGTAGATATTGTAATATCTCCAATGGAATTAATTGTTCTTAAAAGCTCTGTATTTACCCGAAACATTCCTCTTTGATCTGCAAAAAGTAGTACCTTTCCTTCAGATGGTTCTGTGTAATGTGCACCTTCTACTGGTGCCATTGCTGCCATTCGAAGGGCACACTCTTCCTCATGGATTTCTCCAGCTTCTTCTTCCCAGACGAAAATAGTACGTTTCCCTAAATCTAAAAGTTTTTCAATATCTTCCTTTTCAATTACATGGCCACGCCGAAATGCTGCTCCTTTAAATCCATCTCTCATCGCTGTTATATCATGACAAAGCGTCATTCCCACAGCATCTTCTACCTTTACTTTTCTCATATCATAAATCCTTTCAATTCTGTGTTTGCAGGAATCGGACCACTGCCTGCAGGTATAATGGCCATAACATTGCTTCCCAAAGCACTGCTTAACTGTACATTCCCCTGTCCCTCCGGAACTTTCATATATACAGTTCCGTCGCAAAATTCCAAACTGCCACGCAGAATTCTTGTTTTCACACTTTTTTTCGGGAAATCATCCATTAATTTTACTGTAAATTCCTGTGGAATGCAAAGTTGATATCCACATAACTTTCGAATCGCTGGATATGCCACCATATAGAAATTAATCCAAGACGAAGCTGGATTCCCAGATAATCCACAAATGATTTTCCCATCTTTCTCACCATATGCACAGGCCATGCCTGGTTTTAACTCAACTCCTCGGAACAAGCAATTCACCCCAGCCATCTCCATCGCTGCCGGCGTCAAATCGTAATCACCAACTGACACTCCGCCAGTGAGCAAAATCGCATCACAAGACGCAATCCCTTCGAGGATTTTTTGACAGATTTCCTCTACATTATCTTTTACGCTCCCCAAAATAACTGGAGTACACCCAATATTCTCTAAAACAGCACTTAAAACGAACTGATTCGAATTATAAATCTTACCTGCCTCTGGTGCATCGCCAACTTCAAGCAATTCACTTCCTGTAGAGATAATTCCAATTTTAGGTGTCTTATAAACCAGTGGATTTGCAATGTTCTGTCCAGCCAACACGCCTATTAAAGCTGGATCTATTTTATTTCCGCTATCTGCGAGAATCGTTCCCTTCTTAACATCTTCCCCTGCATGAATAATGTTACTTCCACTTTTTTCCGGGTGAAAAATCTTAACTTTTTCTTCCGTAAATTCTGTCTTTTCAAACATAATAACCGCATCGGCACCCTCTGGAATTGGCGCACCTGTAAGAATCTTAGATGCGCACCCCTTCGTCACCGGATATTTTGGAACCGCCCCCGCAGCAATTTCTTCTAAGATAGTAAGCGTAACGGGGCATTCGCTCGATGCATTTTTTGAATCTTCAGCTCGAAACGCATATCCATCATATGGTGATCTGTCAAATGGCGGTACGTTGGCATTTGCAATCACTTCCTGGCCTAGTACACGTCCTATACTGTCAAGAAGCGTCACCTTTTCTTTTTCCACCGGTGACACAACATGAAGTAAACGCTCTCTAGCTTCTATATACGAGATAAATTCACGCATTTCCATCACTCCTCCAATAATAAAATAGATGTTTCTGGCAAAGAAATCGCAAGCAGTTCGTTCCTTCTTTGATTCCAGATATCTTTGTTTAATTCAATTCCTATCTTTTGAACTGCCCGCTTACCTTCCGGCAAAATACAGACGGTATAAGAAAATGGATTTTCAATCACATCGACTACTCGTCCCTCAACCTTATTTTCCCATTTTTCTGAATCAATTACTATATCATGCATACGTATTCCTGCATATTTGATTCGTTCAGATGTTTTGGGAACTTGAAGAACCAGATCCCATTCTTTTGCATATATATGCTTCTGATCTAAAACATCTACACTGCTTATATTCTTGCATCCTGTAAGTATTGCATCATTCCGTGTTCTCGGTCTGGCAAACACATCCTTCTTTGTTCCGGCTGTCCCTACTTTTCCATCTTGCATTGTCACAATTTTATCTGACAAGCGATACACTTCATCTCTATCGTGTGAGACTAACAATACAGTCTTACCAAATTTCTTTATAAGAGCTTGAACCTCTCTCTCTACTTGGAATCTAAGAAAAGAATCCAGTGCCGAGAACGGTTCATCCAAAAGAATTATATTTGGCTCATTCACTAATACCCTTGCAAGTGCTGTTCTCTGCTGCTGTCCACCAGAAAGCTGATAGGGTCTTTTCTTCTCCAAACCACACAAATCCATCGCTTCAATGATTGTTTTTACACATTCGTCTCTTTTTGACTTATCTCTGACACCACATGCGATATTTTGTTCTACTGTCATATTGGGAAATAGCGCATATTGTTGAAATAAGTATCCTACTTTTCGCTGTTGCGGCAACAGATTGATTTTCTTCTCAGAATCAAAGAGTGTCACTCCGTCCAATATAATTTTCCCACAATCTGGGGTTTCAATTCCTGCTATGCATTTGAGTGTCATGCTTTTCCCACAGCCTGACGCACCTAATATTGCTAATACTTCATCTTCTGCTTCAAATGCTGTTTTTAAATGAAAATCTCCCAACGTTTTTTCTATATTTACAGAAAGAGCCATCTTTTCTCACTCCTTCCAGTCACTTTCTTCTTCTCTAACATATTAACCACCAAAAGTACAACCGCAGAGATTGCGAGATTAATCATAACCCATTGAAAGGCTTTGGCATCTTCATTTGTTCTCCAAAATTGATATACGGTTGTAGAAATGGTTGCCGTATGTCCTGGTGTATAACCTGCAATCATACTTGTTGCTCCATATTCACCCAAAGCCCGTGCAAATGCAAGCACGGTCCCTGCTATGATACCTTGTCTGCAATACGGCATGCGAATTCTCCAAAATATATAAGTATTCGTAAGACCAAGGGTCTGCCCCGCATAGGCAAGTGTCTCATCAAAGGACTCAAAGGCCCCTCTTGCAGTTCTGTACATTAATGGAAAAATCACAACTGTAGTTGCAAAGATTGCAGACCACCATGTCATTGTCAATTTTACTCCAAATACCTCCAAAAACCAAGACCCTATCACCCTCTTCGGTCCCAATATACGAAGTAATAAATATCCTACTACCGTTGGCGGCAGCACCATTGGAAGCGTCAATACAACATCCAAAACACCTTTTAACGCTTTTGGTACTTTCGCTATATAATAAGCTGAATATATTCCGGCAAAAAATGCGATAGCCGTACTAATTCCAGCAATTCTAAGTGAATTAATCAGGGGAAACCAATCCATGTATTTCCTTTCCTCCTCTAATTATATATAAAGAAAACGGGCACAAATTGTGCCCGCCTAGAGCCTAGTTAATGAAGTGGTGAAAAACCAACTTTTTCAAATACTGCAGAAGCTTCTTCACTTGTCAAATAATCCAAAAATGCCTGTGCCTCCTCTGCGTGCTCGCTGATATTAAGCACTGCTGCCGGATAAATTACCTGCCCACACATTTCAGCTGTCGCAGTATCCACAACTGTGAGGTTCGCTGAGAAAGCATCAGTCGCATAAATAATTCCGCAATCAACTACAGATTCTGATACCTGCGTTGTCACTTCCTTTACATTCGAACCATATGTAATACATCCTACATTAGCAAGTGTTTCTTCATCAAGTCTATAGTATGCAAATATTTTCTGTGTATACTGTCCAACTGGTACATCTGCATTTCCCATTGCCAAAACGATAGTTCCGTTTTTCAATCCTTCTGCGAGGTCAGCGTAGGACTGAATTTCTTTTTCGTTCTCTTCTGTAACCGCCAATGCCACTTTGTTTTCCAAAAGGTTCACACGACTTCCCTGCAAAACAAAATCCAATCCGTCTGGATTCGCTTCTGCATCGGATGCACTGTCCAGTGCATTCATCTGCTTTGGAGCTGCAGAGATAAATACATCACAGTCTGCCCCTTCTTCAATCTGGGTTTTCAGTGTCCCGGATGAATCAAAATTAAATACAAGCGTAACATTTGGCGCAACTTCCTTGTACAGATCTGCAATTTCATTCAGCGTTTCCGTCATAGACGCGGCCGCAAATACTGTAAGTTCAATCTGCTCTTCTAAGTCCTTCTCATCCTGTGAAGTAATGGTGTCTTTACTTCCGCAACCGATAAATAGACTTGCTGTCATACTCAGTACAAGTAACATAGTAATCATTCTTTTCATTGGATTGTCCTCCTTTAAAATAAAAAAAAGTCCGTCTCCTACGAAAAGAAGCGGACAATAAACGCGCAGGGTACACCACACCCTGTTTTCTATTGTATACCGTCTCCTTTTCAAATCGGAAGGTCATTCCGTTTCCAGACATGGCCCTTAATGTCAGTAAACTGACCGGTTCAAATACCATAACTTTCATCTTAGGTATATGAACTCGAAGACAGTATCATTCTCTCAAAATACTCAAGAAATGTCAACCTATAACAGCATTAGATTTCACATTTGTTCATTATTTTTTTCTATTTTCAATCAAATATTCTCGCATTACATTCGCTATATCCTGTGCGCAGCATTTTCCACTTGGATTCATCTCAGCACACTTGCAACTGCAGCATGCCCCTGTCATTCTTTTAATGTCAGCAAGTGTCTTTGCACCATTCTTCATAGCCTCTATAATCTCTGCCTTCGTCACATGATCACAATAGCACACCAATTCATTATCTTCCATAATTAAGCACCTCGCATTTTTCTTTTCTTATACTATAATCCTAATTCGTTACATGCGCAAGGAATTTATTGATATTTATTAATAATTTTCTTTATGACCTATCATCTTGATTTTACACTGACTGTCTTATTGGATACAAATATTACTTCTCTATTTTGATTTTGAATTTATTGTATAAAAAAACCTTGAATTGTCCCATTTTCATAGGAAATTCAAGGTTTTTCATTGATTTACATGATCAATTTAATGTTCAAATTCTTTTATGAACTGTTCGATTATGCGTTCATCTGAGCTGCAACTTCTGCTGCGAAATCTTCGTTTTTCTTTTCCATACCTTCGCCTACTTCG
>CAZYCT010000013.1:0-28169 GCA_964646135.1 uncultured Coprococcus sp. | reverse complement strand
GAATACATAGAATGCTCCATATGGTTCAAAGCACTCCAATCCCATTCGTTTAAACTCATGCATCAAATATCTTCGTCTCTGATTATAGGCTTCGCGCATCTTTTCCACTTCACCCATACAGTTTCTAAGACCCTCTACAGCCGCGTACTGGCTATTTGTCGGTGCACACATAATTGCATACTGATGAATCTTAGTCATCTGTGCGATAATCTCTGCCGGGCCACATGCATACCCAAGTCTCCATCCTGTCATGGCAAATCCTTTCGAGAAACCATTTACCAGGATTGTTCTTTCTTTCATTCCTGGGAAGCTCGCGATCGACACATGGTCTCCCATATAGCTCAATTCCGAATAGATTTCATCCGAAAGGACATAGAGGTCATTGCGAATGATGACATCTACAAGGGGTTCCAGATCTTCCTTTGTCATAATCGCACCTGTTGGATTATTCGGAAATGGCATAACAAGAATCTTCGTCTTCGGTGTGATTGCATCTTCCAGCTCCTGCGCTGTCAATTTGAACTGGTTCTCATTCTTCAGCGGAATTACCACTGGAACACCGTCCGCCATCACTGCACAAGGCAGATAAGACACATAACTTGGCTGTGGAATCAAGACCTCATCTCCCGGATCGAGCATCGCGCGGAACATCATATCGATTGCTTCACTTCCGCCGACCGTTACAAGCACCTCATTCTTCGGATTATAAGAAACATGAACACGATTTTCCAAATACTTGGTAATCTCTACTTTCAGTTCCATAAGACCTGCATTCGAAGTATAGAATGTGCGGCCTCTCTCTAATGTATAAATACCTTCCTCGCGAATCCTCCATGGAGTGTCAAAATCCGGCTCTCCTACACCAAGAGAAATTGCATCCTGCATCTCATTTACAACATCAAAAAACTTGCGAATGCCGGAAGGCTGTAATTGTACTACTTTTTTTGACAATGGATCTCTCATTACGGTGTCACCAACATCCTTTCTGCTTTCGTCTGCGGAGCCATAATGGTTCCATGATCTTTATATTTTTTCAAAATAAAATATGTTGCTGTCGACATAATGGCATCGATTGGGGCCAATTTATCTGAGACAAACTGTGACACATCTTTCAATGTTCCACCTTCTAATGTAATCAAAAGGTCGTATCCTCCGGAAATCAAGTACACAGACGTTACTTCTGGGAAGTTATAGATTCGTTCTGCAATCTTGTCGAATCCAAGGTCTCTTTGCGGTGTCACTCGCACTTCGATCAAGGCTGTGATCATATCTGATCCGGCTTTATCCCAGTCAATCAAAGTATGGTATCCACAGATAATCTGCTCTTTCTCCATATCCTGGATTTCATTTGCAATCGTCACTTCATCTGTTCCCAGCATAATCGCCAAATCACCCAGATTTGCTTTACTGTTCTTCTCAATATAGTTCAAAATAGCTCTTCTTGTCTCTTTATTTGCCATTGTTCTATCCTCCACAATCTCTCTTGAAAAACTGCTATTTTATGTACAATTCCGAAAAAAATCGAGCAAATTCATCCTGTGCCGGACGTTCTAAATAACGCTTTTCTCCTCTGTTTTGGAGAACCCTTTCTTTTTTCTTCGTCGTACGTCCAATCAAAGCAGCTTCTATCTGGTTTCTGTTCAGCGCATCTGCCAACTCCTCCCCATGATCTGTCACCAGAAGGACTGCGCCTGTGCTGGTCATCTGATAAGGGTTGAGGTGATAATACTCACACACTTCTATCGTCTCCTGTTTTACAGCAATCTTTCTCATATCCACATCCAGTCCCACATCGGCACTTTCCGCCATCTCCCAGAGTGCTGCAAGAATTCCACCGTCTCCGATCTGATGCATGGCAGATACGCCGGCGGCAGCGGCAGTTTCCATCGCTGACATAGAAAACAATTCTTCTTTGTCTGCGTCTATTTTATTCAGAAAAACAGGAATAAAACGTTCCTTTAGTTCTTCTTCCTTTTCATTCTTGATTCGAATGGTTCCTTCCAATCCTACCCACTTCATCAGAACAATATCCTGATCCGCTTTTGCCATCTGACACTGCTTAATATTGGACGGGTGTATGCTTCCCACTGCATTCACATGGACAATGGTCGTCTGCAGCGCGGGCATTACTTGTGCGTTAGCCTCTAGGATTGTAATTCCCTCTCGATCAGCCGCCGTCTTCGCAAGTGCCATCATCGTCTTCAGCCGTGACTCAAATGCAAAGTCTGGCAATAGGACTTCCATCCCCACACCCTTGACTCGCGCACCTTTTGCGGCAAGATCGTTGGCCGC
The DNA here is from genome assembly GCA_964646135.1 of uncultured Coprococcus sp. Taxonomy (GTDB): domain Bacteria; phylum Bacillota; class Clostridia; order Lachnospirales; family Lachnospiraceae; genus Allocoprococcus. The sequence continues at coordinate 25,877 of CAZYCT010000013.1, read as the reverse complement.
CTTCGCCATGGCAATCACAAGCAAATCCTTCTCATTTCCGCAAAGAGACACGGAAGATAGTATCGTCTGTTCTTCACCTGTGGTCCGGATTCCATAACAATTTTCCTCCGGTGCCGGGCAAAGCAGACTAAGCGTCTGATCGGTATGTAATTGTTTGAAAACAGACCTACGATACATCGTCTGCGTTATTTTCCCCGCTTTCATCTTCTACTGCCCTTTCCAACGCTTTTGCTTCATTGATTGCCGCTTCGATCGTCGCCTCATCTTGAGATGCAATCGCGTTTTTTAGATATTTGGACGCCTCCTCATTTGCCGAGGAAACGCCTACATATATTGTCAATTCAGAAGCTTTGTAATTGCTGTTGTTCCTTGTCTCCTTGCTGACTTCCACTCCATTTTCATATACAACTTTCCAAAGCTTTGCTTTCTTTCCATTTATCTTTGCGCCTTCATTCTTCTTCTCGCCTAAAGGCATCTCGGCATCAGCCACAAATTTCTTCGTGTAAGGAATATCCTCCAGTGTCTCACTGACATACTCCACTGTTCGCCCTTCTGGTCTAGTCTCTTTTCCGTAGATGTGGAACCACACTTCACCAGCCTCATTCACATAGCCTTCAATCAGGACCGGATACTCGTAACTGTTTTTAAAAATCAAATCCTTCACACCTTCGGCAATCGCCGCATCACGGGAAGGCTCTACATAAGTTACGAGCATCGAATGCGAAGAGCGTGTGACGATTTCCAGCTCTGCATACAAAACAGCATTGTAAAGAGTCGACGACATCTGGCAAAGTCCTCCGCCAATACTCTGAACAATCTGACCATTCTCATAAGCTCCGCCTTCTACATATCCATTTTCTACGGTGTAAGGTGCTGTCATCTTTTCTACTGACACTTCGTCCCCTGGCATCAGCACAAGACCATTCATAAGTTCTGCCGCTCTTTGTATATTCTTCACGCGGCTTCCCGAACCGGCCTGGGTATGAAAAGCGCCAAGTTCGTCTTGAATCTGCTCCAGATCAGCTCTCTTGATTCTCGGTTCTTCTATGCTTTGCACCATCTCAAAGGCAATGGTTCCGTAATCCCACTCTTTATTCAAATAATTGGCAAGTTCTTCTATTGATTTCTCCGCATCCACCATCGTTCCAGCGACTTCATCCGTGATCATGAATCCATCTGCCGTAGACTGAATGGTTGCATTCTGTGCCCGAGACTCCAACGGTTCTACATATTCATCAATAAATGCTTCTGCCACCGATTGGTCAATCAAGAACTTGTCATTTATAATTTTTTCTTCTTTTTTCAGCTTCCGGATCTGCAGGAATCGTTTCCACACGGATCCTTTTCTCCCATAGTCAAGGGCTTCCCGAACCAGCTCATCCTTGTCTTCGATTGAAAATCCCAATTCTTGCAAGGTTGTCTCCGTTGACGCTTCGCCTAGTTTAATCGTGACCGACCGCGTCTTATATTCTGCTTCCTTCGACGCTAAGGTCTGGCCTGCTTCTTCTGCATTCATTCCGGAAACATCTACTTCTCCGACATAGACATTCGCTAAAATACGTTCCTTATCTTCCCTGCTTACATAGAACCAAAGTAATGCGTAGATTACAGCAAAGCACGCAACCACACCAACGCCAACCTTTATCAGCAATTCTCGCTGGCGTTTTTGTTTCTTTGTAAGCCTTCTAGAACGGGAGCGCGACTTCCTTTTCTTCATTTCAAACCTCTTCTTACTATCATTACACAATTGCCGGAAGGATAGACGTCGCCAGCATTGTAACGATTAAAACAATAATAATTACGGTTGCAATCTTCTGTGTTTTTCTGCGATCAAACAATTCTTTCACCTCTTCCCGCATGTTATTTCTACATTTTATACTCTTTAACCTTGTTTTGCAAGACTAATTGCAGTGGCCTGATGGTTCAGTAAACTTCGGTTCTGATAGTCAAACAGAATCAGACATTCCCTCTTTTGCATATCTCCCATGACATCATAGTCAAACTGTTCCAAATGTGTCATTTTACGAAGTTTGCGTTTGTCATACGCCTCATAGCCACGAAGATAGCGCCTCTCGATTGCCTCGCGGTCATAGAATTCTTTTTCTACTTCCTTATCCACACTCTCGTTTCCCGCAAATGCCGGTCGATTCTTCGCATTTTCCCGCAAATAATAATCAAGAATCAAGAGCTGACGATACGCTTCTGCATGTGCCGCATCTTTTTGTTTTGCAAATTCCAGAAGGATTTCATATCTCGTAGTTCTTGAATGGTTGATCAGATGGAATCCTTGTTCTTCGTAATAGGTTCCCAGTTCCTCATACATTGCAAATGGACTTTCAAATTGGCGTTCCAAATACGGAAGAGTGTAACAAAATTGACGGCTGTTATAATACACTTCCACCATCTCTTCTATTCCTTTTAGCTTCAACACATCTTCATAGGAAAGCCAACTGGTGTACATCACTTCGTACGGCGGGCGGCTCTTATACACTAATCCATACTTTTCTTTCTGTTCTTCCATGTAAGAGCCTTTCAAGACCTTCAGAAATCCTAGCTGCAATTGTTCTGGACAAAGTGCATATACATCGTTAAATGATCTGCCGAAACTTGCATAGTCTTCATATGGAAGTCCAGCAATAAGATCCAAATGCTGATGAATGTTCTGGTAACTGTTGATTCGCTTTACAATATCTGATAACTTTTCAAACTTCATCGTCCGCTTGATTTCCCGGATGGTCTCCGGATTTGTGGACTGCACTCCGATTTCTAGCTGAATCAGGCCTGGCCGCATCTGACTCATCAGTACCAATTCCTCTTCATTTAACAAATCCGCAGAAACTTCGAAATGGAAATTCGTGACACCATTGTCGTGCTCCACAATATATTTCCAGATTGCCATCGCATGTTCGTGTTTACAGTTAAATGTTCGATCCACAAATTTCACTTGAGGGACTCGGTGGTCTATGAAAAACTGCAGCTCCTGTTTCACCAGTTCCAAATCTCGAAATCTCAGGCACTTATCGATGGACGATAGGCAATAACTGCAAGAAAATGGACAGCCTCTGCTGCTTTCATAATAAATAATTTTATGTTCAAAATCTTCCATATTATGATAGACAAACGGAACTTTGCTCAAATCCATCACAGGCCGCCAGTCATTCTCACAGATTTTCCTGGTCTGTTCTTCCCTGTAGACAATTCCCTGTATCTGCGCAAGCTGATGTTCTTTTCCTTCACACTGTGTGTAGTATTCGAGAAGCTCACAGAAGGTCTGCTCCCCTTCTCCCTTCATAACGCCTGCCACTTCTGGTATTCTTGTAAGTACATCTATCCCATCATAAGAAACTTCTGGTCCCCCAAGCCAAATCACTGCATCTGGCAAAATCTTGTGCGCTTCCTTCACTAATTCTTCTACATAACTGAGGTTCCAAATATAACAAGAAAAGCATAAGATATCTGGACGTTTTTTATAAATTTCTTGCAAAATAGCATCAACCGGCTGATTGATGGTATATTCTGCCAGCGACACTTCTATCTCTTGATTTTGCTCTATCTGAAAATGCGCTTCCGCATATGCCTTCAAACTATAGACTGCAAGATTTGAATGTATATATTTTGCATTGATTGCTGTCAATAAGACTTTCATTTCCCATTTCCTCCTTGTATCTTTTTATCATACGATATTTTTATGAAATGTAAAACAAAAAACTCAGCTATCGGTTGACATTTTCTCAAAAAAAGGGTAAAATCTTGAATTGTGCAGCCGGGGTGTTAGCGGTGCCCTGTACCTACAATCCGCTATAGTAGGGGTGATGCTGTGCCGAGGGCTGTTTTGGTCGAAGCTGCCTTTGGTTTGTGACGTTGATATCTGGGTCTTACGCGGCAGGAATCTGCGAACCGTGTCAGGTCGGGAACGAAGCAGCACTAAGTGGAAGCTCCTGGGTGCCGTAAGGGTGCCTGGATTGAGTTTGCATCCAGAGTAACGTTCGGTTGAAGCATGTTCGACGCACAGCGCACATAAGAAAGTTTGAATTTGAGAACTATAATGACCCACAGGAGACTTGTCTACATGACTTGTCCCTTGTGGGTCTTTTTTATACTATCACCCATTTCAAAAGCAGAGCCCGCCTACCGGCAAGCCCTGCTTCTTCTATCATCGTCATTTATTTCTTTGTATATTTATTTAAAGCTGTCACTACAACACCTGTCAATGCAAACAGTGCAAGCGCATTAGGGATTACCATCAACTGGTTAAATAAATCTGAAAGACCCCAAACCAAATCGCTTTCTCCAATCGTTCCGAGGAAAATAAATACCAACGCAATTAAGAGGAAAGGTTTCTGTGCTTTTTCTCCAAACAGCCATGTTACATTGATCTTTGCGAACAAGTTCCATCCAAGAATCGTTGAGAATGCAAAGAAGAATAACGCAACTGCTACAAACATTGCACCAAGCTGTTCTCCAAATACAACACCAAATGCCTTCTGTGCAAGGTTTGTATTTACAAATATCTCGGCGAGCTCTGGTGTACATCCGCCTGCCAAAGGACCATTTCCAGCATAAAGTGTAGAAATAATTACCAATGCATTCAATGTAAGCACTATGAATGTATCAATAAATACACTGGCGATTGCCACTGTACCCTGAACGTGAGGTGACTCTACCTGTGCAAGCGCATGTGCATGAGGTGTAGAACCCATACCAGCTTCATTTGAGAAAAGTCCTCGTTTTGCGCCCTGGCTGAGTGCGATCTTAAGAGCTGCACCGAATCCACCACCAATAATAGCCTGTGGCTGGAATGCATATTTGAAAATCAAAGCAAATGTCTCTGGTACGTATTTGATACGTACAGCAAGTACGATAAGTGCACCCATACCAGCTTCATTTGAGAAAAGTCCTCGTTTTGCGCCCTGGCTGAGTGCGATCTTAAGAGCTGCACCGAATCCACCACCAATAATAGCCTGTGGCTGGAATGCATATTTGAAAATCAAAGCAAATGTCTCTGGTACGTATTTGATACGTACAGCAAGTACGATAAGTGCACCAAGTAAGAAGAAACCTGCCATAATAGGAACCAGTTTCTCTGTAACTGACGCAAGACGATCTACTCCACCAAGGAAGATGAATCCGCAGACAATTACAAGTGCAATACCAACGATATATGACGGAATACCAAATGCTGTATGTATGGTAGAACCGATAGAGTTAGACTGTACCATACAGCCGAAGAATCCAAGTGCAAGGATAATAGCCAGCGCAAAGAATGTTGCAAGTCCTTTTCCGAATCCATTTGGGAATGCCTTTGTGATGTAATAAACAGGACCACCCTGGATATTTCCTTTTTCATCTTTCACACGTGTTTCCTGTGCGAGGATTGCTTCTGCATAGATGGTAGCCATTCCAAGGAATGCGATAATCCACATCCAGAAAATTGCTCCAGGACCACCTGTAAGGATAGCACCGGCAGACCCTACAATATTACCAGTACCAACCTGTGCCGCAATAGCTGTCGCTACCGCCTGGAAAGAACTCATTCCGCCTCCATGAGAACCACCGCTCAGCGAAAGACCACCGAAGATTTCTTTCAATCCTGTCCCCAGATAACGAACTTGAACAAATCGTGTCTTGAATGTGTACCAAAGTCCTACTGCGATCAAAAGAAATACGAGAACGTAGTCGGAAAGATACGAGTTGATTGTGTTAACGATAGATAACATAACATTACCCCCTTCTATCTTTATTACATTTTCAATTTTATGTCCAAATTGACAAAAAAACAACAAAATTGTGGCTAAGAAGCAGTTAATTGACTTCCGTTTTTCTTTGCTATTTCTTAGCATTATGCTATGCTATAATATAAGTCCAATTGGAGGTTATATAAGAAAAATGAATAGAACAAAACAACGTATCGGAGACTTTCTCTTCACCGTTTTCTTGTTGATTTTCTTTTTTATCATCAGCTTATGGATTGAATCTGCATTCAATGCCTACTCTGCAATTCCAGCTTTTTTTACCCTCGCCGTCTTCCTTGTCTCGCAGAAGACAAACGGATATGTCTACGGTATTCTTGCTTCTTGCATGAGCGTTCTCGCATTGAATTATGCGTTCACCTTTCCATATTTTAAATTCAATTTTACAATTCCTGAGAATCTTGTCTCTGCCGTCATCATGTTGATCATCACAATCATGACCAGCGCAATGACAACCAAGATCAAGCAACAGGAAAAGATAAAAACAGAGAATGAAAAAGAAAAAATGAGAGCAAATCTTCTTCGGGCAGTGTCGCACGATCTACGCACCCCACTCACGACCATTTACGGTTCCAGCTCTCTGCTTGCAGAACAATACGATGCTTTATCCAAAGAACAATGTATTGATCTTGCCCGCGGAATCAAGGAAGATTCTGACTGGTTGATTCAAATGATTGAGAATCTATTGTCGATTACTCGCATCGACAACAACGGTGTGCGCATTCAGAAGTCACCGATTGTTCTGGAAGAACTGATCGATGCTACGATTGTAAAATATAAGAAAAAATATCCGAATGTTCCGCTCGATGTCTCAATTCCTAATGATTTCGTCATCATCCCGATGGATGCAGTCCTGATTCAACAAGTGCTTTTTAACATTTTGGAGAACGCTGTCCTCCACGCAAAGGGTATGACAGAATTAAAGTTGAATGTATTTACAGAAGGTGAAAATGCTGTTTTTGAAATCATTGACAACGGCTGTGGTATTGATAAAGAATACTTGCCTCGCATCTTCACAGGCTATTACGAGAAAAAAGGAATCCATGTCGATGCGCAGAAGCATAATATGGGGATCGGTCTTTCCGCCTGTGCCTCTATTATCAAGGCTCACGACGGTGTCATTCGCGCAGAAAATCTCAGCGACGGCGGATGCCGCTTTTACTTTATTTTAAAATTGGAGACCAAAGAAAATGAATAATAAATATAAGATTTTAATCGTTGAAGACGAATTGAATATCTGTAATTTTGTAAAAACTGTTCTAGATTCTAACGGCTATTACGTAATTGATACCCAGAAAGGTGTCACTGGACTTTCTCTTCTGCGTTCGCATTGTCCGAACATGGTCATTCTCGACCTTGGACTGCCTGATATGGACGGAACAGATTTCATCAAGCAGGTACGAGAATTTTCCACTGTGCCAATCTTGGTACTTTCTGCACGCACGAATGAAAGCGACAAGATTATGGCTCTTGATCTCGGGGCAAATGATTACGTGACGAAGCCTTTTGGGGTCGGTGAACTCCTAGCTCGTGTGCGCGCAATTCTTCGAAATGTCCGTCTGCAAGAATTAGCTGGCAGCACCATGCCACAGAGTTTTTCAACCAATGATCTTCAGATTGTATATGACTCAAGAACAATCACAATCGCAGGGCAAGAAGTGAAGCTTACGCAGACGGAGTATAATATCGTCGAATTGCTTTCTTTCCATGCTGGAAAAGTAATGACCTACACTGAGATTATCAATAAAATCTGGGGCTACTCTGATTTTGGCAGCATCAAAAAACTACAGGTAAATATGGCAAATATCCGAAAGAAACTCGGCGAAAAACCTGGTGAAAACAAATACATACTGAATGAATTAGGCGTTGGGTATCGCATGAATCCAGCCAATGAACAAGATTGAGGGAACATCTTTACGATGTCCCCTCTTTTATGTTATCCGTTTTCTTTCTTTTTTCACGCAGTTCTTTAAAGAACCCTTTCATCATCTGTGAGCATTCTTCCTCCAGTACACCAGTCTCTAGTTCTACTTGATGATTAAAACGTTCCACTTGAAGCAGATTCAAGATGGAGCCTGCGCACCCAGCCTTGGGATTCATACAGCCAACTACCACTCTTTTGATTCTGGCCTGTACAATGGCACCAGAACACATCTGACAAGGCTCCAGTGTTACATACAATGTACAATCTTCCAAACGCCAATCTCCCATTTTTTTACTTGCCTTTTTGATTGCGATTAGTTCCGCGTGGGCCAGCGGATTCTTATCCGTCGTACGCCTATTGTACCCACGCCCAATCACCTTTCCCTCATGCACGATCACACATCCAATCGGTACTTCTTCTATTTTCCATGCCTTTTTAGCCAACTTTACAGCCTGGCACATATATTTTTCATCTTCCGTCATTTTTCGTCTCATCTTTTATTCCCCAATCACTGCACTTACACTTCGGCACCAATAACCAAATTCTTCATTGTCTTCTCTTTGTTCTGCCGTCAGTTCAATCTCGCCTTCATCCGGCCGCATAAATTGTTCAAATCCAAATGCCTTCGCCACTTTCTGTTCCTTCGGATGAAAGATTCCCGGCACACCAAGCCAGCAAATTCCTTCTTTTTCAAAAGATACTAGGTGATGATAATTATAATAACCATGCAGAAGGAAATGGTTGTTTGCCAGTTTCCACTCACACCTTGGAAGTTTTGCCATATCCTGTCGCGTAATTTTGAAAATCACATCTTTTTCCCGCACATGTTCTTGTTCTAAAGCGCAGATGGCTTCCTTTTCTTCTACTGACAATTCTTTCGCCGACTCTTCTCCCAAGTCTGCATCTTCTATCACTATCTCTTCTTCTGCTGGCACTTCTTCCACCGCCACTTCTTCTAGCAGCACTTCTTCTTTTCGACGCATGTGTTCAATATCTCTGAACTGCTCACACCACTGCGCGGCGTAGAAGCCTTTCGGCATTTCTTGTCCATATACTAGGATTACACCCTCCACTTTGTCAAAGAAATCCTTGCCTCCCATATCTTTCTCATCATACTCTAATCGATAAGAAAATACCGGAGAAGTGCTCTTTAATGTTCCCATGGAAACCCCGATACACTGTCCTTCTTCCACATAGAATACAAACAATTCATACATTTCATCAGCCTGCGGCGGAAAACCTTTCCCATAAATCTGAAGAATCGCACGCCCGTCTGCTTCTTCATATTTCACAAATCCTACATTTCGCACACGCTTTCCATTTTGGTAGACATATAAATAGCGAACAAATTTTTTCATAGTATGTACCGACTCCTTTAGTGTATCACTTGTCTATTCCATACTATTCTATTTTCTCTTAAAACATTCCCGTCAGTTCTTGATACAAGCGTTTCGCATAGCTGTCTGTCATACCGCAGATGTAGTCTGTGACCAAAAGCAGTCTCAGATAAAGTTTCTCTTCCTCATTTTTTCCTTCACTGTAATAATGATAAGAACGTTTGTAATTATCTGAAATAAAAGAAATAAATCGTTCATCGATGTCATCCGGCTTTTCTCCTTCTACATCGTAATAGATGATTGCTTTCACGAAGCGGTTCATCAAGAAATTCAATATGGACGATTCAATCACTTCCATCTTGTAGATCTGATAGGAAGTAAACACTCTTCGATGTGCCATATCTCCCAACAGTTCCATCAATTCTTCTGCTCCCGTTTCCTGGAAGAGATCGTTCTTATAATTTCCATCCATAATCGCTCGGTAATGAGAAGTAAATCCACTGGTCGCACATTTCAGCACATAGCTTTGTACACGGACAATCCAATTTTTCACTGCGTATTCCTCTGGATTTTCTTCCCGGCGCTCTAGGGCTGTCCGATAAAGTTCCTGCAATTTTTCCAAGGCATCAAATTCCTCATTCGGAGACAATTGTCGCAATTCCTCGCAGATGACCGGATAGGTCAGAAAGCCTTTCACAAAAGCATCCTCGATATCTGCTGTCTTATACGCAATATCATCCGCTGCCTCCAAAATAAATGTCAAGGGATGTCTTTTTCCAAGCGTTCCTGTGGCCTCTTGCACTTTCTGGAACACGGCCTCATCTGCATGATAATATCCCATCTTCTTATCTTTCACATCTTCTGACATTGGATCCACTTCTCCTGAATGAACCGGATATTTCATGATGGTTCCTAGAAGTCCGTATGTAAGATTCATTCCCCTTTCATCAACCAGATAATGCAATTTTGTCACAAGGCGGAAGGCCTGTGCATTTCCTTCAAAATGATATAAATCTTGCTGCAGATGCATTGGAAGTACTTCTTCTATCTTCTTTCCCTTATATTCCAGCACTTTTAGATTTTGCTTATACCAACTACGGATCGCCAGTTCACCGAAATGTCCGAAGGGCGGATTTCCAATATCGTGGATCAGACCTGCACACTGCAAAATGCTGCAAATATCTTCTTTCATCTTCACTGTAAAACTTTCGTCTTGATGAAAGGCAATAATATTTTCCCCGATATTCTGCCCAAGAGATTTTGCAAAGGATGACACTTCCAACGAATGTGTAAGTCTTGTCCGAATAAAGTCGCTTTTATCCAGCGGAAAAACTTGGGTTTTATCTTGAAGTCTGCGAAATGATGCGCTTCCTATAATGCGATGGTAATCTTTTTCAAATTCGCTTCGCAAATCTGCCAATGCCTTCTCTTGTGATTTCGGCTGTGTAGTTTTTCTCACTCTGTCCGCAGACAATAGCTGTGCCCACTCCATAAGCTGACTCCTCTCTGTTATCTTATCTTTTAAAAATAGATTGCGCTTTCGCGCAATCTATCTGATATTAGTCTAAGTAAATTGGCGGCTCATACGCTTTGCCAAGTGTTGCTTTCTTATTTTCTTCCATTCCAATGAAGGCCCATTCTGTCATATCTGTCCACTTGTGTTCCTTGCGGTCATACACTTGGACATATCCGATTCTCTTCGGATGTGTTCGCACACTATTCGTCTGATATTCACGTCCTGTATATGGATTAATATCTCCGATTTCTCTGTCCTCTTCCAGATCCTTTCTCTGTTTGATCGGCTGAAAATATTTAGAGTTTTCCGAATATTTCACTTCGTCTTTTTTATTTTTTTCTTCTACGTTTTCAACTTTTGGTTGAGCAGGTTCCACCACTGCTTCTTGTACAGGTACTTCTTCTGGTACTTCTGCTTCTACTTCTTTCGTCTCCTCAACCTCTACAATCTCTTCTTGAGCTATCATCTCTGGTGCCTCCAGGATTTCCACATACTCACCAAGTGTGAGATCTCGCTCATTTTCTCTCTTCTTCTCTTCTCGAACGGCTTTCATTTCTTTCTTTGCCGCTAATTTGCCAAGTTCTTTCTCTGTCGGAGGAACTTCTTCGATCACCAAAGCTTTCTCTGCTTCCAGACTTGCAAGAATGCTAAGCTGAAAAGAACATCCAAGGATTTCTGCAATCATACGCATGTCCTGTTCTTGAAAATTATCGCGTCCCAATCGCTGTGTAAGATTCTGACGGGACATTTTCTTTCCAGTTCTGGCTTCAATCTGCTCTGCCAGTTCTTTTATCGTCATTCCTTTTCTACTTAATACAATCTTAACTTGCTCCCCAAATGTTAAGTTTAACATGTGTACTTTTTCCTCCTTATCATTTTTCGTTTTTTAATACGATAGCTGAGTATTTTCCCATCATCAGGGAAACTTTGCCATTGACTACGTTATATTCATCAATTTCTTTCACATATCCTTTGTCATAAGAATAGATTAACCGAATCATCTTCGTTCCATCTTTCACCTCAGATGGCCATACTGGGACTGTCACTTCTCGTATTCTATCTGAGTTATTCAAAATCACTACAATCTGCTCATCTTCCCCAAAACGCCCGAATGCAAGCAGTGCATAGTCTGTCTTTAACATGCGAAGAGAACCTTTTTTCAGCACCTTATGTGTCTTATGAATCCGAATCATTTCTCTATAAAATGCAAGCATCTCTTCATCTTCACTGCCCCACGGATACGTTCGACGGTTGTCGGGATCTGTAAATCCGCAAACACCTGCCTCGTCACCATAATACAGTGTCGGAGCGCCAACCCACGTCATCTGTGCAACAATTGCCTCTCGCATCACTGCCGGACAAACATCTTCTTCGGCTGCCTGGTAGCCAAGCTGATCCACGCGGCCAACTTTGTGATTGGTCCTCGTCAAGAATCTAGAATGATCATGATTGGACAGCTGATTCATCGCCGCCTGCAAAGACGATGTCATCATGCGGGACATGTGATGGCGCATCGCCTTTTCAAAATTCTCTGCATGACATAGCATATCTTCGCGGAATTCGTCACTATGCTTCTCCATTCCTGTGAGGAACCAGGTAAACGGTTCCATGAATGCATCATAATTCATGACCGAATCCCACTCATCTCCTCGTAGCCAGTCCTTGGGATCCCCATAATGCTCCGCCAAAATCAGTGCATCTGGCTTGGCTTCCTTGACTGCCTTGCGGAATTTTCGCCAAAAACTGTGATTTGTTTCACTGCTATGTCCAAGATCTGCCGCCACATCCAGGCGCCATCCATCGACGTTATATGGCGGTGACACCCACTTTCTGCCCACATGAAGTATATATTCTTCCAATTCCTTAGAGCCTTCATAATTCAGCTTCGGAAGCGTATTGTGATCCCACCAGCCTTCATAACTTGCATTTTCCGGCCACGCTTCACAATCCTTATTGTGAAATAAAAAATATTCCCTGTACGGGCTATCTGCAGATATATAGGCACCCTGCGCGTACCCCTTGGCATTCTCATAGATCCGTTCCCGGTCCAACCATTTGTGAAAAGACCCACAATGGTTAAATACACCATCTATGATAATCTTCATTCCGCGTCTGTGGAGTTCCTCCACCAACTGAATAAATAACTGATTGCTGGCTTCTAAATTCTCTTTCTTCGTTGTCCTTATCTGGTATTTCTTTGCATGGCGGTTGTCGAGATCTCCTTCATTTAGCAGGCACTCTTCATCCACAACAATTTTGCCAAGATGCGGATCAATATAATCATAATCCTGCGTGTCATACTTATGGTTGGAAGGCGATACAAACAGCGGATTGCAATAAATTACTTCCACACCAAGTTCCTGCAGATAATCCAGCTTATCCAGCACTCCTTGCAGATCTCCTCCGTAAAAATCCCCCACATCCATTGCCTTGGGGTACCTTCCCCATTCTTCTACTCGGCGCACCTGCTGGCCAATATAGGCGTACTCCCTTGTCTCTACATCATTCGTCCTGTCGCCATTGTAGAAGCGATCCACATAAATCTGGTACATCACCGCTCCTTTGGCCCAGTCTGGAACAGAAAACCCAAAAACAATCTGAAAATCGTAATAGGGATTCACAGTCTCCTGTGTACCCCAACGATTGTAACAACAAACTTCTCCTCCGGCACAGATTTCAAAATAGTATCGAATGACTTCTTCCTGTGTCTGTACTTTGACCGCGTAGTAATCGAACCTTCCTTCGGAACGTTCTTTTTCCATAACAGTGCACTGTCCATTCCAGTGAAGCTTTACTTCATCCGCATCATCTTTGCCGGTTCGGAACCGCAGGCAGATTTCTTCCCCCAGAATCGGTTCTTCTGGACTTACATAAGCCTTCGTCCCGTCACAAAACAGTGCTTCCTGGTTCATACTTTCGCCTGCCTCCTAATGTAAATTATCCTCTAAAACAACGCTTCAAATTCTTCTCGCGTAATCTTTTCTTTTTCCAGAAGCAGATCCGCACAGCGGTGCAGAACTTCTTCATTTTCCTTCAGAAGTGTTCTAGCTTTCTCGTGGCATTCCTCTACGATACGCTTCACTTCCATATCGATCATCGTGGCAACTTGCTCACTGTATCCTCTGGTTCTTCCAAAATCCCTGCCAATGAACACTTCATCACCATCATCGTCATAATTGATTAGACCCAGTTCCTCAGACATACCGAATCTAGTCACCATTGCTTTCGCATAAGCGGTTGCCTGTTTGATATCCTGTGATGCCCCTGTTGTGATGTCATCGAAGATCATCTCTTCTGCCACACGTCCACCTAAGGAAACGACAATATCCTGAAGCATACTTCCTTTGGTATTGAACATCTCATCTTTCTCTGGAAGCGGCATTGTATAACCAGCCGCACCTTGACCTGTCGGAATAATCGATACACTGTACACAGGTCCCACATCTGGAAGAACATGGAACAAAATCGCATGTCCTGCCTCATGGTAAGCAGTGATCCTTTTTTCCTTATCTGAAATAATACGACTCTTCTTCTCCGTACCAATCGCAGTCTTCACAAATGCTTTTCTAATATCTTCCTGGAGCAAATATGCCCGATCTTCCTTCGCCGCAATAATCGCAGCTTCATTTAACAGATTTTCCAGGTCAGCACCTGTGTACCCAGCTGTCGTCTGCGCAATCTGCTGAAGATCTACATCATCCCCCAGTGGTTTTCCATCCGCATGAACTTTCAAGATTTCCAATCGTCCGCGTACATCTGGTCTTCCCACCACTACTTTACGGTCAAATCGTCCTGGTCTTAAAATTGCAGGATCCAGAATATCGACGCGGTTCGTTGCAGCCATCACGATGATTCCTTCGTTCACACCAAATCCATCCATCTCCACCAGAAGCTGATTCAATGTCTGCTCTCGCTCATCATGGCCACCGCCCATTCCAGTTCCTCTTCTTCTTGCAACTGCGTCAATCTCATCAATAAATATAATACATGGTGCATTCGCCTTTGCTTCCTGGAACAAATCTCTCACTCGTGATGCACCTACACCTACAAACATTTCCACAAAATCAGAACCTGAAATCGAGAAAAATGGAACCTTTGCCTCTCCAGCCACAGCCTTTGCAAGAAGCGTCTTTCCAGTTCCCGGAGGGCCCTCAAGAAGAACCCCTTTCGGAATCCTTGCACCCAAGCGCGTATATTTCCCAGGGTCACGCAAGAAATCTACAATCTCTTCTAAATCTTCTTTTTCTTCATGAAGACCTGCCACTTTATCAAATGTCACTTTGTTCTCTTCTTCTGTGCTCATCTTTGCGCGGCTCTTTCCAAAGTTCATCGCCTTCGAATTCATACCGCCGCCCTGGCGATTCATCATTGAGAAAAAGATAAATGCCGCTCCAATCATCAAAAGTGTAGGCAAAATTGCCGTGACAAAGACACTTTCTTCCGGAACATTCTCTAACTCATATTCTACTTTGTATGAACGGAGTAATTCTTGCGTTTCCTTCACATCCGACACATAGAGTTTCTGAATTTCTTCATCCTTCATCTCGATAATCAGTGTTCCCGTCGGCTCGATTTTATTCGGTTCAATCGTCACCTGTTCTACTTCGCCCGCCTTCAATGCGTCTTCAAAATCATAATAGCTGAAAGCATCTCGCTGCTCTACGCCTTGACCTAAGAACAAATATAATGCTCCTATGAGTAAAGCGCAAAGAATCAGATTGATGGCATTCATTCCTTTTGATTTATTCCCCAAAACAAACTCCTCCTGGCACCTACAATCTTACAATTCCAATATATGGCAAATTTCTATATTTCTGTGCGTAATCAAGTCCATATCCGACTACAAATTCATCTGGAATCACAAATCCCACATGATCTACTTTTACTTCGCACACACGTCTGTCCGGCTTGTCAAGAAGTGTACAAAGTCTCAAGCTCTTTGGGGCTCTCTTTTCAAGAATTTCCATCAGATACGAGAGGGTACGGCCTGAATCAATGATGTCTTCTACCACCAGAACCTCTTTGCCCTCTAAGGATTCGTCTAAGTCTTTCACAATCTTCACAATGCCGCTTGAAGACGTTCCATCTCCATAGCTGCTGACACTCATGAAATCCATAGATACTGGAACTGTGATGTGCTTTGCAAGTTCACACATAAAGAAAACTCCACCTTTTAATACACAGATTAAATGCAGCTCTTTTCCAGCGTACTCTTCGCTGATCACTTTCCCCAATTCTGCGATTCTTGCGTCTACCTCTTCCTTTGATATTAAAACATCGATCTTTTCAGCCATTTTATTCTCCTCCATCTACTACGATTTCTAGAATCGTTTTTGTTTCCTTGGTAACTTGATATTTCTTACTCTGTCTGTATCCAACGATCCACAATATCTCATGCTCCACAGCCAGCACCGGAATCGATTCTCTTAATTCTGACGAAATTTTCTCGTCGACATAAAAAGATTTCAATTTCTTCGCATGTCCTTCTCTATCAATTACAATCCGATCTCCAGGCTGTCTGGTCCGTACACTGACATTTTGCTTTATTATATCATAATCAAACCATTTCGTGAATGTTTTTTTCGGAACTCTCCATTCTCCTTCTGGTTTTGGAAATACCTTGCACACAAACTGCATTCCACCATACGCCCATGTCATGCCATCTTTTAGCGATATTTCCAGCACTTTTGCATTCTCTGACTTTGATTCTTTTGAAAGAACCACCCCTTCATATGTCCGCCGCGCCACCAGATTATATGGAAGATTCAATTTTCTTCCTGTCTGTTGCCCCATCAGTGCGGTAACTTTCTGCACGTGGACTTTCCCGATATCTTTCTCTTTTTGGGCCGCGCACACAATGACCTTTTTAACAAGCATGTTTTTCAGAAGCTCTGGGAGCGTACAAAAGGACTCTTGCTCAATCAAATAGCCCTGGTCTCCCTGACTTACGCAGTTTCGGTAGGCGTTTTCTTCTTCACGCTCTAAAAATGCCTGGACCTCCCGCAGATATTCCATGGTATCATTCATATGAGCGACTGTCTGCGCGTTGATATTTTCACGGAAATACGGAATCACGTGATGGCGAATCCGGTTTCTCATGTAAGTATCTTCCATATTCGTTTTATCCATACAATAAGATACATTTTTTTTGTTCAAATATTCTTCGATTTCTTTTCTTTCCACGCAAAGAAACGGCCGTATATAATTTCCATTCACTGGATATATACCGCCGAGTCCCTTCAGCTTACTTCCTCTCGCCAGATTCAGGAAAAATGTCTCTGCATTATCTTCCTGATGGTGTGCTAATGCAATCTTCGTCCCTCCATATACTTTTAGGTTTCTCTCAAAAGCTTCTCTTCGAATCAGCCTTCCAGCCTCTTCCTCAGACAGCTTGTTCCCCTTAGCATAGGTCAATACATCTGCGTGCACACATTCCAAGGGAATATGACGTTTCTCGCACAGACGCCTTACATAATCTTCGTCTTCTTTCGCTTCTGTTCCACGTATTCCATGATTGATGTGGACGGCGCGAAGCAGGTATCCTCTCTTCCTTCGCAATTCATCCAGCACAAGCAGAAGCGCCACCGAATCTGCTCCTCCTGAGACGCCCACTATGACCGTGTCTTCTGCTGAAATCATATTCCATTTATCTATAAATTTTTCAACTTTTTCCTGCATTCTTTTCCTCTTCCGTTTTCTACAATTCCCCCTCAATTGTAGCATATCTCCCAGATTCCTGCCACAAGAACTGTCATGTCATCTGCCGGAGGCTGTCCGCTTAGTTCTAAGACCTTTTCTAATAGATAATGTGCCATTTCTTTGGGATTTGAGATAGGACTTCCAAGAATCAATAGATCCAACAATTTCTCTTGTTCTCCAGCTGGAAGCGCATCCAACACCCCATCTGTCACCATGACAACAACATCTCCCGACTCCAACTGACATGCTATTTTCTCAACTTTCTGATTTTGCAGCACGCCAAGCGGAAGACTGTCAGAGTAAACATGTTCCATTTTATCTTTTCTACGGACAAAGGTAGGCGCTGCGCCTGCTTTCAATAATTCGCATATTCCGTGATACAGATCAAATATACACAAATCCAGAGTGGAAAAGCACACTTCTTCTCGCCCCATGACCAGCGCAGTATTCAACATTGCGAAAGCAGTTTCTCTAGGGAATCCTGCCTGCAGTAATTCTTCCAACATCTCGATAATCATAGCACTTTCTTTTAGCGCCTGTTCTCCAGACCCCATTCCATCCGCAATCATGGCAGCCTCCTGTCCTCCCGGAAGACTTAGCATGGCAAAGCTATCCCCTGAAATCTGATCGCAGTTTTTTCCGATTCGCGCCACTCCCTGCATAGTATGATAGCGAGGTCCTTCCACAAACACCATCGTTCCATAGTCTTGTCCAAGTATCGTCCTCTCTTCCGGCGCAAGACACATGCGCCGTCCTGTGCATTTTTCTAAAACCTGTGCCACAACCTTGGTCTGTACACTGCGGCCTCGCTCCGCTTTCGCCGTAATATGAATCTCATATCTTCCTCTCGGATTAACAAAGAATACGGAACTTAATAGCCTTACCCCCACTCGCTTCAGCCCACTTCGTATCCTCCTCTCCAATGGCTGATCCTGGAAAATACTTGCGTCCAATTCACGCATAGTATGTCTGATCATCTGCGCAAATTCATCCAATTGGACTGCACAATCCTCCCGATTTTGAATCATTCTATTCTGCCACAGCAGCTCTTTTTTCGCACTTTGAAATGTCTCCAGCGTTTCGCGCAAAAACCGAGGTGCCAAAATGCATTCTCTCTGCAAGCGCTTCTTTAATTCCATATTCAATTCAATTCCATAGACTTCCACTGCACACAAAATTTCTCGAATGCTTTGTTCTATCCGTTCTTTCTCGCCCTTTTGGCACAATTCTCGTCTTTCACATGAGGCACAGACCTTATCCATCACCAATTCACACATCCCTGCGATTTCTTCTTCCGAAAACGACTCTTTCTTCTCTTCTATCTTCAAAAATTTTTCTCCCAGATGATGAAGCGATACCGCAAATCGCTCTGCCTGCGTGACATACGGATTTCTAATCACTTTGCACTCTTTTAATTCTTCCATACTGCTGCTCCCCACGTTTGATAATAAAAAAAGCTCTAGGAATCTTCTGATTTCCCAAAGCTTTACTTTTGTGCTTCAAACAAGATCTCGTTCTCATAAGCAAGACCTAATTTCTCTTTTGCAACCATCTCTACATATTCATCTGTACCCACGTACTCTCTCAGTGCTTCAATCTCCTCTGCACGCTCCAACTCTGCATCAATCAACAGCTGCAGCTCCTCCTCTTTCGCCAGATACTGTTCATTCTTCTCTTTCAAAGAAATCCCACAGCACAGAACAAATGCTCCAAGAGTTACAATGACCAAACTGATCATCATCACACTTCTTCTGTTCTTTCGAAGACCGTCTTTTCTTTTTCGCCGCCTCTTCTTGTCTGTCATAAATACCCCGTCCTTAATTACATACTTTCCGACATTAACTACATTTTATTCTGTTATCTTACCCTCTTTTTTTTGATTAATCAACATTTTTTATGAATTTTTTCAGCCACATAATTGTACATTTTTTTTGCAGTCTTTTGCAAAATCGAAAGGATTTTTTTCAAAAAAATAGTCCCAAATACAAGACCTAGTACACTGTACCAGCGGATTTTTCCATTATTTGTATAGTAGATTTGCACAAACAAATAAAAAGAAGCTCCTGTCCAATACAGAATATCTCCCACGTGAACCCGCCACCTTCTTTCCGGCAAAAGATGCCCCAACGCTTCCCGAGCCTGGTATCCTGCAAATAATACAATTCCCATCAAAACAGCGTGAAAAAAGATTGCCATTTCTCTTCCTATATCCGGCAACATGACGTTTACCCGAATAGCCTTGCGAAGAAATGTTCACCTGTTCCTCTCACTCCATGAGGTTCAGAATAGGTGACACTGTCAATATTCCCAGACAGATCCACTTCCCCCTTTTCCAGATTCAAGCGATTCACATGCATGTCCGTCCCTTTCACCGTCAACATCCCCTGATCCGTCTCCAACAAAATCTCATTCAAGTCAAAGGACAACACATCAAGAACTCCTGTCACCATGCTGGTTCGCCGGTTATTCACCACCAATTTATGATTCTGCACTTTTGGCACTTGTCTTTCTTCCAAATCTCTTCCAACCTTTCCATCATTCTCTAACTATATTTATGAAAAATTGGAATATAATATGACTAATTTACAAATATCGGAACAATTCTGCCGCATCTTCCTTCTTAGTCGTCTCTTTGATGTCCAGAACCTCAGCCTTCACAACTCTCGTTCCCATCTGAATTTCGATGATGTCTCCTTTTTTTACTTTTACGGATGCCTTTGCCACCGTTCCATTCACCAGTACTCTTCCTGCATCACACGCTTCATTCGCCACTGTACGGCGCTTGATCAGTCGTGAAACTTTCAAAAACTTATCCAATCTCATCGTCTCTCACCTCGTCAAAAATAGAGAGCGCGCCGCGCTCTCTATGATAATATTCTTATAATGTTCTATGCATTAACAGCATCTTTCAATGCTTTTCCTGCTTTGAATTTTGGAGCTTTGCAAGCTTCAATCTTCATTGCTTCGCCTGTGTGAGGATTTCTTCCTTCTCTTTCAGCTCTTTCGCTTACTTCGAATGTTCCAAATCCTACTAACTGTACTTTTTCCCCATTCTTTAACTCATTTGTCACTACATCTACAAATGCTTTCAAAGCCTTCTCTGCGTCTTTCTTTGATAATTCAGCATTCTCTGCAACTGCAGCAATTAATTCAGTTTTGTTCATGAACAATTTCCTCCTATACTCTAAACCGGCCTGCCATTCTCAGACTTATTTTCTTTTCAATCGTACCGAGCGACTATATTCCCTTATGTATTGTTATATATTTTTTACGTTTCTTTGTCAAGCAAATTCCTAGCGAAAATGGCATTATAGATACAAATCAAAGATACTTTTTAAAAAATATTTTTTCTCTTCCATTTGAGCAATTGCCCTTTTTAATTTTTCTGTATTCTTCTCAGGTGTCCAAGCCTTGTTTGAGTGGTAATATGTATTCGCTATTTTCCAAAATTTCTCAGGGTATGCAAATCGCACTGCCAGATATTCTCTTTGTTTTCCGTCCAGCGGATACTCTTTCTCGTAGGCATCTAACATTCCTTCTCCTATGCGCGGAGCGTACTGATATTTTTCCAATATTTTTCTCATAAAATAGTATAAATCTTCCATTTGTATGCCATAATGGGATCGGTCAAATCCTGTCACCGCCACACCTTCCGGACTCATCAACACGTTATGGTGATTATACTCTCCATGCATGACCGTCCCCTTCTGCCGCGCTGCTTCTTCCAGCTGCACACAGGCTTCATCTGAAATTTTTTCTTCTGCCAATAAGGCGCATTGATACATGCTGTCGTAACCTTTCAAAAATATTCGTTCAAAATTCCCTTTCACGCTACGCCCGCGCACAAACTGAAAGACTTTCCGCAATTCCCGGTTATGCCGAAAGAATTCTTCTCTCAGCGTACGTTCTTTGCCAATCTCTTCTGTTTCCTGCGGAATTTGCATCGTTCGATGTAGACGAGCCAATGTTCGAACAGCCTCTTTTACTTCCGACTCTTTATATACATCACATTCTTTCCCTTGATACCACTTTTTCAAAATATATTTTGTCTCATCTTCTGCTGTAGAGATGAAGTCACCTTCCTTGTTTGCAATCAAGGCATCCACTCGTTTCACACCGTGTTCCTCCAAATGCCCATATAGCTTTATCAAAAATGGCATTCTTTTTTCTTGAATCTGGGCCTCTTTCAATAGCAGTAATCCTTGATCGGATTCGCAAAGCATCGCTCCTCTCACTTTTCTAACATTGTATACTTCTATTGGATATTGCTCTAACACACTCACACCATAATCTCTCATAGACTCCCCCTGTATCCTTTTTCTACATTCCTTCTAATGTATGCCGGAGGACAAAAAAAGTTGCGTTTTCACGCAACCTTTTTCTACTTTATATCAGTGTCTTTGCCTTATCTATTAATAATTCTTTCTGATTCCACGCTGGATCTTCCAGCACCAACTCAAGCAGCTGATTCAGCACTTCACCTACTTGTGGCCCCGGCTGAACGCCTGCTGTAATTAGATCACCGCCTTTGACAGCCAGTGTTTTCAGTGACACACATTGTTTTTCCTGCAAAATCTGTTCATAAATCGCCTCGATCTCTTCTAGATTCTGCATCTTCTCTTCCCTCTTGTATGTGCTTTGCGCCATGGTATCTGCCCTGCGAACTTGCATATAATATGGGAATAATTCTTCACCTATGGTGTTGACTGCGCGCCGCACACTGCGGAAATTTGCCGGCATCCGATAATCGTGATACAGTACCAGCCTGGTAACCTTCCGAAACGTATCATTGTCAAATTTAAGCCGATGCATAATTTCTTTCGTCATCACTTCGCTCACATTTGCATGTCCTTTAAAATGCGCCCGCCCATTTTCATCGAAAAATTTCTTTTCCGGTTTTCCCATATCGTGGAACAGCATCGTCAACCTTAGAATCTTATCTGCCTTACATGCGCCAAGGGCATGAATGGTATGCTCACCCACATTATACATGTGATGAGGCGTCTCCTGCTCAGTCTCCATCAAAGCATCAAACTCTGGCAAGATGACCTTGGTGATTCCCAGCTCATATGCCATTCGAATGCGTTCTGGATAAGGTGCCACCAGAAGTTTGACCAGTTCTGTCTGTATACGTTCTGCGCTGATATTCTTAAGATTCGGTGCCAGCTGACGCGCTGCGCTTTTGGTCTGCTCTTCGATCTCAAATCCCAATTGTGCCGAAAAGCGTACCGCCCGCATCATGCGAAGTGCATCCTCGCCAAAACGAGCCTTCGCATCCCCGACACACCGGATCACACCATTTTGCAAATCCTCTATTCCGCCAAACAAATCTACAATCCCGGCTTTGTCATTGTACGCCATAGCATTGATTGTAAAATCTCTGCGAAGCAGATCTTCTGACAAGCATCTAGTAAATGTCACTTCCTTCGGGTGCCGACAGTCTTCGTATTTTCCATCGATTCGATAGGTCGTCACCTCGAATCCTTCTTTGTCGAGAAGGACCGTAATCGTTCCATGCGCGATTCCTGTATCAAAGGTGCGCGAAAAGAGTGCTTTCGTCTGCTCAGGCAAGGCAGATGTGGTGATATCCCAATCTTCCGGCACTCTTCCGAGCAAGGAATCTCTCACACATCCGCCCACCGCATACGCCTCATATCCATTTTCTTGTAACGTTTCTATAATCTGTCTTACCTTGTCTGGCAACTGAATATTCATCTTTTAATACGCCTTACCAAAATATACTAAATGTTTCGCTGGTTTTCCGCAGTAAATACATTTATCAGAGATTGTACCGTCTTTGCAGATGCAACGTGTTGTTGCTCCACCTGTCTCGTACTTGATCTCGCCTTCACATTCTTCGCTTCCACACCACATTGCTTTTACGAAACCACGTTTTGTCTCGAAAATTTCTTTCATCTCAGCAAGTGTTGTAGCTTCACTGATGTGCTCTTCTAAATGTTTCTTTGCACGGTCATACATATCTTTCTGGATTGTCTCCAGGATTTCGCCAAGCTTTGTTTCGATTTCATCAAGAGAAACAACAATCTTTTCTCTTGTATCACGGCGAACTACCACTACCTGGTTATTCTCGATATCCTTTGGTCCGATTTCGATACGTGTTGGGATTCCGAGCATTTCCTGTTCACTGAACTTCCATCCCGGACTCTTTTCTGAGTCGTCAAGCTTCACGCTGTAACCAGCTTTCTTAAGTGCGTCTGTCAATTCGCCTGCTTTTTCAAGCACACCTTCCTTGTGCTGTGCAATCGGAATAACTCTTGTCTGCACTGGCGCGATTCTTGGTGGCAATACAAGTCCACTGTCATCTCCATGTACCATAATGATTGCTCCAATGATACGTGTAGAAATTCCCCAAGAAGTCTCATATACACTGTGGAGTTCATTGTTTTTATCCAAATATTTGATGCCGAATGCATCTGGGAATGCATTTCCGAAGAAATGGCTGGTTGCTGACTGGAGTACTTTGCCATCGTGCATCAATGCTTCGATTGTATAAGTATCCTGTGCACCTGCAAATTTTTCACTTTCTGTCTTTGGTCCCGCAACAAATGGAATGGCAAGAGATTCACTCACGAAATCTTTGTACACGTTGTGCATCATGATTGTTCTTTCTTCTGCTTCTTCATAAGTTGCATGAATCGTATGACCTTCCTGCCACAAAAATTCTCTAGAGCGAAGGAATGGTCTTGTTGTCTTCTCCCATCTAAGTACAGAACACCACTGATTCCAAACTTTTGGAAGATCACGGTGAGACTGAACAGTTCTTGACCAAAGGTCACAGAACAATGTCTCTGATGTTGGACGAATACACATCTTTTCCTGAAGACGTTCCATACCACCACGAGTTACCCACGCAACTTCTGGTGCAAATCCTTCAATGTGATCTTTTTCTCTTTCCAGAAGTGTCTCTGGAATCAGCACTGGAAGATATACATTCTCTACACCTGTCTCTTTAAATCTGGCATCCAAATCTTTCTGGATCTTCTCCCAGATTGCATATCCATTCGGAAGATAATTCAAGCATCCTTTTACGCTTGAATAATCACAAAGTTTCGCTTCGCGCACAACATCTGTGTACCACTGTGCAAAATCAACATCGCGAGATGTGATCGATTCAACAAATTTCTTTTCTTTTGCCATGTTCATTTCTCCTTTTCAGACATTTCTATTTCTAACAGGGAGTTCTATAAGCGCAAAAACGCCGGTCATTCCTCCCTCAAAGGGACCGAATAACCGGCGGTACCACCCTAATTAACTGTAAAACAGTTCACCTCATTCACCGTTAACGCCGATATACGCTGCTTTCGCAGAGACTCCAAGGCTGGTTCCATAATCTTCGTGCTGTCTCCTCTCACCACCGGAAACTTCTCTGTGCCACTTCCATCATGTACTATTCCTCTTCTTCGTCATGCAAAAAGAATACGCAAATGCGTATTCTTTTTCTATAGATTTATTATAGATTTTAAAATCCTTTTGTCCTTTTGTCAAGCCACTATCTAAGATAAATATAAACAAAGTATACCGCATAGAGAAGGAGGAAAAGAGCTCCTTCTTTCTTTGAAAGTGTCTTTTTTGTCTTCGCACACCAAAGTGCAAAAATACTCATCACAATCAAGATCAACATGTCATAAACTGCAACGATTTCTACCTTAATCGGAAGGATTGCTGCACTGACACCCAAAATCAGAAGAATGTTGAAAATATTAGAACCCACAACATTTCCAAGTGCCAAGTCATTTTCACCCTTCTTCGCTGCTACAACCGAAGTTACAAGTTCTGGAAGAGATGTTCCCATGGCCACGATGGTAAGTCCAATAAATGTCTGGCTAAAGCCAAATCTTATTGCAATTTCTGTCGCGCTGTCTACTACAAAATCTCCGCCAAGCACAATGGCCACAAGACCGCCTAAGATATACACTATGCTTTTCAGTGGAGAAAGCACCTTGTACTCTTCTTCTGACTCCAAGTCTTTTCCTTCTTTTCTCGCGTTCAGCGCGCCCTTCACCTGCCAGCTGACAAACCATACAAACAAGATCAGCAAGATCGCTCCCTCTACTCGGCTGATTATAAATTCGCCCTCACCTGACAAAAAGCCCTGAACTGCAAAACCTACACAGAAAAATGCCAGTGCGGCTGTGATAATGATGGAAAATGGAAATTCCTTTTTTACCACCTGTTCTCCTGCCACTAGTGGACGCATCAGTGCACTACATCCCAAAACAATCATCAAATTAAAGATATTCGATCCAATTACGTTGCTGACCGCAAGTTCATTGGCCCCCAGCAGGGCTGATGTAACACTTACGGATGCCTCCGGCATACTTGTCCCAAATGCCACAACAGTAAGCCCGATGATGATGCTTGGGACTTTCAAAAGCTTCGCCACGCTTGAACTTCCTTCTACGAAAAAATCTGCTCCTTTGATCAAAAGTACGAATCCCAATATTAGTACAATATAATCCATAATTTTCCTCCTTCTATGTTATCTTATGGTACAAAAAAGAGACATCCATTGCAAAAAACACGCATCTTCTGTGTTCATGCGTGAATGTCTGCAATAAAAGTCTCGCTAATTGACAATACGAACCGGATTATGTTTAAATAATCGTGATGACGATTTCGTATCACATTGA
>CAZYCT010000012.1:0-28367 GCA_964646135.1 uncultured Coprococcus sp. | reverse complement strand
TACCCAGCTGTAGACCCACTTGGATCTACATCACGTATTCTTGACCCACACATCGTAGGTGAAGAACACTACAAGGTAGCTCGTGGAGTACAGGAAATTCTTCAGAAATACAATGAATTACAGGATATTATCGCTATCCTTGGTATGGATGAACTTTCAGAAGAAGATAAACTTGTTGTTGCACGTGCACGTAAAGTACAGAGATTCCTTTCACAGCCATTCCACGTAGCTACACAGTTTACAGGGCTTGAAGGACGTTACGTTCCAATCGCAGAAACAATTCAGGGCTTCAAAGAAATCCTTGAAGGAAAGCATGATGATATTCCAGAAGGTCTTTTCTTGAATGCAGGTAATATTGATGACGTGCTCGCCCGTGTGAAATAGGAGGGACGTCCTATGGCAGATAAATTTAAATTGAGTATTATCGCTCCAGATAAACTTTTCTTTGAAGGCGAGGCAGAGTTTATTGAATTCACAAGCACAGAAGGGGAATTAGGTGTCTATGCCAATCACATTCCACTTACAACAATCGTTGATCCATGTGTGGTAGTGATCCACAATAATGGAGAAAAGAAAAAAGCTGCTGTTCTTGGCGGATTTGCAGAAATCTTAAAAGACAGAGTGACAATGCTTGCTGAATCTGCTCAGTGGCCAGAAGAAATTGATCTTGACAGAGCGAAAGCTGCGTTCGAACGAGCAAAAGATCGCCTTGCTGCAAAGCAGGAAGGAACAGACTTGAAACGTGCAGAAGCTGCATTGAAACGTGCAGTAGCCCGTATCGAGACAATTGAAGGTTAAGAACGATAAGAGGCACACCCTTGTGGTGTGCCTTTTTGCACCCTTTTTTGATCGAAAAACTACGGATTTTTGCTTGGTCAAGGTAATAGAATTAAGACTCAATAAAATAGCGCTGAATCAATTGATCTATTGCGTCTATTGTAAGTGGTCGTTCTCTGGTTTCAAAGGTTGTGATTAAATTGATGGAAGGGAGAATTTGGTGATGACAATATCTTCGAAGTTTTGAAATTGCTTTATCGCAATAGACTGGATCATCCATCCTACCGAAATGTTCCCAGTAGAAGAACTGGCCAGTTTGAGGATGACGAATTGTAAAGTCGGGATAAACGAAGCAATCGGAAAGTGCTAATTGGCATTCGTAGCGATAAGGAATATGATTTTGGAAAAGAAGCGCATCGATAATTGCTTCGGATTTGGAACGGAGTAGATTGCCAGAAAGACTTTTATGAATTAGGTGTTCTGGGTGAAGGGGATTCGTAACAAATGTGGCAGAAGACCAGGCGGCCAAATCTTGTGAAATAGGTTGAAAATAGGGAATGAGAAGTTCCTTGTAGCCAGATTGATCACCAAAGAGAGTATCGATTCCTGCGTTTTCCGTGGGATAATATTTGAAATAGGCTTCAATAGCCTTTTTTTCTTGGAGTAAATTAGAACGACGAATGGATAAGAATTTCTTGTAGGCTAGCTTCTGGGCGAATTCTCTTTTCTTCTTGGGGATATATGTTTGGATATGCTTGTCGCTGTGATACCAGTTGAAGTATTGCTTGGAACGTGAAATAAAAAGAAATCCAGGTGGAAGAGCGTTTAATTGAGCATCAATTTCTTTGAGCTGCTTAGTAACAATCTCGTATCTTTTGGATAATTGCTTGTGCAATATGAAAACCTCCTTTCAATATTTTAATCATTAAAGCATAAAAGAAGAGGAAAGTAAATGTCATTGTGAAAATTTCATTAGAAATTCTGCGTGGAGGAGGGAAGAAGCTTGTTCACGTAGAAAAGGGGAATATAGATTCGGTTGGGATTCTGCGTGGTGGGGCGGAAAGGCTTGCCTACGCAGAAAAGGGGACTATAGATCCGGATGGGATTCTGCGTAGTGGGGCGAAAAGGCTTGTATAAGTAGAAAAAGGGGATAGAAAAGAATTGTTATTGTCTTCTGACTAAATTTTATATAAAATAGTGGTAAGAATATTTGGCAGGAGATTTTTATGAAGTCATTGATTATAGCAGAGAAGCCATCTGTTGGGCGAGACATTGCTCGTGTATTGAAATGTACGAAAGCAGGCAATGGAGCAATAGAAGGCAAAGAATATATAGTTACATGGGGATTTGGACATTTGGTCACTTTGGCAGATCCGGAAGATTATGATAAAAAATACAAAGAATGGAAGATGGAACATCTGCCGATGCTTCCAGAACATTTCAAATTAGAAGTGATCAAACAGACGGGAAAACAATTTGCCATTGTGAAGAAGTTGATTCACAGAACAGATGTAGGAGAGATTATCATTGCCACGGATGCCGGAAGAGAAGGCGAATTGGTGGCGAGACTTATATTAGAAAAAGCAGGAAATAAGAAGCCGATTAAGCGTCTCTGGATTTCCTCTGTGACAGACAAAGCAATTTCAGAAGGATTTGCAAGTTTGAAAGACGGAAGAGCATACAACAACCTCTATGATGCGGCAATGTGCCGCGCGGAAGCAGATTGGCTTGTGGGAATCAATGCCACTAGAGCATTGACATGTAAATATAATGCCCAGCTTTCTTGCGGGCGCGTGCAGACCCCGACATTGGCGATGATTGCGAAACGAGAAGAACAAATCAAAGCATTTGTGCCACAGCCGTACTATGGAATCAGTGCGCAGATTACAAGAAAAGGTGAAGCACCAGCTGCGCTTATAGCCACTTGGCAGGAGGAAAAGAGCAAGAGCTATCGCTCTTTTGATGAAGAAAAAATTGTAAAAATAATCAAGGAATTAAAAGGCAAAGAAGCGAAGATAATAGAAATAAAGAAAAGTCCAAAGAAAATATATGCACCGCTTCTCTATGATTTGACAGAACTGCAAAGAGATGCGAACAAGCGCTTCGGCTTTTCGGCAAAAGAAACATTGAACATTATGCAGAGACTTTATGAGAATCATAAAGTACTGACGTACCCTAGAACAGATTCGCGCTATATTAGCACTGACATTATACCGACAATCAAGGACAGACTTCAGGCCTGTGGCGTGGGGCCATATCGCAAAATGGCTGCGAAAGCCATAAAACAAACAGTTACTGCAAAGAGCAGCTTCGTAAATAACGCAAAAGTGACCGATCACCATGCAATTATACCAACAGAACAATTTGTACAATTAGACCACATGACAAGCGAAGAACGCAAGATTTATAATCTGGTAGTGCGAAGATTCCTGGCCGTACTTTATCCCGCATTTGAGTACGAGCAAACACAGATGACATTTCAAATCGGTGGCGAAAAGTTCTTGGCAAGCGGAAAGATGATAAAAGAAAGTGGCTGGAAAGCAGTTTACGAAGAGGAAGAAGTAGAAGATGAGACAGAAGCCGGCGAATTAAAAGAACAGAATCTCCCAGAGATGAAAGAAGGAGATATATTTGCAGGTATCACATTAACGAAGACAGAAGGAAAGACCAAACCACCGGCTCCATACAATGAGGCAACACTACTGTCCGCCATGGAAAATGGGGGTCTTGGTACAGTGGCGACAAGGGCGGATATTATAGAAAAGCTGTTTGGAAGTTTCCTCATGGAAAAAAGAGGAAAAGACATACATGTGACGTCGAAAGCTAGACAGCTGTTGGAGTTAGTGCCAGAAGATCTGAAAAAGCCAGAATTGACGGCAGATTGGGAGAAGAAACTACTGCGCATTTCCGAGGGGAAGATGAAGCGAAGCATTTTCATGCAGGAAATCACCGACTATACAAAAGAAATCATGGAAGAAATTAAGGGGCAAGAAGGAGCATTTCGCCATGACAACCTGACCAACCACAAATGTCCACAGTGTGGAAAACGCATGCTGGCTGTAAATGGAAAAAACAGCGAACTTTTGGTGTGCCAGGACCGAGCCTGCGGATATCGCGAAACAGTAGCAAAGAAAACCAACGCAAGATGCCCGAACTGCCATAAGAAAATGCAGTTGCGTGGAAAAGGCGAAGGACAAATATTTGTCTGCCCATGTGGACACAAGGAGAAATTAAGCGCATTTCAAGAACGACGCAAGAAAGAAGGGGCAGGCGTAAGCAAAAGAGATGTACAGAATTATCTCAAAAAACAAAAAGACGAACCAATGAATCAAGCATTTGCAGACGCGTTTGCCAAGATTAAATTAGACGAAACGTAAAGCACAAGATAAAACACAGAACATATAATAAAGCATAACCATAGAACTGGAGTGGTGTGTGTGGAAAGCAAACTTCCATATTATATGATGTATCCGCTGCCAACACTATTTGATGAGAATAGAGTTGAGAGAAGAGATTACGAGTATGTCAAAAGCATGTATCCGGAGATGGCAAAAAAAGCACTTCCCTACGTGGAAGAAGAAGTAGAACGATTTGAATACGAAGAAAGTATGATTTATGATGAGTATCCAGATAAATTACAGATTCGTCTGATGAGCAGAAGGATTTTCGAACAAATGAAGAAAGAGATGGACGAAGAAATGGACGATCAGCATCTGAGAGATTTGGTTGAATTGGTACTTTTTCAGGAACTGTTAAGACGAAGAAATGACAGGCGGAGAAGACAGAAACGAATCATCTGGTAAATACTAGGAGGGCTTATGAAGAATATTATTTTTATAGGGATGCCGGCATCGGGCAAAAGCACAGTAGGCGTGGTGGTAGCCAAGAGATTAGGAATGGATTTCATTGATACAGACCTATTGATTCAAAAACAAGAAAATCGTCTTCTGTGCGAGATTATAGCAGAGCAAGGTGTGGACGCGTTCCTAGAAATCGAAAATCAAGTGAATCGAGATTTGGTGGCAGAGAACGCTGTCATATCCCCAGGCGGCAGTGTGGTGTATTGCGAAGAGGCAATGCGCCATTACCAAGAAATCGGAACAATCATTTATTTGAAATTGTCGTTTGAGACGATTCAAAAACGATTAAAAGACCCTAAGAAACGAGGTGTAACACTTCGGAATGGGCAGACGTTGAAGGAATTATATGAAGAAAGAATCGTCTTATTTGAACGATATGCAGACATTATTATCGAAGAAGATGGATTAAATCTGGAAGAAACGATAGAAAAAGTTTTACAAGTACACTAACTATATGCTATAATGATATTTGGATTATTGTCCAATTTGAAAATGAGTGAGAAATCAACGGAAATTTTACAATAATATAATAGAAACCAAATAGTAGAGGTGTAATATGGAACAGTATATTATTAAGGGTGGCAATCCGTTAGTAGGAGAAGTTGAGATCGGTGGCGCGAAGAATGCAGCCCTTCCGATTTTAGCTGCTGCAATTATGACAGACGAGACAGTGACCATTGATAATCTTCCAGACGTGAATGATATTAACGTTTTATTAGAGGCAATTGAGGGAATCGGAGCGCAAGTAAGAAGAATTGATCGGCACAGTGTTACGATTAATGGAAGCGGAATTGGAAGCTTTGACATCGAATATGATTATATCAAGAAGATCAGAGCATCGTATTACCTGCTCGGTGCTCTTCTTGGAAAATATAAGAGATCCGAAGTGGCACTCCCAGGTGGCTGCAATATAGGAAGCCGCCCAATCGACCAGCATTTGAAGGGATTTCGTGCACTGGGGGCCTATGTTGACATCGAACATGGAAAGATCATAGCACAGGCAGAACGCTTGATAGGAAAGCATATTTACTTTGATGTGGTGAGCGTGGGAGCGACGATTAATGTTATGATGGCTGCTGTCATGGCAGAGGGAACGACGATTATGGAGAACGTTGCCAAGGAGCCACACGTAGTAGATGTTGCCAATTTCCTGAACAGTATGGGAGCGAATATTCGCGGAGCTGGTACAGATGTGATCAAGATTCGCGGTGTGCAGAGACTTCACAAGACTTCATATTCTATCATTCCAGACCAGATTGAGGCTGGAACATTTATGTTTGCAGCAGCGGCAACTCGTGGAGATGTGACGGTTATGAATGTAATTCCAAAGCATTTGGAAGCAACCATTGCGAAGCTTGTTGAGATTGGCTGTGAAGTGGAAGAATTTGACGATGCAGTTCGCGTTGTTTCCAAGGGAACACTTCGCAATACACATGTGAAGACATTGCCATACCCAGGCTTCCCTACGGATATGCAGTCACAGATTGGTGTGACACTTGCCCTTTGCAAAGGGACAAGTACGATTACAGAGAGCATTTTTGAAAATCGCTTCAAGTACTTGGATGAGTTGGCACGCATGGGAGCGAATGTGAAGATTGAAGGTAATTCAGCTACCATTGAAGGTGTGGAGAAGTTCCAGGGAGCGAGAGTGAGTGCGCCAGATCTTCGCGCAGGAGCAGCGCTTGTTATTGCAGGACTTGCAGCGGAAGGAATTACGCTGGTGGACGACATCATTTATATCCAGAGAGGGTATGAGAGATTTGAAGAGAAACTCAAGAGCTTAGGTGCGATCATCGAGAAAGTCTCTAATGAAAGAGATATTCAGAAATTTAAGTTAAAAGTGAGTTAAAGACGAGGAAGATTATCACACATCAGTAAAGCGTGATGGTCTTCCTTTTTTTGAATAGATAGAATCGATAAACGTACAAATATTGATGCTATCAATTTGAAGCGTTTATATAGATATGATACGATAAATGTATTATGAGGAAGGGAAGGATACCCGGATGGTAAGCATATTACTGTGTACATACAATAGAGAAAAATTGATACGAGAGACAATTGAAAGTATTCTGGCACAGACTTATGAAGATTTTGAGTTGATTATTGTAGACGATGGCTCCACGGACGGAACAAGAGAAGTGTTAGAAGAATATAGAGAAAAGGACCAGAGAATCAGACTTATTTTTCAAGAGAAAAATAAGTTTTATTGTCGCTCGGCGAACGATGGATTAAGACAAGTGACAGGTGACTATGTGGCATATGCGACCAGCGATGACACCTGGCATCCAGAGAAATTGCAGAAGCAGATGGCATATTTGGAGGAACATCCAGAGTGTGGGGCGTGCTTTACGTTCGCGGCTGTCATCGATGAAAATGGCGAATCTGCGGAGAATGATTTCCCAAATATCGCAGAATCGTTGAAGAGAAGCTGCGATACACGGGAAGATTGGATGCGCTATTTCTTCCGGGAGGGTAACTGTGTTGCCCATCCATCAGCGGTACTGCCGCGCCACATTGTGGAAAAAGTAGGTGGATTTCATCTGCTGTTTTGTCAGGGAGCAGATCTGGATATGTGGATTCGCGTTCTTGTGCAGGCGCCAGTCTATGTATTGCCGGAAAGCTTGACATATTATCGCTGCCATCGCAACCCAGAGAACCAGATCAGCGGTGCAAGTCGCTTGAAGACGGCACGTTTTGTGAATGAACATATGCTTATGCGAAAGAAAATGATGCATATGTTGAACGATGAAGAACTGGTGCGATATTTTGGTGTGGATTTTAAGAAGAAGGATGCGAGAACCCATCTGGAACTAGAAATAGAGCGCGCATTTTTGCTGGCAGAGTGTGTGAAAGGATTGCCGGATATGTACGTGCTTGGCATTGAGAAATTCGAAGAAATTCTTGACCAATATCAAGAAGAAGCAGTAGAAGTGTTAGAAAAAGAATATCACACGACACTGCAGGACCTGTATCGAATGAATCTACATCATTTCTATGTGGATTTTGGCATTCATGAGGAAAAGGCGGAGCAGGTTGCGGATATACATCGCTGTCAGGAAGAGAAGATGCAGATTCTTTACGATTTCAACAGTATACAGAACGAAAGAGCGAAGCTCCTAAGAGAAAGAGAACAACTGCAAAAGCAAGTGCAGACGCTGGAAAAGGAAAAGAAGGATATACAAAGCGAGGCAGAAAAGACAAGGAGTAAGCTGAATCTGAAGGAAGCAGAGAACTATCAGATTAGGAGAACCTTGGAGAAACAGGTGCTTGAGAACCTTAAATTACAAGAAGCAAAGAGCGGAAAGAGAAAGCAATTATGAGGATAAAACGATTGGTAAAAGTAGGAATTATAATGGCAGGATTATTGCAGGTATGTGGCTGCGAGAAGAAGAATCCGGCAGAGGGAATTGCAGAAGAAGATCGCTTCAAAGGAGCGTACGTGATTACAGCGGAAGAAGCAGTTGCGAAAATCGGTGATGAAGATGTACAATTCTTGGACGCAAGAGGAGATAAAAGTGCGTTGTTAGGAACCGTAGAAGGGGCAGTGGTGACACGCTGGAGAGAGCTTTCTACTTGCGAGGAAGGAAATGCAGGAGATGAAAACTGGGGACTTGTCCCTGAACCAGATGATTTGGCAGAGCGCCTGGGCAATCTGGGATTAGATAAAGAGAAGCAGATTATTGTGATCGGCGATCCAAGTGATGGATGGGGCGAAGACGGACGCGTTCTCTGGGAAATGCTCCAGGCAGGATTTCGCGATATCAAAGTGGTAGACGGAGGGATTGATGCGCTGAAGGCAGCCGATGCCAAGATGCAGTTCGGTGGAACGACTCCTGAGAAAACCAAAGTAGTAATTGACGAATTAGATCAGTCGAATAACATCATGACAGAAGAGTTGCAGAAGAATTATGATGATTATAAGATTGTGGATGTGAGAACTGTAGAAGAATACGAAGGAGCAATCCTTCACGGCGAAGCCAAGGGCGGGCATTTGCCAGGAGCTGTGAACATACCTTTTGTGGACTTCTTTACAGAAGGTGGGGTACTGAAATCAAATGCAGAGATCTCAGCGATGTTAGAAGCAAAAGGAATCGAAAAGACAGATGAAATCGTTGTCTATTGCACGGGAGGGATTCGTTCGGGTTACTCCCAGTTGGTATTCGAAATGTGTGGCTATTCTCACACATACAATTACGGACAATCCTTCTGGCGCTGGGCTGTAATCGGAGAGGTTGAGTAGCGCTATGAAATATCGTCCGTTACTCTTTGAATTGGTGCTGCGGGATGTGAAAATCAAGTATCGCCGTTCAATACTGGGGGTCCTTTGGACCATCCTTAACCCCCTGCTTATGATGATCATTCTCTGGTTCGTGTTCTCTAATTTCTTTCGATTTGAGATTGAGAACTATGCCATCTATATCTTGAGTGGACAGATTCTCTTTAATTATTATCAGACTGCGACCACAGAGGCGATGATGTCAATCATAGGAAATGCAGGACTAATTCGAAAAGTATATATTCCCAAAAGCGTGTTTGTCCTGGCAAAGATATTATCGAACATGATCAACCTGGGAGCTTCTTTCTTGGCATTGATTTTCGTGATGCTTCTCACAGGAACCAAAGTGTACTGGACCATCTGGCTCAGTATCCTGCCGATGTTCCTTCTCATGATATTTGCAGTGGGGATGGGACTATTGCTGGCGGCGCTGGCAGTAAAATTCAGGGACATTTTGCACCTTTACGGCGTGTTTTGCACAGGCTTATTTTACCTTACGCCAGTCATCTATCCGCTGAACATTTTGCCAGAGCATGTAAGACGGGTTGTGGAGTGGAATCCATTGACCCAGATACTAGAAATGTTTCGCAGTTTGGTGATAGATGGGACATTTCCACAGGCAAGGCAGATTCTTCTGACTGTGGGAGGATGCATGCTAGTATTTCTTGCTGGAATGTTCGTATTTCGAAAGCGGGAGGACAGCTTTATATTAGATTTATAGAGGCAGAAGAATGAAAGAGATTGAGAATGTTCTAGAAGTAAGCAATGTCTCCATGAAATTCAACATTGCTTCTGAAAAAATAGATAACATAAAAGAATATTTGATCCGAAGAGCCAAGAATCAACTGTGGTAC
Organism: uncultured Coprococcus sp.; assembly: GCA_964646135.1. GTDB lineage: Bacteria > Bacillota > Clostridia > Lachnospirales > Lachnospiraceae > Allocoprococcus. Next base: position 18,597 of record CAZYCT010000012.1, on the reverse strand, counting down.
CGCGAGTTTTATGCGCTGCGGGATGTCTCTTTGTCCATGAAAAAGGGAGAAACTTTGGCGCTTGTAGGTCTGAATGGGAGTGGGAAAAGTACGCTTCTTAAGATTATTGCAGGAGTTCTGAAAGCGACAGAAGGGACCGTGGAAGTAAAGGGGAAAATCGCCCCACTTATTGAACTTGGAGCAGGATTTGACATGGATCTTACAGCGACGGAGAACGTGTGGATCACGGGCGCTATGATGGGATATAGCCGCAAGGAAATGAAGAAATATTACGATGAAATCGTAGCTTTTTCTGAGCTGGAAGAATTTATGGATGTCCCAGTGAAAAATTTTTCTTCCGGAATGCTGGCGCGTCTGGCCTTTTCTATTACCACATTTACCACACCAGATATTCTGATCGTAGATGAGGTACTTTCGGTGGGAGATTTTAAATTCCAAAAGAAATGTGAAGAACGGATTCAGAACATCAAAGAGAGCGGTGCGGCGATTCTATTTGTCTCACATAACATGGAACAGGTGAAAGAGGTCTGCGAGAAGGCAATCTGGCTGGAAAAAGGGAAGATCAAACAATATGGAGACTGCCAGGAGGTAGTTGAAAATTACAAAAAAGAAGGAAATGGCGATGAATAAATTTTGTTTACTTAGCTGTCGATTTCATGTGAAGGACAAGCGAAAACTGATCTTGCAGGGCTATTTTGATAAGGCGGATCAGGCAATCGATGTTCCTTTTTTTACATTAGATTATACGATGCTGTCGTGTCAGGTTATCGAGAAAACGTATGTGCGCAATCCGGCCGAGTGTATGGGTGGTATTTACGACAGACGATATTTTTTCATGCTTGATATACCAGAAGATTATGATAAGTATAAGGAGCTTCGCTGCTTTCAGTACGAGGATGAGAAGTCCGGAGAAGTATTCCATCTTGGTGTGGATTGGATCAAGAAGCAGGAAGAGAAAAGAGAATGGTATATTGACGAGGTCACATGGAAGAATCAGGCATTTTGCATACGCGGATGGTGCGTCTGTCAGAAAGACGCGGCGCTCTATGTCTCGACGCAGAAGAATAAGAATCTGCCAGTTGGAGCGGTGCGTCGGGTAGAGCGCCTTGATGTGGAAAGGGCCTTTCCAGAGTGTACAAGAGAAGAAATCTATGGATTTGAGATTACCGGAACTGCCAAGAAGAAGAAACTGTGGCTTGCCGTGGAAGATGCTTATGGAGCACATTGGCGCAAGGTAAGTCTGCGCGGAAGATGGCAGGACGGTGGTCTGCATCGGTTGCGAGAATGGCGGAGAAAGATTAAAGTATACTACCAGCAGTTTGGACTTCGTCAGACGATAAGACGTGTGGGAGAAAAGCTTTTTGGAATGCCAGAAGAAGATTACGGAAAGTGGCGATCTAAGAACGGCTCTTGCGGGGGCAGACTAGGTGAAGAAAAGGAAGAACCGCTGACATATGCTCCAAGCTTTGGAATCGTAGTGCCATTATACCGCACTCCGGAGCGGTATCTGGAAGAGATGATCGCTTCGGTTCAAAAGCAAACGTACTCGAACTGGAAGTTATATCTCTCAGATGGAAGCGGAGAGAAATCACCACTTCGCAGCAAATTAGAGAAATATGCGAAAAAAGATTCCCGTATTATAGTGCTCCACAACGAAAAGCAGCTTCGCATTGTAGAAAATACCAATGTTGCACTAGAAGAAGTGAAGGAAGATTATGTCGTATTTATGGATCACGATGATACACTGGCACCGGAAGCCTTGTATGAGTGTGCAAAAGTATTGAATGGGAAGCCGGAAACGGACGTTATTTATACGGATGAAGATAAGATTACTGAGGACAGTAAGAAATATTTTCAGCCGCACTTTAAAAGTGATATGAATCTCGATCTTCTGAGAAGTCAAAATTATATCTGCCATTTGTTTGTCGTGAGACGGATATTGCAGCAAAAAGTGGGCTTACTGAGAGCAGAATATGAAGGATCGCAGGATTATGATTTCATCTTGCGCTGTGTAGAGCAGACGGATAAGATTGTACATATTCCGAAAATCCTCTATCACTGGCGTGCGCATGCAGATTCCACGGCAGAGAATCCAAGCAGCAAAGAATATGCCTACGTGGCGGGACGAAAAGCGATTGAGGCACATTATAAGCGAATGAACATAGATGCAGAAGTTGCTATGGAATACTGGGGAATCTATCGGACGAAGTATAGAATGACAGAGAGACCATTGATTTCCATTATCATTCCAAACAAAGATCATACAGACGACTTAAAACGCTGTATCAAATCTATCGAAGAGAATCGAAATGGTCTGAATGTGGAATACATTATTGTGGAAAATAATAGCGAAGAAGAGAAGACCTTCTTATTCTATGAAGACCTTCGGAAATGGAAGCTGAATCTGCAGATCTTGGAATGGAAAGGTGTGTTCAATTATTCGGCGATTAATAATTATGCAGTAGAGCATGCGAACGGAAACTATATTTTACTGCTCAACAATGATACAGAAATAATAAATGCAGAGTGTCTGGAAGAACTACTTTCCTATTGTATGCGAGAAGATACTGGAATTGTGGGGGCAAGGCTGTTTTATCCAGATGATACGATACAGCATGCGGGAACGATTCTGGGACTTGGTGGAATCGCAGGACACGCATTTGTAGGAAAGAAGGCGGACGATCTGGCTTATTTTGGCAGAGTAATCTGTGCCCAGGAGTACAGCGCAGTTACAGCCGCTTGCATGATGGTGAAAAAATCCGTGTACGAAGAAGTGGGCGGATTGGACGAAGCATTTGAAGTGGCATTTAACGATGTGGATTTCTGCATGCGTGTGGGAAAGGCTGGTTACAAAGTAGTGTATAACCCATATGCCATGCTGTATCACTATGAATCAAAGACCAGAGGAATAGATGATACTGAAGAAAAAATCCAGCGTTTCCAAGGAGAAATTAATCTCTTCGCAAACCGCTGGAAAAAAGAACTTGCACTGGGGGACCCATTCTACAATCCAAATCTGACATTGATGAAATCAGATTTTTCGCTGCGCACGTAGAAGATGCGTGCTGGTATATTGCAAAACATAATGAAAGGTGTGGCAGATCAGCTGTAGCTGAATATGCCATGCCTTTATCTTTTGCTCTGGGGCATGTCGAGAAGGAATCCGCTCAATCTGTGAGAGCGTCTGTAGTCCCTCCTTAATACCCTTTCGGTAGGAGTCGCCTAGTCCTCGCTTTCTATAATAAAGATATTTTAACAAGAAACCGATAATAAAGAGAGGGCAATTTATTATAATTTGCAATAAATCCATATTCTTCTTTAATAAAAATAGATTATTTCGGGCAGAATGGTATACTTTAAAGGGAGTGTGCCCATGTCCACTTGTGCCACCACCGATGTGGTAGACGATTGCGGTTGGACAGTATACATTTTTCCAGCCAAAGAGGCGGGCGCGGTAGCCGATATCCACATCTTCTAAGTAGGCGAAGAAGCGGGTGTCGAAAAGTCCAATCTGCGCGAAGGCACTTCGCCTGTAGAGTGCAGCGCCGGCGCAGGCGGTGAAGATTTCTGTACTTTTGGTAAAACGATGTGCGTCTTGCCCTTGACCACGGCAGAAGGCATAACCGCAGATGGTATAGAAATCCCCTGTGGTGTCAATGCAATCTGGGTGATGTGCTTGGAGCATCTTGCTTCCGACAGAGAAGATTTGCTCAGAAGATTCCATCTGCTGTACCATATGAGCTAAGAAATCAGGCGTCAGAATGGTGTCTGTATTCAAAAGCAGAACATAGGGACTGTCAGAATGTTGGATGCCGATATTGACGGCATAGGAGAATCCTTGGTTCTTCAGAAGAGGAATGCACTGGACAGAAGGAAAGTGATGTTCCACATAAGTAAGGCTTGCGTCAGTAGAACCGTTATCTACAAGTACTATAGAAAAATCTTGGAAGGATTGCTTCTGAAGCGAACAAAGGCAAGCGTCAAGATATTGTATGCCGTTGTAATTGGGAATAATGACCGTAACTTTATGCATATAGAATCTCCTTTCATCCGTGATCGTATCTGATTCTATATTAGCAGATAGGAGCAGTTTCTGTAAATGGCATTCCAGAAGATAAAAGAGAAGGACATATGACGATAGATGTGATGATTCCGGTATTTCGACCGGATGAGAGATTGACAAGGTGCCTAAGCGCACTAAGTGCGCAGACAATTCCCGCTAGGAGAATTCATCTGCTTGTCTCTTATGTGGATGAGCAGGATAAGCGATGTGCAGAGCCATACAAGATGTTTGAGAACGTAAGTATTGCTTATATAGAGCAGAAGAATTTTGATTATGCCAAAGTGAAGGCGGAACAGATGCGTAAGACGGATGCACAGTACATGTTATTCATGACACAAGATGCCATCCCGGCGCAGATAGAGATGGTGGAGCGCATGCTTTCTCATTTTGAAGGAGAGCAGGTCGCAGCTGTGTACGCAAGACATGTGACAGATGAACAGTGCGGCGAGATTGAGCGGTTCACCAGGTATTTCAATTACCCGCCAGTAGGCAGGGTGAAATCATGGAAGGACGGACAACGTACAGATATCAAACTATATTTTAACTCCAATGTCTGCGCGATGTATCGTTTGTCCAATTATCGGAAGACTTCTGGATTTGAAGAGCGGGCGGTTTCCTGTGAGGACACAGTGATTGCCTGGAAGATACTAAAGGAAGGCGATCAAGTTATCTACGCGGCAGATGCAGAAGTGATTCACTATCATAATTATAGTCTGAAAGAACAATTTCAGCGGAATTTTGACACGGGCGCAGCGTACGCCATGCATCCAGAGTTGACGCAGACAATGAAGCGCTCCAAGGAAGGGCTGGTGCTGGTGAAGGAGACCGCCAGGTATTTGGTCCAAATGAAAAAGAAAAGGCTGCTTCCGGCGCTTGTGATGCAAAGCGGCGCGAAGTATCTAGGGTATCAGATGGGTCAGCATTATCAAATGCTTCCATATAAATTAAAAATTTTATGTACCAGAAATAAAGGGTACTGGGAGAAGGAGGAGTAGAATGAGGAAAATGAAAAAATTCATCTCCGTCATCGGCGTGATGCTTCTGGCATTTGCGGCAGCAATTGTAATGTACGGCTGCAGCAAGGCGTCTAAGATTGACAAGACAGATCTGGACGATGAGAACCTGAATAAGAGCGACGAGATGGAAGACAATGAGACATATCTTAACGTGGCTCTGTTCGGAATCGATGCACATTCCGACGATCAGAAAGATGTAGAAAGTGATTTCATTGTCATTGCAAGCATCAATAAAGAGACAAAAGAAGTGAAGCTTCTCAACGTGTATGGCAACACGATGCTTGCTTCGAAAGAAGGCAAGATGGTCGCAGCAAAGAGTATCTACAAAAATGGTGCTGAAGATGCGATTGAAGTGTTGAATCGAAATCTGGATTTAGACATTGAACGCTATGTGACAATTGACTTCAAGGCTATCATTGATGTCATTGATACATTAGGTGGAATCGAACTGGATATTACAGAAGAAGAGATTCCTCATGTCAACGGCTATACAGCAGATTTGAATACTGTTGCAGGCAAGAATGCAGCAGAACTTACACAGGCTGGCAAGCAGACATTGAATGGAACACAGGCCGTAGGTTATTGCCGTATCCGTGCGACCGAAGGTGCAGATGAGACTCGTGCGAAGCGTCAGACGGCAGTGATCGATCAGATATTAGATAAGATGTTAAGCAGTGATCTGGCAACAATCGATGAGATCATTGATGTGACATTCCCGAAGATTGAGACAAACTTCGAACTTACAGAAGTACTTGCCTACGGAAAAGATCTTGCAAAGTACAAATTAAATGAAATGAAAGGATTTCCATACACTGTATCAGATAAAACAGTAGAAGGAAATGCAGATGCTATCGTACCAGGAGATTTCAAGAACGATGTCGTGAAAGTACATCAGGATTTCTTCCCAGATTTCTCATATGAAGCATCAGAAAATGTAAAGGAAGCTTCAGAAGTTTTTAAATAAGTTTATAAATGTTATCAATAAACAAATGTTAATATTTAAAATTTCAATTTTAATATCTAATAGAAGTGACCTATAATACTATTGTAATTTGTGCATAATTTTAGAGGAGGAACTTATGAACAAGAAAATTTTATCATTACTTTTAATTTTTACGTTGGTGCTCAGTAGCTTTACTGTAGCTTCAGCGGAAGGCGGAAGCCTTGCAAAGCCAACAGGTTCACTGATTGACGGTATCGCTGAGGCTTCAGGCGCAGACGGATTGGCAGCAATCGGCAAAGACGGAAATATCTTCTTAGATCTCCGTGCAAAAGCAGACTGTGAAGCAACACCAATTAAAGGTGCTGTTATTGCGCCAGTATGTAACGCAGATTACAGCGTTCCACAGGCAAACAAAGATGCTTTCATCGCACAGATGGGCGAATTAGATTTGACAGGAAAGACAATCTACCTCAGCTGCTATATGGGCACATTCTGTGTAGATTATGCTATCGACTGGTTAGTAAATGAATGTGGAGTTTCAGCAGACCAGCTTAGACGTGTAACTGGTGGAACATTTACAGATCCAGATCTTGCGGAAGCAGCAATCGTTCGTGTACCAGCAACTCAGGCTCTCAACGAGTTGAAAGCAGGAAACGGAATCATCATTGACGTTCGTGCAAACGAAGTACACGATGCAAATGGTTACGTAGAAGGAGCTATCCATCAGCCATTGTTTACATATGATGAAGGAAATAAGGTGACAACTCGTGACGACGATCTCTCAACAGCATTTACAGCACTTATCGATGAAAATGCACAGTGGGAAGGAAAGAACATCTTTGTTCTTTGCAACAGCGGAAGCAAAGGTGCAGCAGCTGCAACATATTTGTTAGTAAAAGCTGGAATCCCTAGCACAAGAGTTTTCACAATTCAGGGCGGAGCAGGAAGTGCTGACATTCAGGCAGTTCTTAAACGTGACTATAACTTTAAAACAGGTGCAGAAGCATTAGAAGCTCAGAAGAGCGGAGCTGTAATCCTTGATGTGCGTTCAGCAGCAAACCATGGAAAATATACAGTAGCTGGTTCTATCTCAGCACCTCTCTTTGGCGCAGATGGAGCAATTTCAGCTGAAGATGGTGAACTTGCAACAAACTTTACAGCATTTGTAAAAGGAAATACAGACTTAGCTGGAAAAGATATCTACGTTCTCTGCAACAGTGGATCACGTGGAGCACAGCTTGCAACAAAATTACTTCTCCTTGCAGGATATCCAGCAGAGAAGATTAACACAATCACAAATGGTGCGAAAGATCTTGATATCCTTGATGCAGCAATCGGAAACGATAAAGCAACTTGGGATGCTGAATACCAGAACTTTGTGGCTGGAAAAGATGCAGTAGCGGCAGTAGGAAACAGTAACATCGTAATCCTTGACGTTCGTGCTACAGAAGTTCGTGAAAAGGATGGAGCTTTAAAAGGCTCAATTGGACAGCCTTTATTTACTGTAGAAGGTAAAAACAGTAAAGTAACAGCCCTTGACGGTGAACTTGCAAAGAATTTTGCAGCATTTGTAAGAGGCAACAAAGATGCTTGGAGCGGAAAAGAAATCTACATCCTTTGCAATGGTGGACAGAGCGGAGCTCGTGCAGCTCTTAAATTACTTCTTAGTGAAGGTTTCAGCTTTGATGGAATCAAAGTAATCAAAGGTGGAGCAGGAAATGAAGATGTAAAAGCAGCTTTAGAACCTGTAGAAGTAGCAGGAGATGTAGCTGGATCTGTTACAGGAACAGTACAGACAGGTGATGCATCTACTATGATGATCTATGTAGGACTTATGTTAGTTGCAGCAGTAGCTGTAATCGAAAGCAAAAAAAGACTTGCAGCAAAATAATAAATCTAAAAGTGCCAAATTACAGCAACTAAATAGATAAGTCATATAGAGTGGCTGTTTTATCAGAAGTGATAAAACAGTCACTTTTTTGACGTTTTTTAACCGACTTAGAGTTGTATTTCATATATGAAAATGTTATACTACACCTATTAATCGATAAGTAATTAGTGGAGGGAAGAGACGTGAGCAAGAAACCAGTTACGGCAGAAGAAATTCTGAAGCGTAAACAGGAAATTATGGAGCAGTGTTACGAGTGCTATGCGGAGAATGGATTCCAGGGAACAGGGATCAAACTGTTGGCGAAATATTGTGGCTGCACATCGGCAAATCTGTATGTATATTTTGAAAATGTAGATGATCTGATTATCCAGTCCACCGAATATTGCATGAGCAAGGTAGAAGCGGATTTTATGGCGAAAGCACCTATGAATGTAGAGGAGTTGTGGAAATTTATTGACGAGATTCCCTATTGGACAGCTGAGAAGCATGGCAAGAAATATCGCCTGATGTATCAGATTTACACACATCCAAAATATATAGAATATGGAAAGAAGTTTTTTGCCGGAGTAGACAGACGTTATGCAGAGTACGCGAAGCAGTTAGAGGACAAGATAAAGATTCCATATCAAACACTAACACCACTAATCTTTATACTGATCAGAGCTTGCGTACACTACGCACTGTTTGAAGACGAATTTTATTTACAGAGCCAGCTGAAAGTATTAAAAGAAAGCATAGAATTATTTGTGAACAAATATGAGATGCAGAGGTAAAGTTTACAAATCAGAAGCAAGATGTTATAATTCACGCGGAGATGCGGGGAGTGATTGCTTCAACTACTGTATTTCAAATCTTTTGCGAGGGGCAATGAAATGAGAGATAAAAAACCAGCTTATGACAGTGTTTACAATTTATATATAAAAAGATGTTTTGATATTATTATAGCAGGACTCCTCTTGTTGATTACGTGGCCGTTATTTTTGATTATTGCAGCAGCTATTATATTAGAATCAGGTTTTCCAGTATTCTATCGCGCGGAACGAGGTGGCTATCAAGGTGAGACCTTTCGAATCCTAAAGTTCCGTTCCATGGTGCAGAATGCGGATCAGATAGGTGGAGGTACAACTGCTTTAAATGACAGTAGAATTACAAAAGTAGGGAAATTTCTCCGTAAAACGAAATTAGATGAGATTCCACAATTTATTCAGGTGTTGACCGGAAAAATCAGTCTAGTAGGACCAAGACCGGAACTTCTTAAATATACGCAACAGTATGAAGATGAAGAAAAGTTGATTTTGAAAGTGCGCCCAGGAATTACAGATTATAGTTCGATTGAGTTCATTAATTTGGATGAAATTGTCGGTGATCAAGATGCTGATGAGATGTATGAAAAATATGTTTTGCAGAGAAAGAATTGTCTTCGTGTTAAATACGCAAAGACAGTATCGTTTCAAACAGATGTTTATATTTTCTTGATGACAGCGCATAAAGTTCTTGAGAAGATATATGCATTCGTAGTAAAGAGAGAGCATAGGTAATCGAGATGGAATACATAACAATCAAACACACGGATTTGAATGTTTCAAGATTATGTGTTGGTGGCTGCCCAATGGGTGGCTACGGTTGGGGGAATGTTCAAGAAGAGGAATTAATAGAAGCCGTTCATACGGCATTGGATAAGGGTATTAATTTCTTTGATACTGCAGATACATATGGTTTGGGACAGTCAGAAAAAACATTGGCCAAGGCCTTAGAAAATCATCGAGAGGAAGTCGTGATTGCATCCAAATTTGGAGTTCGGGTGGCGAACGGTGTTACAACCTATGATAATAGCGAAAGCTGGATAGAAGAAGCACTGGATGCAAGTTTGAAACGTTTGAATACAGATTATATTGATCTTTATCAAGTTCATTATAGAGATAAAGTTACACCGATAAGCACAGTAGTGGAGGCTTTGGAAAAGCAAAGAAAAAAAGGGAAAATCAGATACTATGGCTTGTCGAACATTTATCAAGAGGACGTGGAAGAGCTGCGGCAGTATCAAGGAAGATTTGTGAGCTTTCAAGATGAGTACAGTCTGGCATGCAGGAAGAATGAGAAGGATATTCTGCGCATTTCGGAGGAAATGGAAATGACGCCACTTACATGGGGAAGCCTTGGACAGGGAATTTTGACAGGAAAATATGATGCAAATATTGTATTTGAAAGCAACGATAGACGATCAAGGGAAATTTATGTTAATTTTCATGGGGAAAAGTTGCTTAAAAATTTGCAAATAGTAGAAGAATTGAAAAAAATTGCTACATATCGTGGAAAAGATGCAGCGTCAGTAGCGATACGGTACATTTTAGATTATTTGCCACAGTCAATTGTGATTTGTGGTGTGAAGAAAGCGGAACAGGTTGTAAGTAATTTGAAAGGTTTGAACTGGAACCTTGAGCAGGAAGAAATAGACAGATTACGAGCAATTTCAAAATAGAGATATATAGAGGTGTTTTAGTAATGACAAGCGAACAGTTAGCGTGGAAAATAAGAAGACACGGGATTGAAATGACACATCTTTCGGGAGGCAGTCATATTGGTTCTATTTTATCAGTATCAGATATTATTGCAGTACTTTATTCTGATATCATGAAGTATGATGCGGAAAATCCAGACTGGGACGAAAGAGATCGTTTCATCTTGAGTAAAGGCCATGCAGGAGTGGCTATTTATGCGGCTTTAGCTGAGATGGGCTTCTTTGGAGTGGAAGAATTGAAGACGCACTATGCAAATGGAAGCAGACTATCAGGTCATGTGTCTCATTATTTACCAGGGGTCGATTTTTCTACCGGATCGCTGGGACATGGCCTTTCAGCGGGGGCAGGAATGGCACTCGCTGCTAAAAAGGATAAAAAAAATCATAAGGTTTACGTGGTGTTGGGCGATGGAGAGTGTGATGAAGGCTCTGTGTGGGAAGCAGCACTTTTTGCAAATCATTTTCACTTGGATAATCTAGTGGCTATTATAGACCACAATCATATGCAGAGTCTTGATTATTGTGATAGAACACTGGACTTGGGTGACTTCGCTTCTAAGTGGAAAGCATTCGGCTGGAATGTAAAAGAAGTGAACGGAAATGACCATGATGAGCTGCGCGAAGCCCTCCTTCCTTCTAAAACAGAAGAGAAAAAACCAACAGTAGTCATTGCTCATACTACCAAGGGAAAAGGCGTGTCGTTTATGGAAAATGATATTCTGTGGCATTATCGCTTTCCACATGAGGGCTGGGAATATGATGGAGCTGTCATAGAACTTCATGCAGACATGCCGGAAGGGACAGATGATATCTATACACCAAAAGGAATTGAAAATCCAGCATTTCCGGAAGAAGAGGATGAAAGTGACGACCACACAATGACAAATACCTATCATCCGACTTTTTTTTAGAAAACTGAGGGGGAGAGTTTATGAGAAATACATTTGTCAAAACACTGATAGATGTTGCAAAAAATGATAAAAATATAGAATTACTGACAGGAGATTTGGGCTTTGGTGTGTTGAAACCTTACTGGGAAGCACTTCCAGATCAGTTCACCAATGCAGGAATTGCAGAACAAAATATGACAACAGTGGCAGCGGGAATGGCGCTGGAGGGGAAGACAGTATTTACATATTCCATTGGAAATTTTCCGACTGTCCGCTGCCTGGAGCAGATTAGGAATGACTGTGCTTACCACAATGCAAATGTAAAGATTGTGTGCGTGGGGGGTGGCTTTGTGTATGGTTCGCTGGGAATGAGTCACCATGCGACAGAAGATATTGCATTGCTTCGTGCGCTGCCGAACGTGGTAGTGATGGCACCTGGAGATGCGATGGAAGCAGAGTGTGCGACAAGAGCAATCGCACAGTATCCAGGCACATGTTATTTGAGATTAGGGCGTGGGGGTGAAAAACGTATCCATGACAGAATCGATAATTTTGAAATTGGGAAAGCGCTTAAAGTACATGACGGAGAAAAGGTTGCGCTTTTGTCAACCGGAGCAATCTATGAAGAAGTACAGGGCGCATATGAAAGCTTATTAGAAAAGGGATATCAACCGATTGTGTATACATTTCCAACAATCAAGCCACTGGATAAAGATGTGGTGGAACAGTTAGCTTCCCAGTGTGATTTGATTGTAACATGTGAAGAACACAACATTGTTGGCGGATTTGGCAGTGCTGTTGCAGAAGTAATGGCAGAAAGTGGAGCCAAGAAAGCAAGACTGCTCAGAGTGGGACTTCATGATCAATATTCAGCAATCGTAGGAGACCAAAACTATTTGAGAGATTATTACGGAATGTCAGCAAGAAAGATTGTTGAACGAATAGAGAGTGCGTTAAATGAGTAAGAAATTGTTGATTACATCTACAGATTTGATGATGGTGCAGTTTTTGATTCCGCATGTGATTCATCTGTCTGAGAATGGCTATATCGTAGATATTGCGTGCTCAGAGGTTGGTGGTCGAATGACTGAGATTCGCCAAAAGCTCAAAGATCACGTAAATACAATTCATGTAGTACGACTTGTCAGAAGCCCGGCTGCGCCAAAGAATATCCTTGGGTACAAGGATATGAAGAAGGTGCTAAAAAGAGAATGTTATGATATTATTTGGACAAATGAGCCAGTGATGGGCGTGGCTACAAGACTTGCGGCAAGAAAAACGCGGAAAAATGGAACTAAAGTTGTGTACATGGTACATGGGTTCCATTTTTATAAAGGCGCTCCGAGCAAATACTGGCTCGTGTTTTATCCGATTGAAAAAGTTATGTCTCGGTTTGCTGACTGGATAGTGACAATTAATAAGGAAGATTATGAGATTGCTAAGAAAATGCATGCCAGGCACGTGGGATATATTCACGGGATTGGTGTGGATACACAGCGTTTACAAAAAGCAGAGAAGCGATGCGATATATATGATGAATTACACATCGAGAAGGGCAGCTTTTTGATATTATCTGTTGGAGAACTTAATGCTAACAAGAATCACAAAGTGATTATCCAAGCAATGAGTAAATTGAATGACAGTAGCATTCATTACATAATTTGTGGAAAAGGTGAGGAATTAGAGAATCTGACATCTCTAGCAAAAGAATTACATCTTGAAAAAAATGTACATTTTCTAGGATACCGGAAAGACGTAGTAGATATTTGCAGTCAGGTGGATTTATTTGCGTTTCCATCTCACAGAGAAGGATTAGGTTTAGCTTCACTGGAGGCCATGTATTGTGGTCTTCCATTGGTGACATCAAATGTCAGGGGACCAAGTGACTACATGGAAAACAACGTCACAGGATATATGTGCCCAGCTGACGATGACGATTCATTTGCAGAGGTGATTCGAATACTAAAATCCGATGAGAAATTGCGGGAAAACTGTGGAGAAAATAGTAGACAGAGGGTAATTCCGTTCTGCTTAGAGAACGTGAAAGAGGAAGTACTAAAATTGTTTGAGGGGATATAATATGCAATCTGATATTAAATACAGTGTAATTATACCTGTATATAATGCCGAAAAGACGATTGAACGTTGTTTGAATAGTCTTATAGAACAGAATCGAAAAGATGTAGAGATTATCGTGATTAATGACGGCTCTCAAGATTCTAGTGATGAAATTATAAGAAAATACGTGCAAAATAATTCTTGTATTACATATATAAAGCAGGAAAATGCTGGTGTTTCTGTAGCGAGAAATAGAGGATTAGATGCTGCGACAGGGAAATACATTACTTTTGTAGATAGCGATGATTATGTAACAGAAGATTATTTTTCATCTTTAGAGGGGTGCGATGCCAAAGAGGATACAGAACTGTTACTCTTTTCACGAAACACAATTGGAGCAGAAGATGAAAAAGCCACACAATTGTTTGAAAAATTGTCAAAGGCTAATTCTAGTACAGAACGGTTAAAACTATTAATTTTCAGCCGACGAATCATGCCCCCATGGGATAAGCGATTTTGCAGAAATACTATAGAAGAAAATAACTTGAGATTTGTTGAAAATATGAGCATTGGTGAGGATTTTAATTTCTGTTTATCCTATGCGATGTGTTGTGAGACAATAGACATTATTAAAAATAAAATTTATTGTGTAGACATCACAGATATGTCATCTTTATCTAGAAAATACAGATCAGCATTGGAACAGCAGATTTTAGAGGTGTTCTACAGGGCTGAAAAGACTATAAAACATAGTAAATACTTTGAAGAGTGTTCAGATGATATGTTAGAGATTTTGGACTATCTCTTTGTAAAAAATGTATTTGCATGCATTTCAGAAGAATTTAAAATAAAAGAACCGTGCTATTTTAGGGATAGGGATAAGATTGCTCAAATATGCCAAAAATTCGCGAGTCCATTAGGAGATATAACATCGTATTGTAATATAATTCATAAGGGATTACGCTTTTTATTAAAGCATCAGATTATATTTCCTATTTATGCTGTGGCTTATGTAGCTAAATGGAAAATTTACAAAAAATATTTGGAGAAATAAACTTCATGAAAAAGATTAAAGTTTTAATTGTGGCAGGAACAATGGACGTAGGCGGAATAGAAAATCAGCTGATGCATCTTTTGAGGAATGCAGACAAAGAAAAATTTCAGATTGATTATACATCGACGATAGCCAATGCTCACTATAGACAGGAAATTGAAGAACATTGTGGAAAGTATATACAGATACCTACTATGATTTGGAGAAAGCCATGGGAATATTGTATGGCATTATACAAGGTCATACAAGAGGGAGAGTACGATATCGTTCATTCACATGAATTGTTCCACAGCGGAATTGTATTGATGATTGCTTATTTTGCTGGAGTGAAGAAACGATTTGTTCATGCACATAATTGGTCAGATGCTGATGGAAGCGGAAGAAAACGTAGCAAGTTGAGGTCATTTTATAATGTGGTTATGAGAAAATGGATTTTGCTTTTTTCGACACAGCAATTAGCATGTTCAACATTGGCAGGAAAATTTCTATATGGTGAAAAAATAGTTACAAAAGACACATATCATCTAGTCTATAATTCCGTGGATACCACAAAGTTTATTGAAAAATATGATCAAAAAGAAGATGGTGAATTCTGTAATGATGGATGGAAGAATGTAATTCATGTGGGAAGGATTACACCTATTAAAAATCAATTATTTTTAACAAAGATGGCTTCTGAATATAAAAAGCAAGGGAAGAAAATCCGTATTTTGTGTGCTGGAAATGGCGAAGAAGCTTATATGGAAAAAGTGATAGATACAATAAAAACAGAGAAATTAGACAACTATATTAAGATGCTTGGAGTTCGAAGAGATATTGACGTGTTGATGCGTAAAGCAGATGCATTTGTTCTTCCGTCATTGTATGAAGGAATGCCGTTGGTGTTAATAGAAGCGCAAGCTGCAGGACTTCCATGCGTTGTTGCTGATACATTTTCTCACGAGGTAGATTTTGGGTTAAATATGGTTGAATGGAAACAACTCGATGAAGATGTTTTAGCATGGGTGGATGCTGTTGAAAAAGCTGTTAATAAGAAACGTGCTGACAAAGAGAATGTAGAGGCGGCTATTCAAAAAAATCGATTTGATGCAAAACTTTTTGCAGAGACTATATGTGAGTTATATGAAAGAATATAATAAAGGAAAAACTATGATAAAAATATTATTCTTTATTCCAAGGCTTTCCGCAGGTGGGGCTGAAAAAGTACTTCGAACATTAGTTAACAATATGGACAAAAGAAAGTTTGATATAACTGTACATACGATGGAAGAAGATGATGCTAAGAAATATCTTGTGCCAGAGATTCACTATAAAGCAATTAATAAATGCAAAACTTCTATAGGAAAGAAAGTGTATCAGTACTGGATCAGATTATGTGCAGAATTAAAAATTCTTTATCCACTCTATATAAAGGATAACTACGATATTGAAGTTGCATATTTAGAATGTGGTGCAACAAAAATTATATCTTCATCGACAAATAAAGAAGCGGTAAAACTTGCCTGGGTACATTGTGATCTGGCAAAAAAGGAAGGATTTTCAGATAACATCGAAAAGTCTAAGAAATACTATGAGAAGTTTGATAAAGTAGTGTGTGTGTCTGAGGATGTAAGGAAAAGTTTCCTTGAACTTGTAGGAGACAAACCAGAAGCAATTGTTTTACACAATGTTAATGATGAAGAAGAGATTATTGCGAAGTCAAAAGAATTTAACGTTGAAAAAAAAGGAAATGGTTATAAGACGTTAGTAGCGGTCGGAAGATTGACATATCAAAAAGGTTTTGATCGTCTCTTAGAAGCTTGTAATCTGTTGAAAAAAAACGGAGACAATGTTGAGCTATTGATACTAGGAGAGGGAGAAGAAAGAAATAATTTAGAACGGATAATAGAAGAACTTGAACTTTCAAAGGAAGTTAAACTATTAGGGTTTCAAGAGAATCCTTATCCATACATAAAAGCTGCTGATGTAGTTGTGTGTTCTTCACGATATGAGGGATTTAGTACAGTCTTGACTGAAGCTTTGATTTTAGGAAAGTCTGTGGTGACAACGCCGTGTACCGGTATGGAGGAAATCTTGGGAAATTCAGAATATGGCGTGATTACAGAAGACAGTAGTGAGGGACTAGCTGAAGGAATTAGAAAAGTAATTGAGACGTCGGAAGGTTTAGCGAAATATTCGACACTTGCTCAAGAACGGGGAAAAAGATTCTCTAAAAAAGAGATTCTAGAAAAGACAGAAGATTTTTTTACTAATTGGTGTTTATAGAGGGAAAGATGAAAGGAATATATTATTACATAGTAGCAGCAGTTGTTATTTTGGCTGTTTTTATGCCACAAGAAGGTCCGAAAAGAAAGAGATACATTATCATAATGACAATTGTGCATACATTTGTATGTGGGTTCCGTTATATGTATTTAACGGGAGATTTGCGCAATTATGCCGCAGACTATTATGCCATTGTTGATCAAGGGTGGTTTAGCAGTGAAGTTTTTCAAGGAGGAAGAAACACAGGATTTTTCTGGTTGATGAAATTAGTATCGACTATTACAGATGGAAATTTTCAGATCTTTTTGATATTGCTTGCTGTAATCATTGAAGTGGTGTTTGCTGTTTTTGTTTATAGATATTCTCCACGTCCGTGGTTATGTTATCTCGTATGGAATTGTATGGGATTTTATATTTCAGGCTTCAGTTCTATAAAACAAACCTTAGCAATGGCCTTTGTTATGTGTGCGATGATGGCAATATTTGAAGAAAATTTAAAAAAATATTTACTATTCACCCTAATAGCAGCTGCTATACATATGCCAGCAATTGCCTTTTTGCCAGCATATTGGTTGGCAAAAAATAAGATTAACTTTGCAACTGTAATGGGATATTTTGCAGTAAGTAGTATGATTTATTTGTTTAGAAGTCAATTAGTTGCTACACTTGGATCTATTTATTACGAAGAAGAACAGTTAGAGATGTTTAATACAGCAGGTGGACTTGGTGGTAGATTCTTCATGATAGTGCTGCTTCTTTTAGTGGGAATTTTGTTAAAAGGTTTCAAAGAAAAAAATTTTCAAAAAGTTTTTAATATGATAGTAATAGCAGCAATTTTTCAAATGTTTTCAAGTTTTGACAACGTATTTACAAGGTTTGCGGATTATTATTTTCAGTTTGTTGTTTTATATATTCCGATGATATTTTACAAAGCATGTGGTAATGAAAAATTGAACAGAAACTATATGAAAGCACTGTTGCCATTTAATCGAAGGAGCATGCAGGTTTTTGTTGCAATATTAGCTGTTATATTAATGGGTTATTATCAAATAACGTGTTTAGGGCAGACAATTGCATATGCACCAGATGATTATCTTAGTTTTCGATTTATGTGGGATGTCTCGCAGTAGGATAGATGTATGGAGAAAATGTAAATGAGAGGATTTGTTACAATTGCTACGGGGAGTGAGAAATATTATAAATTAGCCTTACAGTTGCTTTATTCTTATAGGACGCATTGTAGTGATACTGTTCCGTTTGGAATTATATGTGATAGAACAAATAAGTATACGGAGAAATTTGATGAGATAGTAGTTGTGGAGCATCCTAACTATTCTTACATGGATAAATTGTTGCTTTATAAATATTCGCCATTTGAAGAGTCTATATTTATAGATGCAGATTCATTAATACTTGCAGATTTAAAAGATATTTGGGACGATTTTGATGACATGGATGATGTTTCTTGTTATGGTGTTTCTTTACCATTAGACTCTGATAAAGGTTGGTTTACTTATCAAACTTGTGGAGAATACAAGAATAAAATTTCTTTTTTGATAGATCTTCATGGAGGTATATATTATTTCCGAAAGACAGAGCGGTGTAAAGAAATATTTGAACAGGCGATAAAGTTATCAAAAGAATATAGCAAGTATGGATTTCGAAATTTCTCAAGTCCGGCAGATGAACCAGTGATGGCAATGTCTATGGCTATTTGTAGATGCCATCCATGTGAAAAAAAGATGAGAGTGTTATTTATTCCTAGCTATTATGGAAAAGTGAAAACTAATTATGAGGGACAATTATATGTAGATAGGGAAAAGCGAAAAGAGGAAATATGTCATTTTGGAACGGATAATACAGAATTATTTTTATATAAGTTTTTAGCATATATAGAAG
>CAZYCT010000011.1:0-28540 GCA_964646135.1 uncultured Coprococcus sp. | reverse complement strand
CACCCATGACAAAGGTCCAAATCCGAGAGATACTAAAACGTTACCTGCGCCGATGATTAATGTTGCAACCGCAACGGCTTTCTTACGTCCCATTTTCAGTTTTACTTCGAATGTTCGAATTCCAATTTCAAAGAATGTGAACAGTGAAGAGAATACTGCAAACAATACTGCGATAAAGAAGAAAGCACCGATAATATGTCCGCCAGGAAGATCTGCAAAGATACCTGACATAACGATGAATAATAACTTAGGACCAGCTGTCAGTTCGATTCCAGCACCATAAGCAGAAGGAATAACTACGAAACCAGCTGTGATCGCTGCAAAAGTATCACATACAGATACTAAGAGAGCATCGCCTTTTAAGTTGTTTTCTTTTGGTACATTGATACCAAGTGTTGTAAAGATACCCCAGCCAATACCTACTGAGAACAATACCTGCGTAGCTGCATCAGCAAATACTTTTACACTAAAGTTTTCTGGTGCTGGAAGTAAGTAGTACTTCAGACCGCCAACAGCGCCTTCTACTGAGAAACAAGCATAGAATCCACAGATAATAAGAAGGATAAAAAGTGCAGGCATGATAACCTTTGTTACTTTTTCTACCAATTCTGTAATACCGAACAACAACAAACCAGAAGTTGTGAACAATATAATTGCTGTGTAAATCAATGGTTCAATTGGTCTACTGATAAAATTATTGTAAAAAGCTGTAACGTCATCGCCAAAGTTTGCGCCTGTGATAAAAGTCACCGCATATTTCAAAACCCATCCACCGATAACTACGTAGAACATGTTAATCATAATAGTACACAAATTTGCAATCCAACCTACAAATCCCCATTTTGGATGAATCTTTTCAAAACATGTGACTGTATCTCCACCACCGAAACGTCCGATTGCCGTTTCCATCTCTACCATAGGGTGTGCCATTAACATGATGATAATAACATAAGTGATAAGGAAGATTCCTCCACCACCACGATATGCGAGATATGGGAATTTCCAAATATTTCCCAAACCAATAGCTGCCCCCGCTGCTACCATAATATAACCAAATCGTGAATTAAATTTCGCTTCGCCATTTGTATTCGTACTCATAAAAACTCTCCTTCCCGGAGGTCCCTCTCCTCCGAAATCTTCCCGTCCTGTTAAAGGATAGTCAGGACGGGGATCGTACCTTAGGTGAGCTGTGTCCTTCTCACCTAAGATATTTAGTTCCCTTTTATTTAAAAAAGATTATTCTCTACCACGTTCTAGAAATCTTTTTCAAATACAGTCTGTTCATCAACAGGTATCGTAAGAGCCTTAAGTGCTCTTCTACACAATCTTTCACGAATCTTGTATGAATCTTCATCGCTCTGTGTAACATCTCCGAGTGGATATGGGATACCTACTGCTGGGATGATTCTGTTTGCACCGATTGTCTTAGAAATTGGTACTACTGTAGCAATATGTACTACTGGAATACCATACTTTTCAATACCTTTTACCATCGTTGCACCGCAACGTGTACAGGTACCTCAAGTAGAAGTGAGGATAACGCCATCTACGCCCTCTTCTATAAATCTCTGTCCAATTGCATCACCGAATTTTGCAGCGGAACCTGTCGCCGTACCAGTTCCTGTTGTTGTTGCAAAATAGTTAACCAATTCGCCAAATTCGCCTTCTTTTTCAAGATTACGAAGTGCATCAAGTGGAACACAAAGGTCAGGATCTTCTGTTACAAACTGACGGTCATATCCACCATGGATTGTCATGAAATCATCTTTAGAAAGTTCATCCATGCCTTCGATTGAATAATAACCGAATTTTGTAGCATTTGATGATTCAATATGATCTGGGTTGCCGTGTGGAACGATACCACCAGATGTTACAATCGCAATTTTTGCTTTCTTAATATCTGCGATTGGTGCTGCAGGTGGAACTCTGTCAAATTTAGGCATTGGAAGATCTGTCTCAAATGGTTCGCCAGCCATTTTCTTGATCAACATCTTCAAACCACGAGTTGCACCACGTTCTTCTGCGAAGTAGTTTACACGAATTCCTCTTTCCAAATATCCCTCAATCTTTGGTCCAAGAATTTCTTCGCCTGTACACATCTTTTCAATCAAGTTTACAAACTTCGGAACTACTTTTCTCATAGTTGCAGATGAGTTACCTGTCTCTACTAAGATGACATCTTTCTTGAACATATCTGCACCTGGATTTTCAACGTACATACCAGAAAGTACTGGGATTCCAAGTCTTTCTTCTACTGCTTTACAGATAGTACCGCAAGCCACACCATAACGTCCTGCGTTGAATGCTGGTCCTGCTACAAAGCAGTTTGCTTCATATTTTTTAACCATCTCAATGATTGTATCTGTTGCCAAATCAAGATTTTCACCGAAATAGTTGTCACCACATACTACTGTAGCTACGATTTCATAATCTTCGCCAAGCCCAGCTTTTAAAGCGAGTCCAGGTCCTACTACCTGTTCCCAACATTCTGGTGCAAAATCCGCTTTATCTTCTCCACCGATACCAGCGAAGAACTGATTCAAATAATGAACGATTTTATATTTTGCCATAACTATGCCCTCCTTCTAAGTATCCTAGTAGCCTCTTGCTGCGAGTTTGTTGAAACCGTTCGCAATTGTTGATGCAATAATGATCTGAATTTCGGCTTCGAATGAACCATCTTCATTGATACATCCTGCCCATCCACCAATCTGGCTTTCGATGTAATCCTGTGTACCAATTACTTTGTCCATTGCTGGGAACTGAAGTGTCATATTTCCTTGTCCACAAGAAGCAAGTGCTGTTGCCTCTTCACAAGTATCTGCAAGTGACTGTGATTTTCCGTCTTTTCCTGGGAATTCATCTGTAATAAGTGTCACTTTTGTTCCGGCACGTTCTACTTTACGGCAGTTCATCATAAGGTCTGTATCTGGATTTCCGTATCCTTCTTCTGTGATAAGAACACCGTCAAGTCCGAGCCAGTTTGTAAACTTAGCAACCATGTCTGAATGTCTTTCTTTATCAGCAAGGAATACGTTTTCATTTGTTAAGATAACTCCCATGAAGTTGATGTCTTTTCCATGATGTTTGTAACATTCATCAATAACTGGGTTGTGGAGATGATGATAAGTTGTAACTTTATCACAAGGTGCCACACAGTTACCAGAAACAATCGCACCGTCCATGATTTCTGTTGGATACATAAATGTTGGAACAATCTGTTTTGCATCTACTCCATAATAGTATGTGTCATGGAGAAGTCCCTGTGACTGAAGCATATGGATATAACCAACTTTTGGAAGATCAGGATACTCTGCAGCCTGTTCAAAGACTGGTTTTGTCTCATAAACTTCAATTGTATCTGGTTCAAGATTTCTTGCAAGTTCTCCGAGGTATGTAGCTACCTTAAGTCCTGCCATACGTCCTGCTCTTTCGTATACATGTGTTGTCAAGCCTTCTGCTGGTTCAATTACTACACAAAGGTTCACTGTCTTAGAGAATGGGCAGTAGTCAGCAGCCACACCACTCATATCGATAACACCTTCCTGGAATCCTACGATTCTACCAACTGTCACTACTGTACAGCCGTCCAGCGCATGTGTTCTTCCGCTTCCGACCTGTGGAGATACTTTTCCGATAACGCCTGGGAACATCTCTCCACCACTTACCTTCACACGAGGTTCAATAACGTCTTTTACTGGTGTAATTCTTGTTGCCTCCCCTGGTCTTGCGATGTCAAGATTACAGCCGATTAATTTGTCATCTTCTAATACAAGAGCCTCAACCTCTGCCTTGTTTACGTAGAGTACGTGATTTTCAATGTACGATTTGTCTGCAAATTGGATGTCATTAATCTCAAATTTACCGAGTTCCAATTTCATATGCATTCCCTCCTTGTTTGATATTGTAATCGCGATAACTCATAGACAAAAAAAATAAATCTTTTTCTTCGTCTTTCTGTTTGCATTATATAACTTATCGCGATAACTTTCAAGTATTTTTGCAAATTTGTCCCATTTTTGAACAATTCACTAAATTTGCGCCGAATTTTTTTGCTATTTTACCGAATTTTAATTATTTTTGCAATTTATATTGACACTTTTTTCACTATCTTCTATAGGTTTTATCTATAAATAAAATGGAAGCCACTTTACACCTTTTCGTAAAATAGCTTCCACTTTGCACTTCTATTATCTCCACACAAAATACAATATCACTTGGATGGCGATAATAATACTTCCGCCAATCCATATAATCTTCACTGCCAGTGGATATTCTCGTTTTGGCAGCGACAACTCTTCATAAACATTAGAATCTTCCAGGACAAGATCTGGCTCATTCTCATTTTCTTTTAGTTTAAAACCATCAATCACAAAATATTTGTTCTGATCATCATAATATACATCTACGTCCGGTGAAGCCAAATATTTGTGAAGTGGTTTGTAATATGCTTCACTCTTAATCTTTCTGACGAGCTTACCATAAGAATTCAATATCTCTACATGCAGATAATAATGAATTCTATTCTCCTGTCCTGCTTTCGGCAGCTCCTTGGTTATTTTATAAATACGTCCTTTCTGTCCCTTGTATTCTTTTACAAAATGTTCATGCAACTGACGGAATTTGAAGGAACGTCTTATCACTTTCAAATACTGTATTGGAAATAAAAGTCCTAATACTAAAAGTAATAAAGTTGTCTCTGAAAATCCATTTGCACTCAATTGATAAATAAAAAATATAGCATATATTGCTAAAAAAATGAGTGGGAATACCAATCCATGTATCTCTTCATTTGCTGTCCTAATCTTCGTCTTCATACCTAACCTCACTTTATCATTTTCTTGTTATCGCGATAACCATTAACTAAAAAAATAAATAACTTTAGTTTTATCCTTTTCTTTATTATATATTTAATTTCATCAATTTTCAATTTATTTCCCCATTTTTACTTCTTTTGTACTCTTTTGCTAAAATTATATCTATTTTTTCTACATTTTCTCCAATTTTTGTTTTTTTCTTTTTCTAGTATTGACAACAAAGTTTTTTCCATCAAAAAAAGCAGACCACACTGTGATCTACTTTTTACCATATCCTTTATATCCTTTTAAATCAGTCGCCATGTGCATAATGATCCAGTCTAGATCATCGATATACATTTGGACATAATGATCAATCTCTTCTTCCTGAATATTGTGATCCACAATATATTTGAAATAGCCTTCATAAAGTAGGCACGCTTGACGATTCAATCTTGGTGCATCCTCTTCTTTCAAGACGCCTTCCGCTACACATTTCATGCAGATTTTGAAATCTCTGCCCATGAAATCTGAAGTTTCTAGCATCTCCATGAAGAATTCATTCGTGTTTGCCAGTGCCTCTGGAAACATCTTGTAATACTCTTTAAAAGAAATGTTCAATTTTTCATTCTCGAACTGTAGGAACAGCAGATTGTACGCAGTTCGATTTCGAAACGCCTCACGACTGTAGCAGTCCCAAATTCCCACATAATAGTCCCAAATATTAGTCCAACTTTGCTGTGCTTCATTTAACCGATTAATATAACCACCTAATGTATGTATCTCTGCAAAATATACCAGTTCTGTAAGATTTTCAAAATGCCTGTACAGACTTGCAGAAGAGCACCCCATCTCTTTTGCAATCCTCCGTATAGATACAGCTTCTACCCCTTCTGCATCTATAATCTCGCGGGTCTTCTGAATATAATCTTTCTTACTTAATCCTTTAAAATAAGGTGTTGTTTCCTCTATACCTCTCATTTTCCACACCTATCTCTCAAGAGATGCGGGGCATGAATCCATCAACAACAGATAAGTCTATCGTCTTAAAATCATTTGCCACCCTTTCCTCATAATTCGTTGGTGTAGGTGCAATGTCCTGCCACTGATGATACGTCTCTATGCACTTCTCAATCAACATGATATCTTCCATGTATTTCTCGGTATCATCTGCCGCCCCTAATGGATAAACTGCAACCGATCGGTAAGGGGTCTGGTTTGGCTTAAGGCTTGATGCCTGAGGATGTGTTAGAAGTCGATGTCTGTCATATACAAAATCTCTCACCTTATACAGTACCTCTTCATACGTATTCAAGAGAACCACATTTGTGACATCTTTGTATTTCTCATAGACACGATCGTTGTTTGTTACTAAAGTCGTTTGTTCTAACTTCCACATGTTCAACAAACCTCCTTTACTTCTTTATTAGCTTTCATTATATCCTTTGCCTGTTAAAAAGTCAATTCGATACGTGTTCCTTTTTCTTTTTCGCTTTCAAGTTTTATCTCTGCACCGTGTAAAAGTGCCCCGTGTTTTACGATAGAAAGTCCAAGGCCTGTTCCTCCTGTCTCTCTTGAATGACTCTTATCCACACGATAAAATCGTTCAAAGATTCGGTCTTGATGTTCCTTCGGGATTCCAATTCCTGTGTCCTCTATCACAACTCTTTTATGCTCACCAATTTGAGCGACTTGAATAAAAACATTTCCATTTTCTACATTGTATTTGATTGCATTTTCGCACAGATTATAAATCATTTCCTGAAGAATATGCGGGATGCCTTCAATCACGGTTGATTCTCCCGACACGTGAAATTTGACATTCTTTTTGGATGCAAGAAGAGTCAGTCGGCTGACAATATCCTGCGTCATCAGATAAAGATCCACCGGTTCTTTTTCGATTTCAAATGCGCCTTCGTCCAATTTTGATACTTGTATAATATCATTAACCAGTTTAATCATTCGCCCAGCTTCTTGATATATGCGCTCTGCAAAGACTTTCATGTCTTCTGGTCTTGCGATTCCCTCTTTCATAATCTCTGCATAACCAGAAATAGACGTAAGTGGTGTCTTTAATTCGTGTGACACGTTTGCAGAAAACTCTTTTCTAATCTGCTCTACTTGCGCTTTATCTTTGCTCTGCTTGTCCAAACGCTCCAAAAGTGGAATCAATTCTTCGTACACATTGTTTTCTAATGGTTTTTCCAGATCCAGCTCATTGACCGGCCGAATCAGTTTGCTCACTTGGCGATTCACCAGTACCCAGGAAAAACCGACCATAAGCATGCCAATCACGAACATCTGCGGAAGAATAGCAATCGCTGTATGCCAGACATTTTCCATATCTCTGGCAACTCTTAGAACAGTTCCATCCTCCATACGAATTGCATAATAATAAAGTGTTTTATCTTTTGTATCGGATTTTCTGACATCTTCGCCAGTTCCTTTTTTCAGAGCTTCTTTTACCTCTTTTCGATCTTTATGATTCTCTACTACCGTATCCTCTTTTCCCGAATCATATAACACTTCACCATCTTGAGCAATATAGGTCACACGAGTTGCCAACTGTACTTCATCAATTTCCTGCAAATATGTCTCTCCTGCAATTTTCAAAGAGACCGCTACATACTCTGCTTCCTGTGCCAACTCTCTTTGCGCGCTCTCCACTGTCTTTTGGTATACCACCGCAATAAGAAGACCATAACAAATGGCAAGAGACAGAAAAATAACCAGATACATGCTTTTTCTAATTCTATTTCGCATGCTTTTCTCCTATTCTGTATCCCACGCCGCGAACTGTCTCTATGTATGCGCCAGCTTCCCCAAGTTTTTGTCTGAGTGTCCGCACATGCACATCGATGGTTCTTGTTTCTCCCTCAAAATCATACCCCCAGATATTCGTCAGAAGCTGATCTCGCGACAAGACCATATTTATGTTTTGCATAAAATACTTTAAAAGCTCATATTCTTTCAGCGTCAATGTGATCTCATCCCCGGCAACAAACACGCGGTGTCTCTGCGTATCGATATGAAGAATCCCCAGTTCGTAGTCTTTCGTACTCTCTTTTTGTGTTCTTCGAAGTACCGCCTTAATACGCGACAACAACTCCATCATTCCAAATGGTTTCACAACAAAATCATCTGCTCCGGCGTCCAATCCCATCACCTTATCAAATTCGGTACCTTTGGCAGTCAGCATAATGACTGGAATATTTTTCGTACGGTTTGAGGACTTCAATTTTTTCAAAATTGTCATCCCGTCTTCCCCTGGCAGCATGATATCCAAAAGCACTAGATCCGGAACTTCATTTTCCAACGCTTTAAAAAAGGCACTTCCTTCTTCAAATCCTTTCGCATCCAACCCTGTTGTAGCTAATGTATAGATCACTAAATCTCGAATATTTCCATCATCTTCTACACAAAAAATCATATGCCCCTCTCTTTCCTGCTGCCGCGGCCCTTCTAGCCTTGCATCAGCTGATTCGCTTCTTCTAACGTTTCTTGCCCTTCAATTTCTTTTGTCTGAGACGCAAGGATTGCTTCATTTAACGAACGCATTCTCTCATCCAAAGTTGCCACAATCTCTGCACAATTTCTCAGTTCTTCACTGATATATTCTGGCGCCTGCCCTTCAAATTTGTAATACATCTTATGTTCTAAGCTTGCCCAAAAGTCCATTGCAATGGTACGTATCTGTATTTCTACTTTTGTGTCTACTACGCTGTCACTTAGGTAGATTGGAACCGATACAATCATATGATAGCTCTTATAACCGCTCGCTTTTGGATTCTTGATATAATCTTTAATCGAGAGGACTTTTAAATCTCCCTGATTTCCAATCATTTCTGCAAGTCTGTAAATATCTGATGTATAAGAACAGATAAGTCGCACACCAGCGACATCCTTCACATCTCGCACCATATTCTCTATCGTAACTTCTTTTCCATGTCTTTTTAATTTTTTTGCAATGCTTTCCGCCGTCTTTACTCGCGATTTGATATGCTCAATTGGATTATATTTATGTACATACTGAAATTCGTCATTTAATATCTCAAGCTTAGTCTGCACTTCCTTCACTGCTGACTGATAGAGGAACATGGCTGTCTTCCAACTATCAATATCACTATATTCTTTTATGATTGACTCCATACATTGTCTCCCTTTTCTAAAAATCCTGAAACAGTATATCACATTCTCCCCACAAAAAACTATTCTAAAGTCATTTTTATCAGAAATTTACATGTTTTTCATATCCTTTATCATTTTTACAATATCGTACCCGTAATTTTCTCCTGTTGCCCATCCATATCCCTCTGGATTTTCCTGTTTTCCCAGCCACTCTACATAAGGTGCACATCCCTTGGACACATATCCATATCTACTGTCCACACAGGCTGAAACTAAGATTTCCTCCGTTGCATAGGCTTTCAAATGCTGAATCTGAGCCCGCACACCCTCACGTACATCCGCAAAACTATTTCCCTTCACTCCTTCTCCCGTCGTCCCAAGGCCCGCAAAATTGAACTGCGTAATCTCAGCGTCTCCTCCATACTGCAGCCACCCGGTCTCTTTCATAGTCTGCGCAAAGGCCACTTCCGTTCTCACGCCTTCTTTCTTGGCTTCTTCCTGGTAAATCTGACAAAAAGTTTCGATGTCCGGTGCGCCTCCTTCGCCTAATATCTCCGCCGGATAATCTTTCCCGCTTTGTTTAAAATACGCAACCATCTGCTCTAATGTCACGTCTGTTGTTCCCATAATGGGATAATGTCCTTCTAAAATCACTTCTCCAGAAATGGTCTCTTCTTCCTCGTCCTTTTTTCCATGCTCTTCTTCGTCTATCACTTTCTCATGTACCTTTCCCAGCTGCTCCTGTATTTCTAATTTTTGCACAAGTGTCACTACACCTATCGAAAAACAGATGCAATAAAAAAGTAATGACGCATATTTTACCATCGCATTTTCCATAAAATTCTTTTCATTCATTTATATACAAAAAGTCAACTTGTATGATACAATAACCAAAAATAACTGATAAGGAGATTGCAACATGTTCCGCTTATGGGCAAAAGAATTTAAAGATAATCATCTGCTTCGCGACATTACCATCGACGATGACAGTGACGATACTAGAACCCACAAAGTCTTTCATGCCATTGACGCTGTCTGTCTCGCATTTGATCTTAGCAAACCAATCTGGCTCGACAAAACGATTCTCGAATTTCAAAGACATTCCAAAGCTCGTTTTTACCAGGACAACTTCATAGACAGTATTGACTTCGATTATCTGGAGATTCAAGTAATCGAGGAATAACAAAAGGGAACTGTAAACACAGTTCCCTCCACTTTTTTATAATTGTCCTTTTTCTTCTAACACTTCTTCTGCAATATTTCTTGCATGGTCCGAGATACGCTCCATCGCACTAAGAACATCTACATACACAACGCCTGCTTCTGCATTGCATTCACCTTTCACAAGACGTTTGATATGTTTTGATCTATACGAAATCTCGAGCGAATCAGCCTCTGTCTCTTTCTCAATTGTGTGAAGTGCACTTTCTGAGCTTTCCTTCTCAAAAGAGTCAATCGCATACAGATAAGATGCCGCACATACATCGATCATGTTCTGCATCTGTTCATGTGCCACTTCAGAAAAATCTGCTTTCTTAACAGATAAGTTTTCTGCATATTCTGCCATATTCTCACAATAATCACAGATACGTTCCATATCAGAAATCACTTGAATCATACGTGACACAACCTGATGCTCACGCTCGCTGATCTGCAGCGCTGAAAGACCAATTCCATAGTCTGTCAAACCGCGGCTTAATATATCTACTTCCTTCTCAAGGTCACGGATTGTCTGGATATCTTCTGGATTCTTTGTAACAAAAACCCGTTTTACAATCTTCAGTGCTTCTTCCACTTTGTGTCCCATGCGGACTACTTCTGAGCGCATAGATTGAATCGCAATTCCCGGAGTCTCCAGCATACGTTCATCCAAATGCAGCACGCTTTGTTCTTCTGTCTCTTCATGATACCCACTGATTCTCTTTGCAAGTCTTACGATCAATCCTGAAGCAGGGAAAAGCATTACTGTCGTTGCAATGTTAAATGCTGTATGAATCAAACTGATCTGTGTCTGTGTGATCACTCCATCTGCCCACACTGGCTCTACGATTGTCAAATAAGCAATTGCTATCACACTGAAAACAACCGTTCCAATGATATTGAACAGCAGATGCATAAGTGCAGCTGTCTTTGCATTCTTTTTTGCTCCCATACTTGACAAAATTGCAGTGATACAAGTACCGATATTCTGTCCCATGATGATATAAATAGCCGCACCAAATGGCACCAATCCAGCTGAAGCCAAACTCTGAAGAATTCCCACTGATGCCGATGAACTCTGAATGATCGCCGTCACAAGTGCACCAACCAAAATGCCAAAAAATGGATTACCACCAAGGTTCACAAAAAGTCCCTTAATTCCTTCTGATTCACTAAGCGGAGCCACTGCTGATGACATGGTTGTGATTCCAACAAACAATAAGCCGAAACCAATAATAATGCTAGACACATCTTTCGTTGAATATCTTGTGCCAGTCAGCATAATAACAACACCAAGCATAATCGCAATCGGTGCTAAGGTTGATGGGCTCAAAAATTCTGCCCACTCCACACTGGAAACAAGCCATCCAGTGACCGTTGTACCGACGTTGGCACCCATGATCACACTCATTGCCTGCGTAAGATTCATGATTCCAGCATTTACAAAACCGACTACCATAACGGTTGTCGCAGATGAACTCTGAATAATTGCAGTCACCGCCGCCCCGAGAAGCACTCCAAAAAGCTTATTCTTCGTCAACACTTCCAGCAGGGACTTCATTCGATTACCGGCTGCATTTTCTAATCCCTGTGCCATAATTTGCATCCCGTAGATGAACATACCAAGTCCGCCTACAAACGAGATAATAATACCCACATAATCCATAATTACGTTCTCCTCTTATGTAGTTTTTCTAGTCAAACACCCTAATCTTATCATCATTTTAATTACAGCACAACGAAATTTTTATATTTTGTAAACTATAACTGATTATTTTTTCATTTTCGGTTCAAAAATTAGTGAAGCTAAATAACCAAACACTAGCGCTGCGCAGATTCCCGCCGCACTTGCCTTAAAGCCGCCAAGAAAGATTCCAATAAAGCCACTTTCATCTACCGCTTCTTTCACGCCCTGCCACAGGGTATTGCCAAAACCAAGTAAGGGAACGGAAACTCCAGCTCCGGCAAATTCCTTTATTGGTTCAAAGATACCCACAAATCCAAGGATTGCACCTGACACCACTAAAAGAACCATCACTCTTCCCGGCATAAGCATCGTTCGATCCAACAGAATCTGCACCAGCGCGCACACCAATCCACCTATCAAAAATGCATTTATATAATCCATAATCCTTCTCCCCTATTCCTCATATTCTAAGACAATCCCGTGGGCAATTCCCGGAACGCTCTCTCCTTCATTGTGACTAACCGTAGACATCAGTGCACCTGTAGGAACAAACAGCACTTTTTTCCACACACCACTTTCTATTTTCGGCAAAATATAGGCTGAAAGTGTCACTGCCGCACATCCACATCCACTGCCACCGGCATTGGTGTTTTGTTTTTCTTTATCAAAAATAAGCATTCCACAATCCAGATGGCGTTCTCTTATGTGTTTTCCTTTCTTCTCTAATAAATCATACAAAATCGACTGCCCGATTTCTCCCAAATCTCCTGTGACAATTTTATCGTATTCTTCTTCTGAATATAGAAAATCCTCCAAATTTCGAAAAATCGTATCACACGCTGCCGGAGCCATGCAGGCTCCCATGTTTTGTGAATCGGTAATCCCAAAATCTACAATTTTTCCGATTGTCACGCCACTAATTTTTACATGGCTTTTGCGATTTCCTATCAAGAAAGCTGCACTTCCAGTCACGGTCCACGAAGAACAGCAAGGTCTTTGACTGGCGTAACCAAGTGGAAAACGAAATTCTTTTTCTGCTGTAGCAAAATGGCTGGAAGTCACTGCCATAGTTCGCTCCCCATATCCTGCTGCCACACTCATCGCCGCAAGTGCCAGTGCCTCCCCCGATGTGGAACACGCTCCAAAAAGTCCAAATAAAGGAATCTGTAATTTTTCCAATCCCATGGAGGTTGCAATTCCCTGTCTTAGAAGATCTCCGCCGTACAGGAAACGAACCTCTTCTGCCTTTTCCCCTGCTTTTTTCAGTGTTATGTTACAAGCATTTTGCTGCATTGTTCCTTCCGCCAATTCCCATGTTTTTTCTCCCCACAAGGTATCTTCGGAATGCGCGTCAAACAATGTGCCTAATGGACCTTCCTTTTCCTTTTTTCCCACCACATTGCCTGAACTTATGACATATGGTGCATAGTCAAACTGAATGCTTTGCTTCCCTTTTATCTGTCTTTCCCATAAAGAGCCATTTCCCATTGTTTTGTCCCCATTCTATCTTTTTCAGTTAATATGCACCATTTAAGGAAGAATATACAAAAAGAACCGCAGACTTTTTCATTCTGCGATTCTTTTCTACTCACTTTTAAATAATATTTCCGTCGATCAAAACGTATTTTATATTTGTTGCCACTTCAAATGGACATCCATCACAGATGACGATATCGGCATCTTTTCCCACTTCAAGAGAACCCACGCGATCTGCAATTCCTGCGTGCTTTGCTGCGTTGATTGTGATTGCCTGCAATGCTGCAAATGGATCCATTCCCGCCTTCACTGCCAAGCCTGCACAAAGTGGCAAGTGTTCCTGCGGAATCACTGGCGCGTCTGTAATAATTGCCACCTGACATCCAGCTTTTGCCAATACTCCCGGCGTCTCCCAGCTTTTATTTCGAAGCTCATATTTCGATGCATCTGTAAGAGATGGGCCAACAGCAAGTGGAACATTTTCTTTCACTAACTCTTCCACAACCATATGTCCCTCTGTCACATGTTCCAATGTAATATCTACATCAAATTCGCGCGCAATACGAAGTGCTGTAAACATGTCTTCCGTTGTATGTGCATGAGCTTTCAAAGGCATTTCCTTTTTCAGCACTGGAATCAATGCTTCGGATTTCATATCCAGGGTCGGCATTTTCAAGACATCGTCTCCTGCTGCCTCTTTGCGTTCCATATACTGTTTTGCCTTTGCCAGTGCTTCCCGCAAGATAAAGGCCGTTGTCATACGTGCAGAATCCGAAGTTTTTTCATAACAGCGCTTTGGATTTTCTCCGAACGCACATTTCATTGCCACAGCTTCTTTGATGACCATGTTATCTACACGCTTTCCAACTGTCTTGAGGGTTGTAAATGTTCCGCCAAGGACATTCGCACTTCCAGGTCCTGTGCAGACAGACGTAACTCCAGCCTTTGCTGCTTTCTCAAAACCTTTGTCGAACGGTTTTACACTGTCGATTCCACGAAGCTGAGGTGTACATATATCATTCAATTCACAATAATCGCGTCCTTCATACCCGATGCCATATCCATGGAGACCAATGTGGCAGTGCGCCTCCACAAATCCGGGATAAACCTGCAAACCTTCTGCGTCAATAATTTCAGCATCTTTTGAAATTTTCAGATTTGTTCCAATTTCTTTGATTTTTCCGTTTTCCACTAAAATATCTGCAACAACGGCTTCTCTAGTCACCGCATTATGTACAGTTCCGTTTTTAATACAAATCATGTTCCATTCCTCTTTTCTTCTTTATCCGCGTTTTGACATTTTTTTTAAATACGTATCTTTCAAATCACACTCGCGCTGCAATTTTATATTTTCTTCCTTCAGATACTCCATATAATCTCGTGCCAGCCTCACACCACAGCGAACTGCCACATCGTCATGCTGCTCCATCTCTTCTAGCCATTGCAGAAGTGATCTCTCACGGATTTCATTATAGGTGTTATCCTGCATTCCAAACATATGCTATCCTCCTTTATCTATTCTTCGGTCCATTGTTCTCGCACCGCCTGCGGAATTTCTTTTACCGATATTAGAAAGAACTGCCAGATTGCCGACCGGACAAATCTACGCTCCTTTTCATTTAAATTACTCATTCCTTCTATCATCAGCCGAATCTTCTGAAATGTTTCTTCCTCCAACTGATAAAATTGACTGATTCCTGTTTCAAAAATAATTTCAAAAATCGTATCAATCAATTTTGCTCTTTCCTCAAAGGAAAATTCTTCAATCCACTGCTCCAGAATCCGTTTCCAATAACGTGAAAATCCATCGCACTCCTCCAGCGTCAAAAATCGATTCTCATCTACTTTCCAGTTGAAGGGATCATGCTGCATGACACCTCTTGCCTCACTTTGCACAACCGTATAATTGTCGTCCTTCTCCCACACAACTCCTATCATGGACGATTCTGGAATATATTTTCGTATGCTCGACCGGATGGAGCGATACTCTTTACTTTCATATATATCTTCCCTAAATCCCGGTCCATCAAAATTATACACATCCAGGAGTCTTGCCTTGTAAGGCTCTGGCAGATTCATTGCCGCATATACTGCCAGATTTCCTCCTTTGGAATGTCCTCCGATATAGAAATTTCCGGAAAATTCGCCAAACATCTCTATGGCATAGGAAAGAGCCGCCTTCTGTGCTGGAATCTCCTCCAAATAGCTGATATTCATATCCTCTTTCCAGCCCGTCACGGTATTATCCGTTCCGCGAAATGCAATATAGTACTCTTCATTCCCAAGTTCAAACAAAATGGCTGAAAATTGCGTTGCATTTTTTTCATCAACAATATCTACATAATTACTGGCCCGAAGATTTCCATGCCTTCCCCCTGGCTTCAGCACCTCAATTAATACCTTATCTTCCTTCGTAGTCAAGGTGTGATTCAATAGTTTTTCTGTGACACTATTTTGTAAATATACGGATACTGGAATGCTAAATTCTTTTCGCACGAAAGGACTTTTGCTGTAATTATAGTAAGAAATCTGACTCAATACCAGACTGTCTACTTCACCAAATGGCATCTGTGAAAAATCCATATCCCGATACTGTTCCACATAAGTGAGCATATTTCCCATTTCAACATCTTCCTCCTTCTACTTCCACTTTAAAGTTCTCAGATAGGTCTTCTGTTCCGGAGTAATACGATAACTCTCGATTGCTTTTTGAATCGTTTTATTGTGCACCCATTTATCTAATTTTCTTTCTTCTATATATAATATTGTCGCATCATACTGTTTTGCAAGGGCTGTGGCAAAATACCACGCTTTCATCATATTGACATAGTATTCTTCCGTTCTTACATCCGCCACCATTTGGAGATACTCTTTCTGGAATGCATCGTCCAAGTAAAACTTCATTAAAGCGCCAATTCCATAGCGCGCTATGTAAATTTCTTCGCTTTCAAGCCATATTTTCACCATTTCTATTAAATCGTTCAAATTCTTTTTCAGCACTTTCGGGGTCATGCAATCGCAAGTTGCCCAGTTGTTCACATAGGGAAGAAAACGATTTAACTCATAAATGCAGCGGTCGTAGTCTCGAATCTGTTCAATAAAAAAGGCATGCAAGTTATTTTCTTCATAGTACTTATGTGGAAGTTCTTGCAAGAATTCTTCTGCCTCTAACGTACCTGTCCACGTTCTTGCCAAGGCTCGAAGTTCTGGAGTTCTCACACCTATGATGGAATCTGGATCCACTGTCGGCATCAATTTACTCTGAAATTCTTTATACTTCACATCCTGCATTTTCCATAAACATGCTTTGATTTCCTGCATTTTTGTCTTCCTCCGCACGTTTTTATAACATCACCATTCCGAGAACCGCTGCCAGAATCAAAAATAGTATCGGTGAGATTTGCTTCTTTTTCCACTTCTTATGCAAAATCATTATCATAGTCAAAACTGCTGTAAATACAGTATTTTTTACGTCGCAAGCAATGTATTTTCCCGTTAAAAGCATATGACTTCCTATCATATAGATACCAGTACCTAAAATAATGCCAATCACGCAAGGTTCGATTCCTTTCATGGCTGCCTTCACATAGGGACGCTCTAAAATGTTCTTCATCAAAATCGTAATCAGAAGAATCACTGCAAAAGAAGGGAGCACTGTCGCAACAGTTGCAATGACCGCGCCAAAGAATCCTGCCTGGCTCTTTCCAATATAAGTCGCCAAATTGATCATAATCGGTCCCGGCGTACTCTCACTCACTGCAATCATATAGCTCAGCATGTCTTCACTGATCCACCCATAATAAAGAACCGTCTCTCGTATGAGTGGAATTGCCGCATAGGCACCAAATGCAAAACATCCCACTTTCAAAAAGCCAAGAAATAATTCGATATAAATCATCTTATTCCTCACTTTCTGCCTGTATGTTCGCAGGCCTTCCGAATAACATAACGCCAATCATTCCAGATAGCACAATCATCACAATCGTAGAAACTTTCCACGCAAACATATCAACGCATAACACTACAGCACAGGAAACAAGCATGATAAGATGGGACTTTCTGTCCGGAGACATTTTCTTTCGCATTTTAATCCCCACCTGAAAAATCAGCAAACCTACCGCAATTTTAATGCCGTGAAAGGCCGATGCGATGATGTCATATTTCAGAAAATCATCCAAGAAAATAGAAATCAAATAGATGACTACAAAAGAAGGAAACACAATCCCAAGCGTTGCCGCAATCGCCCCTGCCATACCAGCCTGCTGATATCCTACAAAAGTTGCACAGTTCACAGCAATTGGACCTGGGGTTGATTCTGCAATGACCGTAATTCTCATCATTTCCTCATGGGTAATCCACTTCTTACGCTCCACACACTCATTTTCAATGATAGAAAGCATGGCATAACCACCGCCAAATGTAAAACCACCGATTTTCATAAATGTCTTTAAAAGTTCCACTAACTTCTTCATCAAATCACAATTCCTTTTATGAATGTCATAATCATAATCTTCAGATCTAATCCTAAAGTCCAGTTTTCTATATAATATAGATCATGCTCGATACGTTTCTTAATAGAAGTGTCCCCGCGAAATCCTTTGACCTGTGCCCAGCCCGTCATGCCCGGTCGGACTTGATGTTTTACCATGTATCTAGGTATTTCATTTTTGAATTGCTCCACAAACTGTGGTCGTTCAGGGCGAGGTCCCACAAGACTCATTTCCCCCTTTAGTACATTCCACAGCTGTGGAAGTTCGTCTATACTTAGTCTGCGAATCCAGCGACCAACAGGAGTAATCCTCGGATCATCTTTGATCGACCACGCAAGTTTTTCCACTTCTTCCTCCTGCACAACCATCGAACGAAATTTGTACATGAAAAATGTTCTATTTTGATACCCCACTCTTTCCTGTTTGTAGATCACCGGCCCACCAGAAGTGAACTTAATCAAAAGCGCCGTCACAAGCATTACCGGTGAAAATAGTAGCATTGCAATCGACGCGCCACATACATCCACGCACCGTTTTACAAAGCAATGGAAGGGCTCCACTAAGGGAACACAGCGAATATTGATGACCGGAATTCCTTGCACGTCTTCGATATAGGGTCTTGTCGGAATCACATTCCCGTAATCCGGAATGAATTTCGTGTGCACCCCTGCAGTCTCGCAGACTTCTACAATCTCCTCCAAGTGAACAAAATCTTTCCTACCTAAGGTAAGCACCACTTCATCCAGAGGGTTCTGCTCCAAAATTCTTTCCAGAGTGTCAAGCCCTCCTAAGACAGGCTTTCCTTGAAACGTCTCTTCTTCCGAAAGATTATCCGACAAAATCCCAACCACTTGATATCCCCACTGTGGATTTCCCTTAATTCTTTCTAAATACTGTTCGGCTGCCTTACTCTCTCCGACTAAGATAATGTGTTTCTGATTCCATCCTCTTTTACGCGCCTGCTGCAGCACACATCGTATGGAAATTCTCGATATTGCCTCAAGACACACATTTTCTCCAAAAAAGAGAAGCAACATTTGCCGTGAAAAATCTGTCTGTTTTGTAAAATATAAAGCTAGACCTATCCCCATCACACCTATCACATTGGCGCGAAAGATATTCCACAATTCCATGCGCCAGCTTTGCGCTCTTCTCGGCGTATACAACTTGCAAATACGATAGATTCCCAAATAGATCGGCACGATAAAAACTAGTGCAGCCAGATAGATTTTCGGTGAAAGTATTCCTCCAGATTGTGGAAGAATCCCGCTGTATAATCTCAAATACCATGCCGACATGTAGGCTGTCACTATGATCACTGCATCAATCAGAATCTGTAATTTATTAAAAAACTGTTGATTATTTTTTATCAAGCTGCCACCATCTTTTCCACATGTAAAATTATTTTTCCGCTAATCCCATGAACACTTTCTCTGCCGTAATTGGAAGTGTGCGGAAGCGAAGTCCCGTTCCGTTATAAACTGCATCCGCGATTGCTGGTGCAGGTGTATTGATCACAACCTCACCGATAGACTTAGCTCCAAACGGACCGCTTGGCTCGTAGCTTTCCTCGAATGCAACACGAATCTGTCCCATGTCCATTCGAGTTGGAATCTTATATTGCATAAAATTGCGGTTGATCAGATTTCCATCTTCTGTGTACTGCACATCTTCATACAATGTCATGCCTAATCCTTGTACCAATCCACCTTCAGCCTGAACCCGTGCCAGGTTTGCATTAACAACTGTTCCACAGTCAACACATGCAACATAATCAATCGGTGTGATTTTTCCCGTTTCAAGATCGATCTCCACTTCTGCTGCCCCTGCCATGAATGGCGGCGGCGAAGTTGGGGAAGTATGAGATGCCTGAGCTGACAAGATTTCTCCATTTCCTGCCTGCAATGTTGTAACCAGATCCGCAAGCCCAATTCCTACCTCTTCATCCTCTGTGACAAAGACTCTTTCTCCATCAAACGTCAATGCATTTTCTTCTATATCCAAAATAGTGCTTGCAGCTCTTTGTATCTTTTCTCGCATAATCTCACACGCTTTCATCACTGCCATTCCTGTCACATAGGTTGTGCTTGAAGCATACGAGCCACTATCGTACGGTGACTGATCCGTATCTACTCCGTAAGAAACTACTTTG
Source organism: uncultured Coprococcus sp. (assembly GCA_964646135.1). Taxonomy (GTDB): domain Bacteria; phylum Bacillota; class Clostridia; order Lachnospirales; family Lachnospiraceae; genus Allocoprococcus. Next base: position 8,611 of record CAZYCT010000011.1, on the reverse strand, counting down.
TCCAGATCACATTCCATACAATCTGCCACCATCTGGGCTAAGATTGTGTCGCATCCTGTACCCATATCTGAGCAACCAAGCAAAAGTGTATAGAAGCCGTCATCATTTAACCGAAGCTCTACGGAACCCACATCACAACTGCTGATTCCTGAACCCTGCATCGCCATTGCCATCCCTACTGCACGAATTTTGTTCGGTGCAACCTTATAACATGGATACTTCTTGTCCCATTCAATCATTTCTTTCACTTTTGCAACGCAGCGATCCAAAGCACAGGATGTAGCGGTTTCTCCGTAATAATGTGTAAATTTATTTCCTTCATGAACCATATTTTTCTCGCGAAGAACAACTGGATCAACGCCCATTTTATGCGCCAGTTCATTGACAGCTGACTCCAATGCAAAGATTCCCTGTGTCGCTCCGTAACCACGATATGCTCCTGCAGACAGGCGATTGGTGTAAACCACATCATAAGCAAAACGATGCGCTTCAAATCCATAATACATGGACAGTGATTTGGTGCCGGAAAGACCTACAGTTGTAGGGCCATGTTCTCCATAAGCCCCCGTATTAGAAAGCGTATAAAGGTCTACCGCCCGAAACTTACCATCTTTATCTGCCCCAAGTCTAATATGCACTTCCATCTCATGTCTTGGCGAACCATTGATAAAGCATTCTTCTCGCGTAAATACCAAATGTGCTGGTTTTCCTGTCTTATAAGTCACAATGGCAGGATATACTTCACAGACTGCAGTCTGCTTTGCGCCAAAACCTCCTCCAATACGAGGCTTTATCACACGCACTTTGGATTTCGAAATATCCAGCGCATGGGAGACAATGCGTCGCACATGAAATGGAATCTGGGTGGCACTTTGCACCAAAAGCCTTCCGTAAGTGTCCATGGCTGTATAAGCGGTAAAAGGCTCCATCATTGCCTGATTCACTGCCTTGATGCGATAGTGCTCATCCACAACGTAGTCGCATTCTTCTAGGATTTTATCCACATCCCCTTCCGATTCATCACTTGAGGCACACAAATTTCTCTTGGCATCTGTCCCCAGCTCCTTGTGTCCTTCGTAGTTATCCTCTGGATGAATTAAGATTGGATTGTCTAGTGATTCCTTGAAATCTAAAATTGGTTCCAGTACTTCATACTCTACCTTCACTAATTTCATCGCTTTTTCACAGCATGCTTCATCTTTCCCTGCGATGATAGCAACCGGATCTCCTACAAATCGAACATACTGATCTAAAATCAACCGGTCATATGGGCTTGGCTCCGGAAACGTCTGTCCTGCCAATGTAAAGCGTCTCTGTGGTACATCTTTGTAGGTAAGAATAATCTCGATTCCAGGAACCAACATCGCCTTCGAGATATCGATGTTTCGTATTTTTGCAAATGCATGAGGGCTTCGTTTTAATTTAACCGTGAGTGTATGTTCTGGCACCAGATCATCTGTATATACCGGCTGCCCTGAAAGGAGTGCCTTCGCATCTTTCTTAACAATCGGCTGCCCTACGTATTTACGCTTTATTTTTTCCATCTGCTAGTCCTCCTTCACATTGAAATAATTTGCCAAAGCTCTGTACTGGGACTGATAGCCTGTGCATCGACAGAGATTTCCTGCCAAGTATTCTTTCACTTCATCCATCGTAGGTGTCGGATTTTCTTTTTTCAATGCAAGTACAGCCATAATAAGCCCCGGACTACAAAATCCGCACTGCTCTGCGCCTTCCATCGCCAAATATTTCGAGAACTCCTCAGCCTCCTCCTGTACACCTTCTAAGGTTGTGACTTTCTTCCCATTGGCTCTCATTGCAAGCGTCGAACAAGACAGCACCGGTTTTTCATCTACCCATATGGTACATAATCCACAATTACCAGTATCGCATCCTCTTTTCACACTCTTCATTCCCTGGGCTCTAACAAAGTCCAACAGCATCATATTCGGATCAATGTCCGCCTCTATCTTTTTCCCATTCAACGTCATCTTTATCTGCATATATTCACCCCTATTGATTCAATTCCACAATGGCACGCTTTATCAACACTTTCGCAATTGCCTTTCTATATTCCGCACTTCCACGCATGTTTGAGCCAAATGTAAACTGTTCTACTGTTGCATTTAAAAATTGCTCCATCTCTTCTGGATTCTTCCAATCTTCTAATTTCAGTCCACCTACAATTTTTGCTTTCTGCGGCCTTGCTCCTAAAACCACCGTATAAGTTCCATCCTTGCATGCCACCGCACATGTCAGGACTCCAAAATCTGTCTCTGTCATGCGGTGCGACTGATAAGAAACCTTTCTTCCATCTTTTTTCACAATCACATTGACAAGAATATCCTGCTCTGGTTTTCCTTCCACAAATGTTTTGATCGGAACTCGTCCGGCTTTATATTGCTCTATCTCGCAATCCAATGCGGCGAAAATCGTAAGCACATCTGAAAATCCAAATCTTGGAAATACACTTCCGCCTACGGTTGCTGTATTTCGGAACTGTACTCCCACGATATGGCGAAGTGCCTCCTGAAAACTCCCATTAAATTCTCTATTTAAAGATTCATTCATTTCCAGCTGACGAAGAGAACACATGCACCCAATCTGATATTCTTCTTCATTTTCTATAACTTGGTCCAGCGAGAGATTACATAAATCAATTCCTGTTGCAATATTAGTTTTGCTCATCTTTCTCCAAAGATTTCCACCTAGGATTACATTTTTCTTGTTCTTCGCACAAAGCTCATAAGCCTCTTCCAAGCTTGTTGCCTGTACATAATTTTTCATTGTAAACACGCCTTTTCTCCTTTCAACCACTCGTAATCTTCCTTTGTATCAATATCCCGCAATTCGTCTGGGTGCTCTGCCAATATCAGTTGCACATCTTTCGAATACTTCCCTGCCAGGTAAGAGCCACCGCATTTTTCTGGCAGCATGGAAAGCTCCGCAAAATATTCCTTCCCAAATAAGACAGGGGATCCTTCCACCTCCCCGTAAGAGAGACGAAAGATTCCTTTTCCCTTTTCTTCAAATGCTGCCATCAGATTCTGCATACTCTGCACTCTCAATAGGGGCTGGTCACAGGGACAAAACATGCAAGCATCCATCCCCTTCATTTGCTCTATTCCAAGCTGAATTGCCTCATTTCGATATGCCCTTTCATGATACAGCACTTCGATGTTCTGCTCTGTACATAAGGTTGCAACTTCCTCATTCCTAGTTACCACAATTCTTCTGGCAAATGGAAGTTGCTCTGTTTTATTTAAAATAATCTGAATAAATGTCTGATTTTGAAATTCTGCAAATAATTTGTTGCTTCCAAATCGCCTACTCATTCCAGATGCCATGATGATACACCCTATCTTTTTCACGCTCTTCACCCTTAGACTGGAATGAACAGTACTTTGTTTGTTCCTCCGCAAACCATTCCTAATTCTCTACTTTTTTCATTATCCAATTGATATTCTTTCATCATCACTTCAGAACAATGTCTAGCCTCTTCTATGACTGCAAATTCAATTGCACCACCGCCAATGCTGTCAATAATCTCCGATTCTGTCACCAGCATCATGCTTCCCACTCCTCTTGGAGTTGAACCTGTCTTTTCAACAATAATGCACAAAATGCCAGGAGTTTTACTTTCCAACAGTTCCTTGGACACGGAAGCCCGGCAATCTTTATTCTTTTCTGCAATAATTTCTGCCAGAATGCTCACTGCAATCTCTGCAGGTGTCGCCGCCTTGATATCCAGACCAATGGGAGCGAAAATACTTTTTATTTTCTCTTCTTCCACTCCCTCTTGTCTTAGATTTTCAAATACAGTTGCCACCTTCTTTTTGCTTCCTATCATTCCCAGATACTGATGCGGCACTGACAGAATTGTTTTGACACAGCTGTAATCATCCTTATGTCCTCGTGTGACTACAACACAGTATGCATTTGGCTCTACATATTGTTTTAAATTCTCGAAGCTGTCACAAATCCGTTCGTCCGCTGCTGGAAATCTTTCTTCCGTCACAAACATATCTCGATCATCGATTACTTTTATATGAAAATCCAGGCAAGATGCCATTTTTACCAGTTCGCACGAAATATGACCCGCACCACAGATTAGTAATTCTGGCTGCGCAGCAAACCACTCTTCTTTCAAAATAGACACGTCTTTTCCTGCACGCATCAACTGTGCCACTGCCCTTTGGTACAGCGAATCATCGTGATTTGGTTCAATCACTATCCGTTTTTTCGCCCACTGTTCCTTCATCGGTTCCACATATCCTTTCATCACTAATTTTTGTATATGTCCTGCATTTATAATCGTATCATTCTCGATGTCCAAACATTCCTTCACTAATTCCAACCGGTGCGCCACTTCTGCTGCCTTCTTTCCTATTGCATGAAGTCCACACACCACAACAATCTCATCCACATTATCATAGATGACGGGCTCTCCTTCTCGTGGAAATTTGATTGCCTTATGGTTGGCTCCATCCGCTTCCACCAGCACCACATCCGCGTATTGGCAGACTTTCTCATAAGTTTCGTAAGACAATGGTCCTATCTTAATTCCTTCGTCGCTTCCAGCCATTGCATATCCCTTACTCTCTAGCGCTTCTAGGATAATCTCTGCATCATCTGTCACCAATGTATGCGCTTCTTTCTCCATATGGGTCGATGTGGTGACAAACACGCGCTGCCCCAAATCTCTATATTCCTTTGCCAATTTCCGAATCAGCGATGTCTTTCCGCCTGCACCAACAATTGCTTTTCTCATAGCTTTATCCCTTATTTTTCAAATACATAATGGCTTCAACCACCCCTCCGGCGATACATCTTGCCTTATCTGAGATGGTATTACAATTCTCTCTTTCCTGAATCCTTGGATCTATATCTGCAATCTTCATGCCTTCCGTCACCACATAACCTTCTCTTATCATTCCACGCAAGATTCCGTCCATGGTCGCCCTGATTGGGAGACTTTCTCCTTCTTCTTGTTCTAAAAGCGCGATAATTTCATCTTTCTTCACGATATCTGTTATCATTTTCACATGCTTTATGACACCAGTCTTCGGACTTCGAATTACTCTTTCTAGTGAATACCCCATGATTTCTCCTGGAATCTTCGTATCCTCAACTGCTGCCCCTTGATAGATTGCGCGTCCCAGATTATGTCCACGCATGGTTTCAATCACAACATCTACATCCATTCCAGCGCAGAATCCAGGTCCTAGTCCAACAGTGATCGGTGCCATCTTTCGGTTCGTCCCTAGATTCTTCTTCGCCAAAATACCATCCACCACTGCCATTGGCTGTAACTCGTTAATACATTTCCCCTCAGGGTCAACGAACATTGCCAACTTTCCTTCCTCTAAAAGTTGCACAGCTTCGTCTACATTTCTTGCCAAAATGCAGGTTACATCTTCCACTGTATACACGCCCTGATAAACTGCTTCGGAAAATGCAACATTTCTTCGGATTGCCGATGGATTCTCCATTTCAAGAACTAATACTTTAAAGCCACATTTGTATAATTTATATATCGTCCCAGTGGCAATGTCTCCGCCACCTCTAACAATCACCAAATCCCTCATTCTATCACCACACACATCTTTTATCATTAATATAACACAAAAAAGTGCCAAGTAAAAACATTTGGCACTTCTTCACTCACTATTTTTCTTCTGGTAGCAGAATATTCAATATAATCGCAACTACTGCCGCAGGTACGATTCCAGATCCGCCAAAAATCAGCTGAACACTCTGTGGAAGTTCTTTCAATATAGCTGTATTCGCACCGATTCCATATCCCAATCCCAAGGCAACTGATACAATTGAAATACTTCTAGATGTCATAGGATTCTTTGTAATCAGCTGAATACCGCTCACTACAATGGATGAGAACATCATAACAGCCGCTCCGCCGAGTACAGATTGAGGCATAATAGAAATCAAGGCTCCCACTTTAGGGAAAAGGCCACAGATGATCAAAAATACTCCACCAATTGCCAGCGCATAACGGTTAACTACTTTGGTCATCGTAACGAGACCTACATTCTGTGAGAAGGAAGTATTTGGCAATACACCAAAGAGTGCTGCAAAAGAAGAACCAAGTCCGTCACAAATAACACCGCCTGACAATTCTTTATCAGTAGCCTCTCTTCCCATACCACCTTCCATTACACCGGAAATATCTCCAACCGTTTCCACCGCTGTCACAATAAACATAATCAAAATCGGCAAAATCGCACGTGCATCAAACACAATCTCTACTGGCATCAGCTCTGGAATCGCAAACCAGGAAGCCTCTGCTACCTTGTCCCAATTCAGCACCCATGCTTTCGTATATTCTACACCCTCTGCAGTAACTCCAACTGGGTTGCACACTACATTCATAATCATGGATGCGATATAGCCTACTATAATTCCGAATAAAATAGATGCTGTCGATGTAATTCCTTTTGTACAGTGTTTTAATACCAAGATAACCACTAAAACCAGTACACCTAAGAACAGATTTTCCAGCGAACCATAGTCGTTCGCGCTGGTGCCTCCTCCAAATGATCCTACACCAACACTAATCAAAGACAAACCAATCGATAGCACTACAGTTCCAGTCACTACTGGCGGAAAGAATCTGCGCAACGGCTTGATGATAAATCCAAGTACAGTCTCAAAGAGCCCTCCTATAATAGACGCTCCCATGATGGCTCCATAGGACGCAACTCCACCGCCCATCACTCCTGCAACCGAATTACATACACCAATAAACCCTGAGCTAGTTCCCATAATGATCGGCACCTTCCCGCCACACGGTCCTATAGCGTAAAGCTGAACCAATGTAACGATTCCTGCCATTAACATTGCATTTTGCAAAAGCGCAATCTGCAAAGCCGACCCTGATGTAATCCCACATGCTCCGCTGATAATCAAAATTGGTGTCAAATTTCCAACAAACATCGCCAAAACGTGCTGTAACCCCATTGGAATGGCTTGTTTTACTGGAATACGTCCCTCAAATTCATAAGGACTAGAGTAAACAACTTCTTCTTTCATTCGTATTCTCCTCGCATATATTACTTCTGTCTATAATAACCTTATTTAGTATAAAAGATAATGCAGCATACTGCAAGAAATAATTTTATGATAACTGTAAAGCATCAAGCTCGTCTTTTAACCATTCTTCGAATGTAGTCGGTTTTCTTCCAAGCAACCATGTTAATACATTCGGATTCCCTCGGAATCCATAATTGCCATAAGTATAGGCGAGTGCACGAAATGCTTCTTTGCCGTAGCTGTCTGTAAGTCCATTTCTTCTCAGAAGCTCTTCTACATCAATCTGAATCATTTCAACATCTTTTCCAGTCACTTTATTAAAAATTTCTGCCGTTTCAACAGCTGAAATAAAATCCGGTCCACAAAGTTCATATGTCGCATTTTCATGCCCCGGCTCTGTCAGAACCTTAGCTGCTACTTCAGCTACATCTCTTGCATCTACGCCAGACAATCTTGCATTTAAATCATAGAATATGAAAGAACGATTTGTGTTCCACGCATCTGCAACACGAAATGTATGATGATAATGCATCGGCTGTAATATCGTATAATCCAAATCGTCACTCAAGCCTTTATAAATCAAGTATTCTTCACCATGCAATTTATGGGTATGCTGCAATAATGTACTCATCTGAGGATGAAGCACTGACATAAACACATATTTTTTCACATTCTGCTCCACAGCAATGTCGATTGCAAGCTTTGCCATTTTAAGTTCATTATAGACAAACATTGGCGGAATATAGAGAACTTTATCACACCCCTGCATCGCTTCGCGCAATACATCTGCTTTGCTTGCATCACCCACAAATGTTTCTTTGGCACCTAACTTCTTCAGTTCTTCCACTCCTGGATTGATATCCATCGCGCGTACTTCAATCTCTCTTTTCGCCAATTCCGGAACAATTCGTCTTCCGACCTGACCATTGGCACTTGTTACTAAAACCATTCTGTCTGACCTCCTTCAGCATTAGTTAATCCCGATTAACTTTTTCTTTATATTATAACTGACACAGATTAACCAGTCAATAATCAGTAAGCGCTCAATAAGTGCGTGCTTACTGTTCTTTTTTGTAAAACCATATTCAAATGAATATTTATCATTCAATGGAATGATGATTCTAAATACATCAATGTATTGCTAGCTATTTCTCGTACGATTGCATTTCTCAAACTTCGATTGACTGTATCTTCCAAAAAAATTTATCTGACAAATGTTTTCTTCCAAACTCAAGCAATTGATTATAGCTTTCCAAAGCACTACTCTCCGTATACACAGGCACCCTAAATCTTGTATCAGAACAATACCATCTCCATTTAGCCTCGAGTCCATGTTTGATCATAATCTGGATGTTCTTCCTTATTCATAGCAAACTTTATCAGCTCACCTATGGCTTAATTCCTTTATAAATTAACAAGACTCTCAAACGATATGGAATCTGCTCAGAACCGTAAGCAGCTTGATTCTTTTATGAATTAACAAGACTCTCAAACCACCAAGGGTATTAAAACTTTTAAGATCCTTGCTTGATTCCTTTATGAATTAACAAGACTCTCAAAC
>CAZYCT010000010.1:0-29683 GCA_964646135.1 uncultured Coprococcus sp. | reverse complement strand
AAAGTATGCAGATTATGCAGAAAAAGTGCGCAAAGAACTTGCAAGAAATGGTGTCGATGCAACGGTAGATAATCGCTCAGAAAAGATTGGTTACAAGATTCGTGAGGCAAGACTGGATCGTTTGCCATATATGCTTGTTGTTGGTGAAAAGGAAGAAGCAGAAGGTCTTGTATCCGTAAGAAGCCGTTTCGCCGGAGATGAAGGTCAGAAGAGCATTCAGACATTCATCGATGAAATCACAAAAGAAATTAGAGAAAAAACAATTCGCGAAGAGTTAGTAGAAGAATAATCTGTCGCAAAACGGGCATAATGATAATGATTTTCGTGTGAAAGAGGAGGAATCATTATGCCAGAATTAAAATGTACAGTGCAGACTTGTGCACACAATAAGGATTTTTACTGTGATCTTGAAAAAATAAGTGTGGGTGGAAATAATGCAAAACGCCCAGACGAGACTAGCTGTGACAGCTTTGAGGAACGAAAGAGTGCAACATATAGCAATGCGGTTCACGAAGCGTCTCCAATCAGTGAGATTGACTGTAAGGCGGTGGAGTGTCAGTACAATAAACAGTCCAAATGTCATGCTGGAAAGATCAGTGTAGAAGGAAGTAAGGCAACGACGAACAATCAGACAGCCTGCGCAACATTCACAAGAGGATAGTGTATGGAAAAGGCATATGGTGGAAACACCATATGCCTTTTTAAGACAAAGGAATGGGAAAAGAACATTTCTAACGGTTGACTCGTTGAAATAGATACATGTATAATAGATGAGAAAACGTGAAAAGACAGGTGGGTATTTGATGGAAATAAAGAATGATACAATAAGAGAAGAGCGAAGCAGAAAGACAGGTGATTCTTATCACTCCAAACAGCCAGAGTTTGGAAATCGAGGCCCCTCGAAACTTCGGCAGCATTTTAGCCGGGGAATGACATATTTTCTGGTGATAGTTTCCTGTGTTGTCTTGTACTTTGCGTTGCTTCGATTTGAGGCAGTGACCGGTGTGATCGGCATGGTTATTGATGTTATGAAGCCGATTATTTATGGATTTGCAATTGCGTTTCTGTTGAATCCAATTGTAAAAAAGGTAGATTACAAGCTGATTCCAAAGTTGGAAGAAAAGATGGAGCCGGAAAAAGCAAAAAAGATTTCCCGCACAGTCGGAGTCGTAGCGGCGATGCTGTTTTTGCTTATTTTAATCTCAGCGTTATGTGTGATGCTGATTCCTGAATTGTACAAAAGTATCCGAGACATGCTGATAGCCCTTCCGGGACAGTTGAATGAGGCTTCCATAAATATCCAGAAATTATTAGAAGCAGATACGACTATGGGAACAATGTTCAAATCCACAGTTGAAGAGTTGACAGACTCTTTTGGAACATGGGTTCGCACGGATTTTATGGGACAGATGAATAAAATAGTGTCCAATGTTACCGTTGGAGTAGTCAATATGGTCGGTGGAATTTTTGATTTCTTGATCGGACTTATTGTGTCTATTTATGTACTTTTTGGAAAAGAAAGATTTTCAAAACATGCAAAGAAACTTACATATGCATTTTTTGATACGCATCATGCAAATATGATTTTGCATTTGACTAAGAAGAGTAATCAGATTTTTGGCGGATTTATCATAGGAAAGATTATCGATTCTGTTATTATAGGAGTGCTGTGTTTTATTTGCCTTACAATCTTGGATATGCCATATACGCTGCTTGTGAGTGTAATTGTGGGCGTCACGAATGTGATTCCTTTCTTTGGACCATTTATCGGAGCAGTCCCAAGTTCCATCCTGATTCTCTTGGAGGATCCGACAAAGGGACTCTACTTCATTATTTTCATATTCTTGCTTCAGCAGTTAGATGGAAATGTGATTGGACCGAAGATTTTGGGAGATTCAACAGGAGTTTCAGCGTTTGGCGTTATTTTTTCTATTTTGATCGGTGGAGGCTTGTTCGGATTTATCGGTATGATTATGGCTGTTCCGACTTATGCGTTGGCATATTATATTTTAATGATGCTGACGGAACAGAGACTAGAAGAGAAAGAACTGCCGACAGAACTGGAGTATTATGATGAGTTTAGTTATGTAGATGAAGATGGAATCTATGTGCAAGGAAAAATGTCAGAAGAAGGAGATGCAGAGACAAATGAAGAGAATTGCTAAATTTCATAAAGTAAGTTTGCAACAGTTTGCTGAGGGATGGAGAGATACGTTTGGAGCCGATATTTCGGATGCCAAGATTCAGAGTATCTATGAAGAGCTAAAGCTTCCGGTGCGTGCGACTGCGGGAAGTGCTGGATATGATTTTTTTATGCCAGAGACATTTACCCTGTCTCCAGGTGAGACCATCAAGATTCCGACTGGAATTCGTGCAGAGATGGATGTGGAATGGGTGCTCAAGTGCTATCCAAGAAGTGGATTGGGATTCAAATACCGACTGCAGCTTAACAATACGGTAGGAATCATAGATAGTGATTATTTCTATTCAGATAATGAGGGGCATATTTTTGCCAAGATGACAAATGATTCTAACGAGGGAAAGACAGTAGAACTGAAGAAGGGAACTGGATTTATGCAGGGAATCTTTATTGAATATGGAATTACCGTGGACGACGATGTGACGGAGAAAAGAAATGGTGGTTTGGGAAGTACAACGAAATAGGTGTTAGAAAGTATACGCAGCTTGATATGGCTGTGTATATTTTTTTGCTTCAAGGATAAGCTATTTCCATATGGAGGAGTAGCGTATGGAAAGAACATTGATAAATCGAACATTAAAAGAAAATATACAGCACATGGGAACATTGCTCCCGATTGAACGAAGTTTTGATTTGATTCAGAGGGACTTGCTCATTGGCGGAAGAGAAAGTTGCTGCTATTTTGTCAACGGATTTACGAAAGAAGACGCGATGATTAAAATTATGGATGCATTTTATCAGATAAAAAAGGATGCATTTCCAAGTGATCCGAAATTTTTTATAAAAGCAAATCTTCCTTATGTGGAGGTAGAAATACTACAATCTTTTGATGAAGTGATTATCAGTGTCTTATCGGGGATTACTTGCCTTTTTGTGGATGGATATGAGAAATGCATTGCGATTGACTGTCGAACATATCCGTCAAGGAGCGTAGAAGAACCGGAGAAGGATAAGTCCCTACGTGGATCGAGGGATGGATTTGTGGAGACGATTGTGTATAACACAGTGCTTCTTCGAAGACGGATTCGAGATACAAATCTGGTTATAGAAATGCAAGAGATAGGAAAAAGCTCGCAGACGGATGTGGCACTTTGCTACATGGATGACCGGGTAGATCAAACTCTTTTGAAACAAGTAAAAAAGCATTTGCATCAGATGAAAGACAAAGATCTTAAAATGAATTTACAGAGTTTGGCGGAAGGGTTATATGCGAGAAAATGGTTTGATCCATTGCCAAAATTCAAATACACCGAGCGGCCGGACACAGCATCAGCTTGCCTTTTGGAAGGAAAAGTGGTGATTTTGGTGGATAATTCACCGTCAGCATTGATTTTGCCAACTTCCATATACGATATGATTGAAGAAGCAAATGATCACTATTTTCCACCGATTACAAGTATTTATTTAAAGATTTCTAGAGCATTGATTACTTTTTTGACCGTATTTTTTCTGCCGATCTTTCTTCTTTTGATTCAAAATCCCAAATGGATTCCTGCGTGGCTTCAATTTATAAAGATAGAAGGTGCTATTCAGGTACCGCTTATTTTTCAAATATTGATTTTAGAATTGGCGATTGATGGGTTAAGGCTGGCGGCACTGAATACTCCAAGTATGTTAAGCACGCCCCTCAGCGTAATCGCAGGGATTGTTATGGGGGAATTTTCAGTAGAGTCGGGCTGGTTTTCGTCAGAAGTTATGCTGTATATGGCATTTGTCTCCGTGGCCAACTATACCCAGCCGAATTTTGAACTAGGATATGCCCTTAAGTTTATGCGACTTGCACTTTTAATTTTGACAGCACTGTTCAATTGGATAGGGTTCCTGGCGGGCTGCATCTTTGTTGTTGCAAGCGTCTGTATGAATCGTACAATATCTGGAAGGAGCTATTTAAGCGTAAAAATAAATTAGAAATGAAGGGCTTTCACAGAGATGAGAGCCTATATACATATTGGAAAAAATTTTGTATAATAAAAGGCAGGATTTGATAATTTTCAAGTTTATACGACAATGTTTATATAGGAGTACGACGAGATGACAGAAAGAGTAAGACAGGCAATTTTAAAATTACAGAAGGCAGAATCTGTTTATGCAATGATTTCATTATGTACCAAAATGCCATATATTGAATGTGATGGAGAAACATATGATGATCAAATTTTTGTTTATCATAAGGAAGAACATGCGAAGCGAGAAGAAAAGAAATTAATAGAAAAGAAGATTCCAGTGAAAATCATAAAGTTGGAAAAAAGTGCAATTCTTCCATTTTTTGTAAATCTCTTTCCATTAGGGGTCAATTGCGTGGTGATCGATCGGGGGATGGAAGGAGCGCTTGCGGTTCAACTACAAGAGCTTGTCAATAGACCAAATACCAATGCTCTGCCAAATGGAAAAGTGATTATTGAAAATCCAGAACTACATCTGACGGCGGCGTATTATATGCAGGAATTAAGGCGTCAGCCGGCTGATTTAGATAAAGAAAGCCTCAAAGAATTGTATGAAGAAATGTTAAATCATTTCCAGAAGGGAAGATTTCTCATTGTGGGAAGAGAGGCGGATAACAGTCTGGTACTTTTGAAAGAAAAAAATGAGGATTTGTTTCAGCCTATTTTTACGGACACCTATGAATATCAAAAGTTTTGTACCTTACATAAAGAGGAGAAGTTTAAGGTTGGTGTTGCGGAGGCAAATAATCTATTAAAAGTATTGGCGCCGAATGCGAGAGGAATTGTATTGAATCCAGTGGGAATCAATGTGCAGCTACAGTTAAATAAAAAATAGGAAAAGAGAAGTGCTTGGGATATATAGTTATTCTGGGCACTTTTTTTGCGAAAAACAACTGATTTCCTCGAAAAATAACTAAGAATCTCGAAAGGTTGAAATGAATTTCTGTGTTTGTTTATAATGTGCCTTACCCGGTAAATATCAGCCAAGGAGGAGGAAAAATGAAATTAGAAACAGGTTAAAACCCAGGATTGCAGCGTTTGTGTGTGTACTCATGCTCGTGGTTTCAGGAGCCCAAATGTTAAGCGTGCACGCGGAAGAAACGTCTGACAAAATAGTAGGAAAAGTGATAAGTGAGGTTGTGGATTCACAGCAAATCGTTTCACTTGCAGAAAAAATTTCTTTAGAAGAACTTGAAAAACAGTTTCCGTTAGAACTAAATGTTGTGCTGTCTGACGGAAATAGGGAGACGATTCCAGTCACATGGATGTGTGAATGTGATTATGAATGTGAGGAATCAGATGCCTATGTTTTTGAAGCTCTTCTTCCAGAAGGATATGAGTATTCCGATACATGTCCTTATGCATTTCTTATTGTCACATTAGAAGGATTTATGTCGCCAGAAGTTTATAGAGTCTATGACCCGAATCCAGATTCAGATATTACAATTGATCGTTACTTAGGCGCGACAGGAAATATTGCCCAATATCTGGAACAATATGCTCCAGATGAAGAGGGACGTTATAGTACCTATTACCTATCGACGCCGTATTATGGGAATATGAATCGTGTAGAGAGTAATCTGGTGCCCAATGGAGAAGGAGCAGATGGTAGTACTTGTGGATTGAACTGTGTGGGATTTGTCGGAAGTGTCTTGCGCAACAATGGTGCAGATCTTACGAAAATCTCCAATCGTCTGATTGGATGGTATGCCAATGCGTCCAATTGGAATGACTTCGTAGATGCAAATCATATTAAATCCTATCGATTTACAAGCATTTCTGAAATGCTGGAAAGTGGCGTGCTTCAAAAAGGCGATATTATTTATTTTGAGCCAGACTGGAGCAGGAAAGATGATGACTGTCATATGGGATTTTTCTGGGGGGATACATCAAGTGAAAATGTTTTCTGGAATTCATCTAAAAATCCATCCGGAAATTGGATTACAAGTATTCAGTCAAAATCACCCATTTACTATATCTATGTATTTCCAGTTTCGCACGAAAAAGAGATTGTGCTGCCAGAGACGGGATCGACAAAGATGATTCTTATATCTTGTTTTTGTGGAAGCATTTTAGCGGCAACGGTAGCAAATGAAAAGAAAAAGTATAAAAATTAAGGAGTAAGGTATGAAAAAAAGAATTTTAATTGGCCTAATGGCTTTTTTGACAGCTTGTTCAGGTGTAGTTTCCTATACATGTACAGTGTTCCCAGTCAGGGCGGCAGAGGCAAGCACAATGGAAGGTGTCGTTCATTTTGGCAGGGGAACAGCAAGTATCACGATTCACGGAAATGAAGGACAGTCACTAATAGGAAAAAAATTCAATCTATATAAATTATTTGATGCTCAAAATTCAGTGTCCGGTGAATCTGTACAGTATACCATTCACGCAGAATATAGAGAAGCACTGTGCAATGTAGTAGGAAAGGCACTTTCAAAAAAAGCATCCGAAGTTACAGAATATGAAGTGATAGATTATGTGCAGAGCCTGAATATGAATGTGGTAGAAGGAGCGAATGCCGAGCAGAAGCTAGAGGGAAATTATTCGGATTTTCGATATTTTGTGGAAGATTTGCGAGATGAGATGCTGCGCTTAGGAAATACAGCAGATCTGGTGACTGTGACATCTGTGAACGAAGAGAATAGCATTCAATTGGATGGACTCGATTATGGTTATTATCTCGTAGATGAGGTTTCCGATAATAGTGGAACCCATTCAGCGAGCTCACTGTGCATGGTAAACACGGCAAATCCAGATACCAAGATGAACGTAAAATCCGACTATCCATCCGTGATTAAAAAAATACAAGAAGATGATCACCGTGATCAAATTGGAAATGAAGGGTGGAATGATATTGGAGATTATGAAATTGGACAGATGGTTCCGTATAAATTCGAGTCCAATGTGCCAAATATGAATGGATATGACACTTATTATTATGCATGGCACGATGTGATGGATAAGGCTTTGTCTTTTCAAAAAAATAGTGTAGAGATTACCATTTCGGACGGGACAAAGAATTATAGTTTAAAAGCAGGAGAATTTACAGTTACCGAGCAGGCTGATGGAGAGACATTTGGCGTTATAATTTCAGATCTCAAAGAAATTGTAGACAGGGAATTTAATCAGATTGACACGTTAGGACATAATACCTATGGACAGAAAGTAACCTTGACATACAATGCAGTGTTAAACGATCTTGCGGCAGACGACACAGGAAGACCAGGGTTTGAAAATGATGTAAGATTGGAATTTTCAAATGATCCAGACGGAACAGGAGAGGGAAAAACAGGTTTCACACCGTGGGATACTGTTGTGTGCTTCACATATAAATTAAATGTATTAAAGACGAATAATCATGATCTCCCGTTAGAAAATGCCAAGTTCCGTCTTTATTCAGATGCAGAATGTGAAAAAGAAGTTTATGTGAAGAAAACGGCAAATGGCTATCATGTAATGAACAGAGATACGGCAGGAAATACAGCACCGTCTAGTGCAGTAGAAATGTCTTCCGAATCCGATGGAACGTTTATTATCTATGGTTTGGATCAAGGAACGTATTATTTGAAAGAGACAAAGGCACCAGATGGCTATCGTGTGATAAAAGATCCGATTGTACTTGAAGTAAGTCCAACATTTACATCTGACCGAAATTCCTATGTTAAAGGAGACGGAGCAACAGAAAAAACGCTTCAGAACTTAGAGTATTCAGCCTACATCAAGCGATTTTTGAATGGCATGTTTGAGGCGAACGAAGATCAGCTTGAATCAGATAGCACAGAAGGAGCTGGAAATCTTACTGTCATCAATCAGGTCGGAGCAAAACTTCCGGTTACAGGATCGAATGGAATGATTGTACTACTGATTACAGGTGCAGGAATTATGCTTGTGGCGAAAATGATTCCAACGAAAAAGAGAAGGGCTGATAGATAGTGGCGAAAATACTGAAGACAGTATTATTTCTACTTGGATTTGGAATTTGTTTTTACCCATTAGCAAGCAGCGCAGTAGAACAGAAATTTTTGAAAAATACAGTGACAACTTATGAAAAAAGTCTGGAAGAACATAATTCCTGGGATTTGGAAGCGGAAGAAGAGGCTGTAAATAAATACAATCGTATTTTATTTCAGGCAAAAGATGGAGTTATTGAAAATGGATCAATTCAATTGCTAGATAGCAAGATGTATGAAAATACATTGAATTTGACTGGAACAGGAATTATGGGAAGCATAGAAATTCCTCAAATTGATGTCAATCTTCCTATTTATCACGGGACAACAGATGAGGTATTGTCAAAAGGAATCGGGCATGTAGAAGGAACTAGCTTTCCCGTGGGAGGAGAAAATACCAGAGCGGTACTTTCTGGGCACAGAGGTCTTCCGAACTCAAAGCTATTTACGAGGTTGGATGAGCTGGAGGAAGGAGATCTGTTTTTTTTGAAAGTTTTGGATAAGACATTGGCATATCAGGTGAGTGAAATAGAAGTGATTGAACCAGAGAATGTTGAGAAACTAGCGATTGTGAAGGGAAAGGACCTGGTGACGTTGGTGACATGTACGCCGTATGGATTAAATACACATCGTTTGCTTGTGACAGGTGAAAGAGTGCAGTATGTGGAAAAGGAGTATCAGGCCATTTCTAAAGAAGTTATGTCTTTTCGAGAATTGTTTTTTGCGGGCTTACCTTTTGGATTTCTTTTGTGGGGTGTCAGGACAATGTTGAATGAAAAAAGGTTGGAAAAAAGAAGAAACAGAAGGAGCGTGTGTCGAAAATGAAATACCTATATTCCGCTGTGTTGATTATTTTGTCGACGATTTTGTTCTCGCATCCTGTTTTAGCAGGTGACTCCATACTTTATCCATATGAATCGGAACAATTAGGAAGTATTACAATTCGATTGGACGATGTGGAGAATGTATCAAAAGAGCATGTGGCAATGTCACTTGTGAAGGTGGCAGATGTAAAGAATGGAATATTTGAGTTGAAAGAAGCATACCAGAGCGTAGAAGTTGATTTGAACCAGATGGAAAATGCTGAGGCGATAGAAAAGGCAGCGTCACAGTTTCTTAAAAAGACGAAAGAGCCAGAAATTACGGTGTATACGAATCAGGAGGGTGTGGCTGTAGTTGATGGTGTGCCGGTGGGAGTATATCTTATTTATGTTTCGGATACGGATTCCTATGAAAGGATTGTTCCATCACTTTTGTCGATTCCATCGTGGAATGTGATAGAAAAAAAGATGATGTATGAAGTGGAAGTGATTCCCAAGCATTCTCCTTGGCCATCTGGAGATGTTCCGCCTACAGGAGATAAGAGTAAAATCGGAAACTATGCGTCTATGTTGGTGGTAGCTTTTTCGTTTGTGCTTGTCTGGGGTTACTTAAAACAAGTGAAAGATGCAGGTTTACAAAAAAAATAAAATATGTTAAAGTATTTGAGGCAAGTAAGACAAATGTTCGCGGCTGCAAGTGCCGAAAGGCCGCAGGTGAGGAAAGTCCGGGCTTCACAGGGCAGGATGCCGGATAACGTCCGGTGGAGGTGACTCCAAGGAAAGTGCAACAGAAATAAACCGCCTACATTGTGGGTAAGGGTGGAAAGGCAGTGTAAGAGACTACCGCCCATCTGGTAACAGATGGGGCACATGTAAACCCCATTCGAAGCAAGACCGGAAGAAAGTAATGTGGCTGCCCGTCACGCTTTAGGTAGGTCGCTTGAATCTGCTGGCGACAGTAGATCTGGATAGATGAACATTCACGACATAACCCGGCTTATCGTCTTGCTTGCCTTAAAGAGATTTATATGTAGAGTAAAAAATAAGGGAATAAAGAGGCGTACGCTCTTTATTCCCTTCCTGTTTTCTACACTGAGAAGATAGAACAATTATCTGTGGTATTTTTCTTCACAATATTTGCAACGGTAAACAGCATCTTCTTCGTCTGTGAGGACAAAGATATGGTCAAGTTCTTGTTCTACTGATGTGATGCAACGAGGATTTTTGCATTTTACAACATTCTTGATTTCTTTTGGCAGTGACAATTTTTTCTTATCTACCACTTTGCCATCAGAGATGATATTTACTGTGATTGTGTGGTCGATGAACCCAAGCACGTCCAAATCGATAATGTCGATTGGACATTCGATTTTGATGATGTCTTTCTTTCCTTGTTTACTGCTATGGGCGTTCTTGATGATGGCGACACAGCAGTCCAGTTTGTCCAGTTTCAAGTATTTATAGAGTTCCATACTCTTTCCAGCTTCGATATGATCTAAAACGAAACCTTCATTAATTTTTCCAATGTTTAAGATATTTTCTACCATTTTCAGTCTCCTAATCTACGTGAATGTCGAGTAGTGTCAAAATCAAAGCCATGCGGGCGTATACACCATATTGAACTTGTTTGAAATAAGCGGCTCTTGGGTCATCGTCAATTTCTACTGAGATTTCATTCACACGAGGAAGTGGATGGAGGACAATCATGTCTTCAGGAGCTAATTCCATTTTCTGTTTGTCCAGGATATAGAAATCTTTCATTCGAATATAATCTTCTTCGTTGAAGAAACGTTCCTTCTGTACGCGAGTCATATATAATACGTCAAGTTCTGGCAATGCTTCCTCGAGACGAACAACCTCTTTGTATGGAACACCTGATTTATCGAGTACATCTACTCTTACATAGTCAGGAAGACGCAGTTCTTCTGGAGAAATTAATATAAATTCAATATTTTCATAACGAACAAGGGCACTAATAAGAGAATGTACGGTACGACCGAATTTTAAGTCACCGCAAAGACCAATTTTTAAGTTGTTAAGACGTCCTTTTAAAGAACGAATGGTAAGTAGATCAGTTAAAGTCTGAGTTGGATGTTGATGACCACCGTCACCGGCATTGATTACAGGAATTGTGGAACGCTGGCTTGCTACCATTGGAGCACCTTCTTTAGGGTGACGCATAGCACAGATATCAGCATAGC
This sequence comes from uncultured Coprococcus sp., assembly GCA_964646135.1. Classification (GTDB taxonomy): domain Bacteria; phylum Bacillota; class Clostridia; order Lachnospirales; family Lachnospiraceae; genus Allocoprococcus. The sequence continues at coordinate 18,568 of CAZYCT010000010.1, read as the reverse complement.
ATGAAACAGTACGAATTGTATCTGAAACACTTTCACCTTTTTTCGATGAACTTGAATCAGCAGATGAGAATCCCATGATATTTCCACCGAGATTCAGCATTGCTGCTTCATGGCTTAAACGTGTTCGTGTGCTTGGCTCATAGAAAAGAGTAGCAAGAGTTTTGCCATCGCAGGCATGCGCATATTTTGCTCGGTTTGCTTCGATATCTGCCGCAAGATCCATGAGAGTATCAAGTTCTTCAACGGAGAAATCTAAAGGGCTCATTAAATGTCTCATAGTGAGGACCTCCTTTAAATTGTCATGATGTAATTTACAGTGTCCAAAGACCCTGTCCTAATATTCTTATCTATAATATATCAAAACATTTTTTATTTCAACCAGAAAAGTGAATAGTTGACGCGTTCTTTTTAGAAAAGTATAATGAGCATAAATAGTTTTATTGGGTAGAAGGGGAAACGGCATGAATGTATGGAATGAAGTAGAGCAATTTCAAGAGAAAGACTATCTGAAGACAGATGATGTGAAGATTGTATTTCAAGGTGTGGAAGGGGCGTACAGCCAGGCCGCAATGGAACAGTATTTTGGAAAGGAATCCAATAATTTTCATGTTTCTACATTTCGTGAAGCGATGGAAACCATTGAAAAAGGAGAGGCCGATTATGCTGTACTTCCAATCGAAAATTCATCTGCTGGAGCGGTAGTTCAGGTATATGATCTTCTTGTGGAATTTGAGAATTATATTGTAGGAGAAGTGATTCTTCCGGTCGAACACATGCTGGCGGGATTAAAAGAGGCGACCCTCGAAGATATAGAAAGAGTCTATTCCCATCCCCAAGGATTGATGCAGTCGGCGAAATATCTGGATGCGCATAGCAATTGGCAGCAACTTAGTGTGACAAATACAGCGATTGCAGCAAAAAAAGTGTTGGAAGAGCAGAATATTGCACAGGCGGCAGTGTGCAGTGAATATGCTGCTAATTTATATGGATTAAAGATTCTTGCGAGAAAAATTAATTTTGAAGAAGACAATTCCACAAGATTTGTAATCGTGACAAATAAAAGGATTTTCTTGAAAGGTTCGAGTAAAATCAGCATTTGTTTTGAGGTTCCTCACGAAAGTGGTTCTTTGTACCATGTGCTGGCGCACTTTATCAATCACAATCTGAATATGACAAAGATAGAATCCCGACCGGTTGAGGGAAGAAGTTTTGAGTATCGATTTTTTGTAGATATTGATGGAAGCCTTGCTGATACAGCTGTGAAAAATGCACTGAAAGGGCTGCAGAAAGAGGCGTTAAATTTGAAGATCTTGGGGAATTATTAGGAGAAAGTAGCATGAGAGTGAATGAACTGATTTTATATCGGAATATGGGAAAAAATGATATCTTGCGGGATATGGTCTTTTTGATGGAACATAGTGAAAAGGACGATATGTGTCTTGAAAGAATGCAAGAAACTTTATTTTCTGTGATGCATCGGTTGATTGAACTGGCTGTCCGCTATGGACTAGAAGGGAATCTATGGCATGGTTATCTGACATTTTTATTAATCAATGATGAAAATGTTTACAGCACATCCTGCGAGATAAATGGAGGAATCGAAGGAACGATTCAAGAGGCGGCGCATTATGATTTTACCGTTTTGAAAGAATTGTTTGATTATGACTTGGGAAAATTGAAGGAAAAGTTCCACGTAGATGTTTTGAAGATCCTGGAAGAATATCATCAAGAAGGGGGACTTGGGATTGTTTACAATCAACGGATTCAAGCGCGTATGGGCGAATTGTGCAAAAGATTAGAGGGGGCATCAGATGCCTGTGAATTTCAGCAGATTGTCACAGAATTCTACAGAGAGTTTGGAGTAGGAAAATTCGGGCTTCACAAGGCTTTTCGAGTAGAAGAGCGCAATGAAGAAGTGCAAATTGTACCGATTACTAAAATTGCAGATGTGCATTTGGATGATTTGGTAGGATATGAGATGGCAAAACAGAAATTGATTGATAACACGGAAGCATTTGTCAGCGGCAGAAGGGCGAACAATTGTCTTTTATTCGGAGACGCGGGAACTGGCAAATCATCATCCATCAAGGCAATTTTGAATCAGTATTATGACCGAGGTCTTCGCATGATTGAAGTGTACAAGCATCAATTTCAAAATTTGAACGATGTGATTGCTCAGATAAAGAATCGAAATTACAAATTTATTATTTACATGGATGATCTTTCATTCGAAGAGTTTGAAATTGAATACAAATATTTGAAAGCGGTCATAGAAGGCGGATTAGAGAAAAAACCAGACAATATTTTGATTTATGCAACCTCAAATCGACGTCATTTGATCCGGGAAACATTTCGCGATAAGGAAGACCGCGATGAGGAGCTTCATACGAACGATACTGTTCAAGAAAAACTTTCGCTGGTGGCAAGGTTCGGAGTGACGATATATTTTGGAAGACCAGAGAAGAAGGAATTTCAGCGGATTGTTAAGGCTTTGGCGACGAGAAACGAAGTACAGATGCCAGAGGAGGAGCTGCTTTTAGAAGCAAACAAATGGGAGCTAAGTCACGGTGGACTATCTGGAAGAACAGCGCAGCAGTTTATCGATTATCTGCTCGGAAAACAATAGTTTTGATTGCACTTTATTAAGGAAATTGATATACTGAAATGTAATGTATTTGGAGGGTTTACAATCATGAAATGGAATAAATTTAGATTAAAAACAACAGCAGAAGCTGAGGATATTATCAGCAGTATGCTTATGGATCTGGGAATCCAGGGAATTGAAGTAGAAGATAAAGTGCCTATGACACAGGCAGAAAAAGAGCAGATGTTTGTTGACATTCTTCCGGAAATTGATGTGGATGACGGGGTTGCTTATATCAGTTTTTATCTGGAAGAAGATTGTGACAAAGAAGCTGTACTTGCGAATGTAAGAGCAGAATTGGAGGACATGCGTTCTTATGTAGAGGTAGGTAGCGGTGAGATTGAAGAGTCGCAGACAGAAGATGTGGACTGGGTGAACAATTGGAAACAGTATTTCCATCAATTCTACATTGATGACATCTTAGTTATCCCTTCTTGGGAAGAGATAAAACCAGAAGATGAAGGACGAATGGTGGTACATATTGATCCAGGCACAGCTTTTGGAACAGGAAAGCATGAGACAACACAGCTTTGTATTCGTCAATTGAAAAAATATGTACAGGAAGATACAGTGATTCTTGACGTGGGCTGTGGAAGCGGTATCTTGGGAATGATTGCACTTATGATGGGTGCAAAATATTCTGTGGGTACAGATCTGGACCCATGCGCAATCGATGCAACTCACGAGAATATGGAAGTCAATCATATATCAGAAGACAGATATGAAGTTATGATTGGAAATATTATTGACAATAAAGCAGTGCAAGACAAAGTGGGCTATGAGAAATACGATATAGTTGTAGCCAATATTCTGGCAGAAGTTTTGGTTCCGTTAACTCCTGTAATTGTAAATCAGATGAAAAAAGGAGCTGTTTATATTACAAGCGGTATCATTGAGGACAAGGAAGAGACAGTCGTAAATGCAGTGAAGGCGGCAGGATTGGAAGTACTTGAAGTGACGCATCAAGGAGAATGGGTTTCTGTGACAGCACGCAAGAATTAAGAAGGAGAGGCAGCATGCAGCATTTTTTTGTGACACCAGAGCAGGTGAATGACACAGAAATATATATAGAAGGACAGGATGTAAATCATATGAAGAATGTTCTCAGAATGAAGCTTGGTGAACAGGTGGAAATCAGTGATGGGAACAATTTGAAATATTTGTGTGAAATCGCAAGTTTTGAGCCAGAAAGGGTCATACTAACAATTGTAGAGAAAAAGCAGGCAGACACCGAATTGGAGTCCAAACTTTACCTGTTTCAGGGGCTTCCTAAGAATGATAAGATGGAGTGGATTGTCCAGAAGGCAGTAGAATTAGGAGTGTATGAGGTCGTTCCAGTCTCTATGAAACGGTGTGTTGTAAAGCTAGATGCGAAGAAAGCAGTCAAGAAAGTGGAGCGCTGGAACAGCATTTCCGAAAGTGCTGCAAAGCAAGCGGGAAGAAGTATTATTCCGAAAGTGACAGAAGTTCTTGCGTACGAGCAGGCGCTGGAAAAGGCAAGGGAGCTGGATGTGGTGCTTGTGCCATATGAGCTTGCGGATAAGATAGAAGAGACAAAACAGATTATTGCTGGAATTCAAAAAGGACAGTCAGTGGGAATTTTTATTGGTCCAGAAGGCGGATTTGAACGGGAAGAAGTTGACCTGGCAATCAGAAGCGGCGCCGCTCCAGTGACACTAGGAAGAAGAATCCTTCGCACAGAGACAGCTGGACTTACGATGCTGTCTGTACTAATGTTCCAGTTAGAAGGGTAGGAAAAAATGGAAGTTTATTTGGACAACTCAGCGACGACTAGAGTATATGACAGTGTCTGTGATGTTGTTGCGAAAGTGATGCGTACAGATTATGGCAATCCATCTTCTATGCACACAAAGGGCGTAGAGGCAGAGAAATATGTGCGCGAGGCGAAAGAAATATTGGCGCGTTTGTTGAAGGTGCAGGAGAAAGAAATTTACTTTACTTCGGGAGGAACAGAAAGTGATAATCTGGCACTGATTGGTTGTGCAAGAGCCAATCATAGGGCAGGAAAACATTTGATCACCACGGTAGTGGAACATTCGGCTATTTTAAATACGATGCGTTATTTGGAGGAAGAAGAGGGCTACAAAGTGACATACCTTCCAGTTGATGAATATGGGCAGGTAAAGTTAGAAGCGCTTAAAGAGGCACTTTGTGAAGAGACGATTTTAGTATCCATGATGTATGTGAACAATGAGATTGGTGCGGTACAGCCAATCAAAGAAGCAGCAAATATCGTGAAAGCTTACAACAAAAATATCTTGTTCCATGTGGATGCGGTTCAAGGATTTGGAAAATATCGCATTTTTCCTAAAAAAGAAGGAATCGATCTTATGTCTGTAAGTGGACATAAGATTCATGGACCGAAAGGAAGCGGTTTCCTCTATATAAATGAGAAGGTAAAGATAAAACCAATTCTGTTCGGTGGAGAACAGCAGAAAAATGTGCGTTCTGGAACAGAAAATGTGCCGGGTATTGCAGGAATTGCCAGAGCAGCGAAGGAGATTTATACAGATTTCGACCAGAAAATTGCGCATATGTATCAGCTCAGACGTCAATTTATAGAAGGCGTAAAGCAGATAGAAGGAACTAAGATTCATGGATATTTGGATGAAAAGAATGCGCCTCATATTATCAGCGTAGGATTTGCTGGAATTAGAAGTGAGGTATTGCTTCACACTTTAGAAGAAAAAGGGATTTACGTTTCCGCAGGTTCCGCGTGTTCTTCGAACCATCCAGCTGTGAGTGGTGTTTTAAAGAGCATAGGAGCCGAAAAGGAATATTTGGACTCAACCTTGCGTTTTAGTATGTCAGAATTTACCACGGAAGAAGAGATTGCATATACATTAGAAATATTATACACTTGTGTACCGGCACTTAGAAAGTACACACGTCATTAGGAGGAAAATATGAAGTTTCAGACTTATTTGATTAAATATGGTGAGATTGGTATTAAAGGGAAAAACCGATATCTGTTTGAAGATGCCTTGGTAAGACAGGTGAAATTTGCACTGAAAGATGTAGAAGGAGAATTTCACGTGTACAAATCACAGGCCAGAGTATATGTAGATTGTGAAGGCTACTACGACTGTGATGAAGTGACAGAGGCGCTGAAACGCGTATTTGGTATCGTGGGAATTTGTCCAGTAGTCCGCGTAGAGGATCAAGGATTTGAACAACTTAAAAAAGATGTTGTGGCATATATGGATGAGATGTATCCAGACAAAAATATCACATTTAAAGTAGAGTCTCGCCGTGCAAAGAAGAGTTATCCGAAGAAATCTATGGAGATTAATTGCGACCTTGGAGAGGCAATCTTAGATGCCTTTCCTGAGATTCGTGTAAATGTGCATGAACCAGATGTACTGCTTCGTGTAGAAATCAGAGAAGATGTTTATATTTATTCTGAGACAATCAAAGGACCAGGTGGAATGCCGGTTGGTACTAACGGAAAAGCGATGCTCCTTCTTTCAGGAGGAATCGATAGTCCGGTAGCAGGGTATATGGTATCGAAGCGCGGTGTTGGAATTGAAGCAACCTATTTCCACGCACCACCGTATACTAGCGAGCGTGCAAAACAGAAAGTTGTCGATCTTGCGAAGCTTGTCTCAAAATATACAGGACCGATTAAGCTTCATGTAGTGAATTTTACAGATATTCAGTTGTATATTTATGAAAAGTGTCCACATGATGAGTTGACAATCATTATGCGCCGTTACATGATGCGAATTGCGGAGCATTTTGCAAAACAGGATGATTGTCTGGGATTGATTACAGGCGAAAGTATTGGTCAGGTGGCTAGCCAGACCATGCACAGCTTGATGGCGACCAACGATGCCTGCACACTTCCAGTATATCGCCCACTGATTGGATTTGATAAACAGGAAATCGTAGAGATTGCAGAAAAGATTAATACATACGAGACATCTATTTTGCCTTACGAAGACTGCTGCACGATTTTTGTGGCAAAACACCCGGTTACAAAACCAAATGTAGGTGTTATTCGTAAATCAGAAGAACGATTGAATGAGAAGATTGATGAATTGTTCCAGCAGGCAATTGATACAGTAGAAACAATTATTGTAAAATAGGACAAAGAATGGGGAACACTCTCGTGTCCCCCATTTTCAATCAAGGATTTATGCTAAATATGGTTGAATCGCTGCAAGAACATCTGCAGCAGCAGTGTCATCAGCATGAATGTTTAATGTGATTGGTTTGGATAAATCTAAGCTGAAGATTCCCATGATTGATTTCGCGTCGATCACATATCTTCCGGATACCAAATCAAAGTCAAAATCAAATTTTGCAATAAGATTAACGAATGATTTAACTTTATCGATAGAATTTAAAGAAATTTGAACTGTTTTCATCAGACTGTCCTCCCTTACTCTTTATTTACTCTTATATTAAAGTTTTTGATAATAAAAGTCAAGGAACAAACAGCAGGATGGATTTCAAGTGGAAAATGGAGAAGGAGAGAAGGAGTATGCGAGCAGCATTACACAATTTGGGATGCAAAGTGAATGCGTATGAGACAGAAGCGATGCAGGAACTTTTGGAAAAGAATGGATATGAGATTGTTCCATTTCATGATGAAGCGGACATTTATATTATAAATACTTGCTCTGTCACAAATATGGCAGACCGTAAATCAAGACAGATGATTCACCGGGCGCGCAAGCAGAATCCGAATGCGGTAATTGTAGCGGCGGGCTGTTACGTACAAGCACTCGGAAATGCGGGCAAGCAAGAAGAAGGAATTGATATTGTAATTGGAAATAACAAGAAGATCAATTTAGTAGAGATATTAGAACGATATTTCAAGGAGCATCCTGAAAAGCAGATACAAGAAGTGATTGATATCAATCATACGAAGGAGTACGAATATCTGCACCTGTCGAAAGCAGCAGAGCACACGAGAGCATATCTGAAAGTACAAGATGGCTGCAATCAATTCTGTACATATTGTATTATTCCATATGCGAGGGGAAGAGTGCGAAGCAGAGAAAAGGAAGATGTGGTGAATGAAGTAAGAACATTGGCAGCCAATGGATACAAAGAGATTGTGCTTACAGGGATTCATTTGAGCTCTTATGGGATAGATTTTAAGGAAAATGGAATACAGAAAGAAGATTTACTTTCTTTGATTCAAGCAGTTCACGAAGTAGAAGGAATCGAGCGCATTCGTCTCGGTTCACTGGAACCACGCATTATTACGGAAGAATTTGCCGAGACACTGTCAAAATTGCCGAAAGTCTGTGCACATTTTCATCTGTCGCTGCAAAGTGGATGTGATCAGACATTAAAGAGAATGAACCGAAGATATGATGCAGCTGAATATGAAGAAAAATGCCATATTTTGAGGAAGTATTTTCAAAATCCAGCACTTACTACAGATGTAATTGTAGGATTTGCAGGAGAGACAGAGGAAGAATTTGAACAGTCAAAGGCTTTTGTGGATAAGATTAATTTTTACGAGACACATATTTTTAAGTACTCGATACGACAGGGGACCAAAGCAGCAGATATGCCGAATCAGGTGGATGAGCAGGAAAAGACAAGAAGAAGTAATATTATGCTGGAATTAAATCAAAGAAAACAGAGCAAATATGAAGAACTGTGGCTGGGACAAGAGGTAGAGGTCTTATTTGAAGAGATTATTGAGAAAGATGGACAAAAGTATGCGGTAGGTCACACGAAAGAATACTTGCGTGTGATTGAACCGTGCCAAAATGGTGATGAAAGTGCGTGGCTGAATCAGGTGAAGACGGTTTCACTCATGGACAAAAGTCAAATTATACATTGAATTATTTGACGTATTATATTAAAATAGAAAGGAAGTATTGGAGGTCGTAAGATGAGAGATATTACAAGTACACAATTTTTCAAAGTGGAAGCTGGACCACAGATTCAGGCGAAAGATATTTTGGAAATTGTATATAATGCTTTGAAAGAAAAGGGCTATAATCCAGTAAACCAGATTGTTGGATACATCATGTCAGGTGATCCTACATATATTACGAGTTTTAACGGAGCGAGAAGTCTCGTGATGAAAGTAGAGCGCGATGAGATCGTAGAAGAGTTATTAAAAGCGTATATTGCGCACGAATTGCAGGAATACTAGTTATGCGGATCATGGGATTGGACTACGGGACAAAGACTGTGGGGGTAGCAGTGAGTGACCCTCTTGGTATTACAGCACAGGCTATAGAGACGGTGGAACGAAAGGCTGAGAACAAGCTTCGCCAGACATTGGCAAGAGTGGAGGCGCTTGCGAAAGAGTATGAAGTGGAGACGTTTGTGATCGGTCTGCCAAAGCATATGAATAATGAGATTGGAGAACGCGCAGAAAAAGCGATGGAATTTGGTCAGATGCTTCAAAGAAGAACGGGGATTGAAGTTGTAATGTGGGACGAGCGCCTTACAACAGTATCTGCAGAGCGCACGCTGATTGAGGCCGGTGTCAGACGAGAGAACCGCAAGCAAGTGATTGACCAAATTGCAGCTGTTTTTATTTTGCAAAGCTATTTAGATTCCCGTTCGTAGTGAGAATAACGGTGAATATGCAGGTGATAAGATGAAGAATGAAAAATTGGTTTTTACATTTGATGATGAAGTAGTAGAATTTTATATCCTTGAACAGACGAAGGTTAACGGAGTATCTTATATTCTTGTTGCTGACTCAGACGATGATGATGCAGAATGTCTGATTATGAAGGATTTAAGTGAAGCAGAAGACACAGAAAGTGTATATGAGATTGTAGAAGATGAAGTGGAATTAGAAGCGCTTCTCAAAGTGTTTGAAGAATTGCTGGAAGATGTGGACATAGAAATGTAGACACATTGCAGGCATAAGTGTGGGAGCTGCTCTTAGCTCCTCATTTTACGATAAAGGATAACGGTACGGAAGAAAAATTGAATAGTGGAGGTGTAATTTTGAAAGAAACAAGTAATTCAAAGCTTAGAATCATTCCTCTTGGCGGCCTGGAAAAGATTGGAATGAATATCACTGCTTTTGAATACGAGGACAGTATTATTGTAGTGGATTGCGGATTGGCATTTCCGGACGAGGATATGCCCGGGGTGGATTTGGTCCTTCCCGATATTACTTATCTGAAAGATCACGTTGAGAAGGTGAAAGGTTTTGTTATCACCCACGGACACGAGGATCATATCGGAGGATTGCCATATGTTCTTAAGATGATGAATGTGCCGATTTATACGACAAAATTGACCATGGGAATCATCGATAAGAAGCTGACGGAACATAATCTTTTGCGTTCAACTAAACGTAAAGTAGTGAAACATGGACAATCAATCAATCTTGGAAAGTTCCGGATTGAGTTTATTAAGACAAATCACAGTATTCAGGATGCCTCAGCGCTGGCTATTTATTCGCCGGTAGGGACGGTTATTCATACAGGTGACTTTAAAGTGGATTACACACCGGTGTATGGAGATGCTATTGATTTGCAGAGATTTGCAGAAATCGGAAAGAAAGGCGTACTGGCTTTGATGTCAGACAGTACGAATGCGGTGCGCACAGGTTTTACACAGTCAGAGAAGACGGTGGGCGTGACGTTTGACCGTTTATTCGCAGAACACAAAAATCGCAGGATTATTGTGGCAACATTTGCATCGAATGTGGACCGTGTGCAGCAGATTATCAATACATCTTACAAGTATGGACGAAAAGTAGTGGTAGAAGGACGAAGCATGGTCAATATCATTTCGGTTGCTGCAGAGTTGGGATATCTGCAGGTACCGGAAAATACGTTGATTGAAGTGGATCAGCTTAAAAATTATCTTCCAGAACATACAACAATTATTACAACTGGAAGTCAGGGTGAGTCCATGGCTGCTCTTTCTAGAATGTCGACAGGTATTCACCGCAAGATCAGTATTGAGCCATCGGATTTGATTATTTTCAGTTCAAGTCCGATTCCGGGAAATGAAAAATCGGTTACACATGTTATCAATGCATTGTTAGAGAAAGGTGCAGAAGTTATTTTCCAGGATGCACATGTGTCTGGTCATGCCTGTCAAGAAGAATTGAAGCTGATGTATTCTTTGGTAAAACCGAAATATGCGATTCCTGTACACGGTGAGATTCGTCACAGAAAGATGAATGCAGGTATTGCAAGACAGTTAGGTATTCCAGATGAGAATATTTTCATTATGAATTCAGGTGACGTGCTGGAATTAGACAGTGAAAGTGCAGAAATTGTAGATAAAGTGCAGACAGGTGAAGTTCTGGTTGATGGACTTGGAGTAGGTGACGTTGGAAATATCGTACTTCGTGACCGTCAGCATCTGGCTGAAGATGGAATTCTGATCGTTGTGCTGACATTAGAACGCGGAAGTAACACGCTGCTTGCAGGACCAGATATTGTAACCAGAGGTTTTGTATATGTTAGAGAATCTGAAATGTTGATGGAAGAAGCTCGTGAGGTTGTGACAGAGGCGGTGAACAAGTGCCTCTCAGGAAGATATGTAGACTGGAGCAGAATCAAGAGTGTAATTAAAGATACATTGAATGATTTTATTTGGAAGAAGACAAAGAGAAAACCGATGATTTTACCAATCATTATGGATGTTTAAGAGAAAAAGACGGCGCAGGTGAATCGGCAAATTTGCCTGCGCCATTATATGTGTAAGGATAAAATGAAACATGATAGTAGAAGAACGCTTAGTAGCATATTTACATTCGTTAGAAACAGAAAACAGTGAAATATTGGAACAGATTGAAAAAGAGGCGTTAGAAACATATGTACCGATCATTCGCAAAGAAATGCAAAGTTTTTTGAAAGTGCTGTTGCTTATGAAGCGGCCACTCAAGATTTTAGAAGTTGGGACAGCAGTGGGCTTTTCCGCAATTTTGATGAGCGAGTATGTGTCGGAAGAATGTCAGATTACAACAATTGAAAATTATGAAAAACGTATACCGATTGCCCGTGAGAATTTTAGGAGAGCGGGAAAAGAACGGCAGATCACATTGCTAGAAGGGGATGCCCTTGAGGTGATGAAGAACTTAGAAGATTCTTATGACTTCATTTTTATGGATGCAGCGAAAGGACAATATATTGCTTATTTGCCTGAAGTGATGCGCCTTTTGGCACCGCAGGGAATCTTGGTTTCAGACAATGTGCTTCAAGAAGGAGAAATCATAGAGTCGAGATTCGTGGTAGAAAGAAGAGATCGGACGATTCACAGTCGTATGCGGGAATATTTATATACATTGAAGCATCACCCAGAACTGGAAACATCCATTCTTCCACTGGGAGATGGCGTGGCACTTAGTATCAGAAAAGGATAGTACAAGAGGTGAAAATATGGCAAGACATCCAGAGTTATTGATTCCAGCTAGTAGTTTGGAAGTTCTAAAAACAGCAGTTATTTTTGGCGCTGATGCAGTTTATATTGGCGGAGAGGCTTTTGGGCTTAGAGCAAAGGCGAAAAATTTTACAAGAGAAGAGATGAAGGAAGGAATTGCATTCGCACATGCACACAATGTAAAAGTTTATGTGACAGCGAATATCCTTGCGCATAATTATGATCTTGACGGAGTAAGAGAGTATTTTAAAGAGCTGAAGGAAATAAAACCCGATGCGCTTATTATCGCAGATCCAGGAGTATTCGAAATTGCGAAGGAAGTTTGTCCTGAGATAGAGAGACACATTAGTACGCAGGCAAATAATACGAATTATGGAACGTATTTGTTCTGGCATAAGCAGGGTGCAAGCAGAGTGGTGTCAGCAAGAGAGTTGTCGCTTCGCGAAATCAAGGAAATTAGAAAGCATATTCCAGATGATTTGGAAATTGAGACATTCGTGCATGGTGCAATGTGTATCTCTTATTCTGGAAGATGCCTTCTTAGCAATTATTTTACAGGGCGTGATGCGAATCACGGAGCTTGTACGCATCCATGTCGCTGGAAATATGCTGTGGTGGAAGAAAAGAGACCGGGGGAATACCTTCCAGTGTATGAAAATGAACGAGGAACCTATATTTTTAATTCCAAAGATTTATGCATGATTGAACATATACCAGAATTAATTGATGCAGGGATTGACAGTCTGAAAGTAGAAGGACGAATGAAGACTGCGCTTTATGTAGCGACTGTTGCGAGAACTTATCGCAAGGCAATCGACGATTATCAGAAAGATCCAGAACTTTACAAGAAGAATATGCCATGGTATCTGGATCAAATTTCAAACTGCACATATCGACAGTTTACAACGGGATTTTTCTTTGGAAAACCAGATGAAGAAGCCCAGATTTATGACAACAATACTTACATCAAGGAATACACATATCTTGGAATTGTTGAAGATATTCGAGATGGTATGGTACGAATCTCTCAGCGCAATAAATTTTCTGTCGGTGAAGAAATTGAGATTATGAAGCCGAACGGAGAAAATGTTGTGGCAGTTGTAGAACGCATTGTCAATGCTGACGGAGAGGAGCAAGAGAGCGCACCACATTCTAAGCAGGAGTTGTATGTGAAGCTTTCTGGAAAAGCAGAAAAATACGATCTTTTAAGACGTAAGGAGCCGGAAGTAGAGATTCCAGTAGGATAATGAGGAGGACATTTCGTCCTCCTTTTTACGTAACTTTATTTAAAATACGGGCGAAGTTTTTCCAAAGCTTTTTTCTCAATTCTGGATACATAAGAACGGGAAATACCAAGCTTTTGAGCAATTTCTTTTTGCGTAGAAGACTCTTTTTGATGAAGCCCATAACGCAGTTCCAATAATTCTCTTTCACGACTGTCTAATACTTGGTCGAGTACTTGATAAAGGAGCGAAATGTCTTCTTTTAGAGAAAAATCGTGGAATGGTTCTTTGTCATTGGACTCAATAATATCATATAATTGAATCTCATTGCCCTCAAAATCTGTGCCAATGGGGTCATAAAGAGAGATTTCGCGGTTTATTTTCTTTTTTCCACGGAGCATCATCAGAAGTTCATTTTCGATGCATCGACAAGCGTATGTGGCCAATTTTGCGTTTTTATTGCTGTCAAATGTAGAAATGGCTTTGATAAGGCCGATTGTGCCGATAGAAATTAAATCGTCGGGATCATCTCCTAAATGCTGGTATTTTTTGATGATATGAGTCACAAGACGAAGGTTGTGTTCGATTAAGATATTTTTTGCTGCAGTGTCTCCCTGAGCGTATTGTCGCAGATAATACTGTTCTTCTTCCGCAGTAAGTGGCGGAGGAAATGATTTCAAGTAGAATACCTCCGAATGTGATTAGTATAGTGTATGATGCAAAATCATTTTTTGTGCTTTTCCATTTTGTACTTGACAAAGAAAAGAAATTTGGGTAAGCTGATGATACATTTTCTAGAAGATTTCGGTTTTCTTTTAGCAAATCATTGTGACAGATCGTCATTTTTTTCTAAAACATATTTCAAAGATACTTTTGCTGGAGGGCAAAGGAGAGTTATATTGAGTTATTTTACAGTTTTATCTGCAACAGTACAGGGATTGCAGACAGAATTTGTTCAAGTAGAAGCAGACGTAAGCAATGGACTTCCTATGTTTCATATGGTGGGCTATTTGGCGTCTGAAGTCAGAGAAGCTTCGGAACGCGTAAGAACAGCAATCAGAAATCTAGGTGTGACGCTTCCGGCAAAGCGGATTGTCATAAATCTATCTCCAGCTTATGTGAGAAAGAGAGGGAGTAGTTTTGATCTTCCTATTGCTGTGGCAGTGCTGGCAGCTCTGGGAGTGATACCAACTGACAGATTAAAGGAAACTCTTTTTGTGGGAGAATTGGGCTTAAATGGGAGAATCCAGGAAGTAGAAGGAATTCTTTCTGTTGTGCATGAAGCGCAAAAAAGAGGAATACGATATTGTGTGTTGCCGAAAATAAATGAAAAAGAAGGTCGGCTGATTCATGAAGTTGAAGTAATCGGCGTACAGAATCTATCTGAAGTGTGTGAATGGACGAAAGGGCATAATATGCACACATCTGAGAAAACGGAAGAAATAAGCAGGCATGTCAGCATAGGAAGAGACATAGATTATAGTGACATACAAGGCCAAGAGGCTGTGAAGCGAGCAACGTTGGTGGCAGTCGCAGGTGGACATAATATTTTGTATATTGGCCCACCTGGTGCAGGAAAGACGATGATGGCAAAACGAATACCTGGAATATTGCCAAGAATGTCTTTAGAAGAAAGTTTAGAAATCACGAAGATTTATAGTGCTGCTGGATTGCTTGAAAAGGAGAATCCGCTTATTACCAGACGACCTTTTCGTGAAGTGCATCACACCGTGACAAGGGCTGCTTTGATGGGAGGAGGTTCTATTCCAAGACCAGGTGAGATGACATTAGCGCATCGAGGTGTTCTTTTCTTAGATGAGCTTCCGGAACTTCAGAGAAATGTACTGGAAAGTCTGCGGCAACCATTAGAGGAGAGATGTGTCCGTCTGGTACGACACAGTGGCGTGTATTGTTTTCCAGCTGATTTTATGCTTGTGGCAGCGATGAATCCATGTCCGTGTGGATATTATCCAGACAGAAATCACTGTAATTGTTCAGCGGTGCAAATACAAAATTATATAGGAAAAATAAGTAGACCACTTTTGGACAGGCTGGATATCTGCGTAGAGGCGCCGAAAGTGAAGTATGATGTTCTTGTAGGAAACAAAAGACCACTTTCTTCCAGCGAAATGCGTGAAAAAGTACAGCAGGCTCGTGAACGGCAAAAAGAACGATTTCCAGAGGCTGGAAAAACAAACGCACAATTGTCACGGGAAGAACTTGTAAAATGTTGCGAGTTGTCTGCTGGTGGGCAGCGAATGATGGAACATGCATATGAACAATTTCGTCTCACAGCAAGAACCTATTATAAAATATTGAAAGTCGCGCGGACAATCGCTGACTTGGAAGCGGAGTTCCGGGTGAAAGAACAACATATCAGTGAGGCAATCAGTTACCGAATGGTGGATGAAAAATATTGGGGGCAGGAATATTAATGAGTGAAAAATGGTATGATTACTGGTGGTATTCTTGTAAAGAAATTTCAGTCAAGAAAAAACGACTGCTGTCAAAAAATGAAATATCTGCAAAACATATCTTTAATATAGAAGAAACATTGAAAAAGAAGCAGATACCCCCATGGCTGACGAAAGAAGAAATTCAATATATTCAAAAAAGCAGGAAGGAAAAAAATTGGGAATCAGAATATGACCATTTGAAAGAACAAGGAATTCAAATGGTCTGTAAAAGAGATGCACTCTATCCAAAGCGGTTGAAGGTATTGCCTGGAATGCCAGATGTGCTTTTTGTGAAGGGGGAACTCCCGAAGGAAAATCTTGTTACAGCTGCAATTGTAGGAGCGAGAAATGCAAGTACTTATGGGCAGAAAATGACATTGCAATTTGCAGAAACTTTGGCAAGAGCAGGTGTACAGATTATTAGTGGAATGGCAAGGGGAATTGACAGTTTTGCTCACCGTGGAGCTCTGAATGTAGGAGAAAAAACGTATGCAATATTAGGGTGTGGTGTTGATGTATGTTATCCAAGAGAAAATCGAGGACTGCATAGAGAAATTGGGGCGCACGGTGGAGTGATTTCCGAATTTGTTCCAGGGACGCCGCCACTGGCACAGCATTTTCCAGCGAGAAACAGAATTATCAGTGGATTGGCCGACATTGTGTTGGTAATGGAGGCACGAGAAAGGAGTGGTTCGCTGATAACAGCGGATATGGCATTGGAACAAGGAAAAGATATCTATGCACTTCCGGGACCGATAGATAGTAATCTGAGTAAAGGGTGTCACATGCTAATTAGACAAGGAGCAGGTATATTGTTGAGCACAGAGGATATACTCGATGAATTGTCTATAAAAAACACGATTAAAAATCAAAATTGTCGAGAAAATAAAAAAATCCTTGAATCAAAAGAAAAAATAGTGTATAGTTGTCTCGGCTCATTTCCCAGAGGAAGAGAAGAATTATTGCAGCAAACGGGTATGGAAACAGGTGAGCTGGCGATGACTTTGCTGAATCTGGAATTGAAAGGCTATATAAAAGAAATATCAAAAAACTATTATATATTAAATTGAAAATGGAGGAACAGACATGGCACACTATCTGGTAATCGTGGAATCACCAACAAAAGTGAAGACGATAAAGAAGTTCCTTGGAAGTAATTATACGGTTGTCGCTTCACAGGGACATGTCAGGGATTTACCGAAAAGTCAGTTGGGAATTGGACCGGAGAATGATTACGAGCCAAAGTATATTACGATTCGAGGAAAAGGAGAATTACTTGCAAATCTCCGTAAGGAAGTGAAGAAGGCAGACAAGATTTATCTCGCAACTGACCCGGACCGCGAGGGAGAGGCAATTTCATGGCATTTGATGAAAGCACTGAAATTAGAAGATAAGAAAGTATATCGAATCACTTTTAATGAGATTACCAAAGACGCAGTAAAGGCATCACTCAAGAATGCACGTGAACTTGATATGGATTTGGTAGATGCACAACAGGCGCGAAGAGCATTGGATCGTATTGTAGGATATAAGATTAGCCCACTTTTATGGAAGAAGGTAAAGCGCGGACTTAGTGCAGGACGCGTACAGTCAGTGGCACTTCGCATTATTGCAGACAGAGAGGCTGAGATTGATTCCTTTATCCCAGAGGAATATTGGACCTTAGAGGCTGTTTTTCAGATTAAAGGAGAAAAGAAGCCATTAACAGCCAAGTTTTATGGAACAACTGAAGAGAAGATTACCATTCAGAATGAAGAGCAGCTGCAAGAAATATTGAAAGATTTGGAAAATGCTGCATATAGTGTCATAGATGTGAAAAAAGGCGAGCGTTCGCGAAAGGCACCGCTTCCATTTACCACCAGTACACTCCAGCAAGAAGCTGCGAAAGCACTTAATTTTGCTACGGCAAAGACCATGCGGATTGCACAGCAATTGTATGAAGGGGTAGAGATTAAGGGCAGTGGAACAGTCGGTTTGATTAGTTACCTTCGTACAGACTCTACTCGTGTTTCAGAAGAAGCGGATATGAAGGCAAGAACATTTGTAGCAGAGACTTTTGGGGAAGAGTTTGTTTCAGAAGGAAATGTCAGCCGACAAAAGGATAGCAAGAACATCCAAGATGCACATGAGGCAATTCGCCCATCTGATGTAGAAAGAACACCTGATTTGGTGAAAGATTCTTTATCTAGAGATCAGTTCCGCTTATATCAGTTGATTTGGAAGCGATTTGTAGCAAGTCGAATGCAGCCCGCAAAGTATGAAACAACATCAGTTAAAATAGGCGCAGGCAAATATCTGTTTACAGTAGCTGCATCTAAGATTGTATTTGAAGGTTTTAGACAGGTATATGTGGAAGCTGATGATGAGAAGGAAAAGCGAACAGTTCTGGCAAAGAGCCTGGATCAGACTTCTGAACTTACAAGAGAATCTTTTGAATACAAACAGCACTTTACACAGCCACCGGCGCATTATACAGAAGCAACATTGGTAAAGACGTTGGAAGAGTTAGGAATCGGACGACCAAGTACTTATGCGCCGACTATTTCTACAATTATAGCAAGAAGATATGTGGCAAAAGAAAATAAAAATCTTTATCTGACTGAGCTTGGAGATGTTGTAAATCATATGATGAAACAGTCTTTCGAAAGTATTGTGGATGTGAATTTTACAGCTTATATGGAAGGTCTTTTGGACCTTGTCGCAGAAGGAAAAGTATCATGGAAATCTGTTGTCAGAAATTTCTATCCAGATTTGCAAGAAGCAGTGGAAAAAGCAGAAAAAGAACTGGAAGAAGTAAAGATTGCAGATGAAGTGACAGATGTAATCTGTGAAGAGTGTGGCCGCAATATGGTGTTTAAGTATGGACCTCATGGAAAGTTTCTGGCATGTCC
>CAZYCT010000009.1:0-31061 GCA_964646135.1 uncultured Coprococcus sp. | reverse complement strand
CACCTCCATCTGACAAGATGCCATCTTTAATGAATTTTACAGTTTTTGCATACTCTGCAATTTCCCGATCATGGGTAATCATGATAATCGTCGCCCCATTTGCATGTAACTGTTCGAACAGCTCCATCACCTGTTTTCCTGACACGGAATCCAGCGCTCCTGTCGGCTCATCCGCCAATAGAAGTCTTGGATTTCCGACGATTGCCCGCGCAATTGCCACTCTCTGACACTGACCACCAGAAAGCTGATCTGGTCTATAATCTACACGTTCTTCTAAGCCGACTGTAGCCAATGCCTTGCGCGCCAATTCCTGTCTTTCTTCCTTTTTTACTCCACGATAGACAAGCGGAAGTGCCACGTTATCAAGTGCTGTCAATTTCGGCAACAAATGGAAGGACTGGAAAACAAATCCTATTTCTTGGTTTCGCACATCTGCCAGTTGATTCATATTACAGGCTGTAATATCCTGCTCTCCCAACATATAGGAACCAGATGTAGGTGTGTCTAAGCATCCAATCAGATTCATAAGCGTAGTCTTTCCCGAACCAGATGGACCCATAATTGCCAGATAGTCGCCTTCGTTCACTGTAAGATTTACATTATGTAAAACTTTCGTGACGCCCTTTCCCATTGGAAATTCTTTGCAAATATCTTTCATTTCCAAAATCATTCCACTACCTCCGCTTCTGCATTTCCTTCTCCTGTCTCTTCTTCAAATGTTGACTCATCATATGTCACACAAGCCATTCCTTCCGTCAACATATCATCTGGAAATGCAATGTAATCTTCTGCATCAAGTCCATCTTCAATCACATAGGTTTCCATGTCTTCCATGTATTCTCCAAGAACGACTTCTCTTTTTTCTAATTTGTTATTTTTTCCTTGCGCCCACACCCAAGGATCTGAATCGGCATCATTTAGATAATATGCCGGAAGCTGAACTTCAAACGCTGATTCGGTCTCTTCTCCATAATTCATCTCTAAATACACATGCTGACCCATCATCAGGTTTTCATCTTCCTCTAATTCCACATAGAATGCATACTTGCTTGAAGAAACCGTATCGTCTTCAGCATAGTACATATTTTCTTGTTTTACCGGATTCGACCAGTCTACGTTACTTACAGTACCCTTCCATGTCGAATCATCAACTCTTGAATGTACAAGCACAGACATTCCTTCAGCAAGAGCTGCTGCATTACTTTCATTTACATAACCTTTGATTTTATATGCGCCAGTCTCAACAATCGTGATATATGGCAACGGATTTCCGTAATTATCAGTCTCTCCATTTTCATTAATGCTCTGTACAATTCCGTTTACAGGAGACTTCACTTCCAATGACGCAAGTGTTTGATTCATCTTCTCGATTTCTTTTTCCTTGGCAGAAATGTTGTACTGCGTTTCTAAAATTGTTGCATCTGCCTCCTGAATCTCTAATGTATACTGTAACTGCATATCGGATCCAGCATTTGCCTTTTCTTTCTCTAAAGTTGCCTTTTCCTTCTGCTTTACAGAAATCGTATTTCGCATCTGCTCTAATTCCAGCTTCGCCTTCTCCAGATTCATCTGCACTTGATCACTGTCATATGTAAACAAAATCTGATCTGCTGCCACTTCTTCTCCCACAGACACAAAGAGCTCACTTACCGCCCCTTCTCCAGATTTTTGAATATCTGTCTCACTTTGCGGAGTTACCACACCTGCAAATGTATCAGATAAGCCAACTGGTCCAATCCCACAAATCATTCCAACGGATTCTACGTATGCCACTTCATCGCTTTGACCACCGCAGCCTGCTGCCAGCGAAACTGCCAATCCTAGTGCAAGTATCATTTTTCTATTTCTCATGACTCTCCTCCTGAAACTCTTTTACTTATATGAGACAGCATAGCAAACTTCTTATTTATTGTCTATCTTTCACAAACATTTCCCTCATTCTTTAAATTTTCTTAAGATTTTCACCAAAATTATGCCTCAATTTCTTTGCCATCAAGGACAGCTTTCCTCAATATTCCCTCTTGACTATAGACTAATTTAAGAGAAAAAAAACTTTCCCTCTCATCCAGCAGTCTGAGAAAAATTTTGTCCCCTTCCCAGATATTTAAATCCACAATTTTAGACTTTTCAACCCATACAAGTTCCCCCTCATTACATACAATCTGTTCTCCTTCATAACCATCTGCCGTAAACAAATGCATGTATTCTGTCACTCCACCTTCCAAAACAAAGGTTACCACTCCGCGAAATTGATAGTGTGTCAATGTAAAACCAGTCTCCTCCTTCACTTCTCGAAGTACACATTCTTCCGGACTTTCTCCATCTTCAAACTTTCCGCCTACTCCAATCCATTTGTCTTTGTTGACATCTTTTTCCTTTTTCACACGATGAAGCATCAAATATTTCCCATCTTGCTCTATATAACACAGGGTATTCATCTCATACATATGTATTTACCTCCATTTTTTTCTACATTATAACATTTTTTGTGTATTTTAAAATATACAAGAATTGCCCTAGTGCGATAAGCACCAAGGCAATTTTAACTTTCACATTGTTCTCGCTAATATGTTTGTTCTTTTTCAAACAGTTTGGTCAATTCTTGTAGCCACCGATAGCATATTGGGCATATTCTGTTATTACAAGTTCTTCATATGGAACTCGTTCCTTTAATTCACCTGCTGTTTCTAGGATATCTTGGAGAAGTTCAAAGCTTTCTTTTTCAAAAATTAGATCTTTTTTCCATGTATCTTGGTTATAATATCGTTCTATGATTCTAGTAAGCGTTGTCATATCTGTCTCGCTAAATTGTGGTGCAATCACCTGCGCGATTTGTTCTGGTGTGTGTGTCTGTACATATTCCATGCCACGCTGAAGTGCATTGGTGAATTTCTGAATCATTTCTGGATTTTTATCTATAAAACTTTGCTTTGCACTATATGCTGTGTATGGAACATACCCACTTTCCTCTCCAAGTGATGCCACTACATATCCTTTTTCTTCTAGTTCCAGAGAAGTGGCATGTGGTTCGAATTCAACTGAATACTCTCCCTGTCCTCCCGCAAACGCAGCTGCTGTCGACCCAAAATCGATGCTTTGATTGATGGTCAAATCTTTTTCCGGATCGATGTCGTGGCGCTTCAGTATATATTCAAATACCATCTGAGGCATACCACCTTTTCGTCCGCCAAGTACATTTGCCCCTTTAAGGTCACTCCACTCAAAATCCTCATTTTCTTCTCTTGCCACTAAGAAGTTTCCTGCACGCTGTGTCAGCTGGGCAAAATTGACAATCACATCATTTGCTCCTTCTTGATATGTGTAAATGGAAGACTCACTCCCCATAAAACCAATATCCGCTTCTCCTGAGAGTACGGCTGTCATTACTTTATCTGCTCCAAAACCAGTGACAAGTGTAAGCTCAATTCCTTCTTCTTCAAAATATCCTTCTTCAATCGCCACATATTGTGGTGCATAGAAAATAGAATGTGCCACTTCATTTAACGTAAGTGGCATCAGTGCTTCTTCTGATGAACTCTGTGTCTGTCTGGAATCATGACAGGCACAGAGCATCAGCAATATCATAATTGTAACCATCATCAACGAAACTTTTGTTTTCATACTAACCTCCCACAAATCATCCTGCTTTAACATATGAGAGGTTGGAATAAAATGTGAAAATTATCGTTCTATTGAATCCGTTTTATAAATGAAGAGTTTTTTCGCATAGAATAAGGGCAGCACACGCAACCCTTGTTTTCTATCTAATATACCCTTTTTCAAATGCTTTTTCTTTGTTCCACGCATACACTTCAGCATTCGTTGCCTCTACATATGGATTCACATAGAAGATTGCCAGCAGCCCAAATGTAAAGGAGCTAAGAATATTCCATCCTATAAAAGAAAGGTCCAAAACGAACATATTCCACTTCTGTCCATCCATCATTTCCTTACTAATCTGGAAAACATCTTCCCGATTCATTCCTGGATTTTCGGCCAGAATATATGGCACCATTCTGTATTCATAAGATTTGATAATCCCTGGAATTACAAATAACAAAGACCAAAGGGCTGTGTACAGGTTCTTTAAAAACATGATTTTTACAATATTTCCATAGTGTCCTGAACGGAATCCATGTAAAATAGTGTCTATTCCTGGTTTTGAAGTCTGATTATCAATAAAGAACTTCGCACCGCCTACTTGAAGATTGTATTCTATAAACACCTTCAAAAGCAGAGATACAATCGTCACTAGTACCAAAACAATTCCAAATATGGTTGCCATAATTCCCGCACCAGTAGACTGAAGTGCTTCAATAACGGCGCCCATAGAGCTTTCACTTGGATAAAAGTTGTTTTCAAATGTAATCTTAAGACTGTCTCCAGTATTAGTTCCTCTATTTAAAATCCAGGAAATCAGTCCCATGATAAATGCAACTGCCACCGCCGATGCATAATTACGCTTAAAAGCTGCTTTTCCGCGTTCTTTGAATTCCACTCTGTTCCACATATTCCTTACCTCCTCGTATCTTACCGCTGAATCTGTTCATTGAGATCATTTAAATACACCCAGCGATCCATCTTTTCTTCCAAAGCAGCTTCTGCCGCTTCTTTTTCTGCCATCAATTCTCTTAATTTTACTGAATTTGTTGCATTCGCCATCATCTCAGAGTCAATCGTTTGTATCTTTTCCTCCAACTTGGCAATATCATCATCGATGGTCTCAAACTCTCTTTGCTCTTTATAAGTGAATTTGAGTTTTGTCGGCCGCTGCTGCTTCCAGGTATTCTTCGCGCTCTCCTTATCGGTCTCATCTTTCTTTGTCGTCACTGCAGAATCCTCTGGTTTTTCCAGCTCTTTCTTAATTAAGTATTCTGAATATCCCCCTTCAAATTGACGAATCACACCATTTCCCTCGAAAGAAAAGATTCGTCCTATGGTTCGATCAAGAAAATAGCGATCGTGGGACACAATGATGACAATTCCATCAAAATGATCCAAATAATCCTCCAATATAGTAAGCGTTTGTATATCCAAATCGTTCGTAGGCTCATCCAAAATCAGCACATTAGGAGCACTCATTAACACGCGAAGCAAGTACAATCGTCTTCGCTCTCCACCAGAAAGCTTTTCAATCACAGACCACTGCATCGCTCCATCAAACAGAAATCGTTCCAACATCTGCGAAGCTGTAATCTTGCCATCTGTGGTTGTCACATACTCTCCCACTTCTTTGATGTAATCAATGACCTTCATTCGCTGATCCATGTATTCATTTTCCTGTGAAAAATACCCGATACGGATTGTCTGACCAATCTCTACACTTCCGGTATCCGGTGGTACGATTCCATTAATAATTTTCAGCAGGGTACTCTTTCCACAGCCATTCGGACCAATAATTCCAATCCTATCATTGCGAAGAAAAATATAAGTATAATCATCAATTAACTTTTTTGCACCAAAACTTTTCGAAATATTAGAAAGCTCTATTGTCTTATTTCCCATTCTGGATGAAACAGAATCCATCTTCACATGCTTCATCTCTTGAATATCCTGCATCTCCTGCATAGCCTTGATGCGGTCAATGTGTGCCTTTTGCTTTGTACTTCTGGCCCTTGCACCTCTGTGAAGCCATTCCAGCTCTGTCCGAAGCAAACTTTTTCGCTTGCGCTCAGTTGCAAGCTCCATGTTCTGCCGTTCTTCCTTCATGGCAACATACTTCGAATAGTTTCCTGGGTAATTGTATAATTTTCCCTGATCTACTTCAACAATTCGATTCGCCACACGATCTAGAAAATAGCGGTCATGAGTTACCATCAAAATAGCGCCTCGAAACTGTATCAAATATTCTTCTAACCACTCCGACATTGCGTTATCCAGGTGGTTTGTCGGCTCATCAAGAACCAAAATATCTGCCGAAGTGAGCAATGCCTTCACAAGAGCGATTCTCTTCTTCTGTCCACCAGACATATGCTCTACTTTCTCATCATAATCCCAAAATCCCAGCTGATTGAGCATAGCTTTCGCATCGGCTTCAATGTTCCACTGGTTCAATTCATCTACATTTCCTTCAATCGCAGCCTGCAGAACAGTGGTTCCTTCTTCAAAAACCGGTGTCTGTGGAAGATAGCAGATTTTCACATGATTTCCAATGCTAAGTTTTCCTTCTTCAAATTCTTCTATCCCTGCTATCACCTTTAAGAGTGTCGATTTTCCCATACCGTTAATTCCGACAACTCCAATCTTTTCATTTTCATTTATACCAAATGTGACATCATTTAACAAAATACGCTCTGTGTAGGACTTTGTCACATGCTCCAATGTCAATAAATTCATAATGCTCCTTTGTATCCACGTTTTTTTTGCTATGAAATAAAAATACACGATTTAGTTTAACAAAAAAAGAAATAAAAGTAAAGTGCACTCCTGACACCAAGAATGCACTTCCATAGATTCCTTATATTTCATTTGCGCGATAAGCTGTCTCATCCCAAACGCTAAATCCACTTGCTGTGAGAATCTCTATCACTTTATCAGCATCATTGCTGCGGATAACTGCCGATGCATCTGAACCATTTGCAAATGCATACATGTACTCCACATTCACTCCGCCATCCACAATTTCATGCATTGCCTTTGAAAGTGAACCAATTGCATGTGGAACTCGAATCGCCACCACATCTGTCAGCATTGCGGTGATATCAGCAGCTCGCAGCACATCCCGACCTTTTTCCGGATTATTTACAATCATACGAAGCATACCGTAATCTGCGGTATCTGCCATACTAAGTGCAACAATGTTAATATCATTTTCTGCAAGTACTTTCAAAACTTTATCCAAACGTCCTGCACGATTCTCCAAAAATACAGATAACTGTTTAATTGTCATAATGACATCTCCCTTCTACACAAGATTTCTATTATCAATCACTCGTTTTGCTTTACCTTCGCTTCTTTGTATCGTCTTTGGCTCTACTAATTTTACCACAACAGATACACCAAGTGCCTGCTTCAAAGCTTCGCCAATGCGCTTGCGAAGTGCATCCAACTCTCGAATCTGGTCTGAGAAGAAGCGTTCATCCACTTCTACCATTACCGTCAATACATCAAGATTGTTCTCTCTATCCACAATCATCATATAGTGTGGAGCTACACCGCCACCTAATTTGAGCAGTACAGATTCTACCTGTGTAGGGAATACATTGACACCACGAATTACCTTCATATCATCCGTACGTCCTGTAAACTTCTGGATTCTCGGAAGTGTTCTTCCGCATGCACACGGGCTATGATCAATGCTAGTTAAGTCTTTTGTACGGTAACGAAGTAACGGCATACCCTCTTTGGCAAGTGTTGTGAATACAAGTTCTCCTGTCTCACCATCTGCACAAGGTGTGTGGTCAACTGGGTTCAGTACTTCTGGATAGAAATAGTCTTCATATACATGAAGTCCTTTGTGATGAATACAGTCCATAGCTACTCCAGGTCCTGTCACTTCACAGAGTCCATAGATATCAAAACTATTGACATTCAAAATACTCTCAATCTTCATGCGCATCTCATCTGTCCATGGCTCTGCTCCGTTGATGCCAACTTTCAGCTGAAGTCTGTCCACAACTCCAGCTTCCTGTGCAGCTTCTGCAAGATATAAAGCATATGAAGGTGTACATGCAAACGCTGTCGCACCAAAATCTTCCATACACATCAGCTGTCTCTGGGTATTTCCCGCTGACATTGGAATCGCCATACATCCCAGTGCACGCGCACCAAAATCAAGTCCCATACCTCCAGTAAATAAACCATATCCATAGCAGATATGTAATCGATCTTCCGCCGTAAGACCTGCCATGGTAAGACCGCGCGCTACGCACTCGCTCCACACGTCTACGTCCTTCTGTGTGTAAGATGCAAGTGTAAGCTTTCCTGTCGTTCCTGAAGTTCCCTGTACTCTGACAATCTTACTTTGTGGAACTGCAAGAAGGCCAAATGGATAATGACTTCTCAAATCTTCCTTTGTTGTAAATGGAAGTTTCCCTATATCTTCGATTCCTCGAATATCTCCTGGTTCAATACCGATTGCATCCATCTTTTCACGATAAAATGCAACATTCTCATATACATTCTTCACCTGCTTAACCAAACGTTCACTCTGAAGAGCAGTCATCTCATCTCTGCTCATACATTCAATCTTAGGATCACGAATCTGTTCTTTCCAATCTTCAATTGCTACCTTTGCCATATCTCATTCTCCTGTTCTATCACTTCATGCGCCAACATGACAGCTTCTTTTATTCGCTTTTCAAATAATACCCTACGTCAAATGCCTTTTTGTTAATTTCAATCGTCTTTGGTGGCACCGTTCGCTCAATCACATCATACCATTGTTCTTTTGTGAAGCTCATATGCTGTGCCGCTACCCCAAGTACAATCAGATTAAATGTTCTTGCATTTCCTAGCTTCTTTGCCTCTTCTGTTGCATTTACCGAATAAACTTTGTAGTCTTTGCCAAGCGTCTCGATAATCGCATCTGGATACTCAGCCGCTCCGATTACAACAGGCATCGGATCAATTCTCCAATCATTCACTACCAAAGCACCATCTGGCTTCAGATAATGCGCATAGCGCAACGCCTCTAAGCGTTCAAATGCAATTAAAACATCTGCCTGCCCTTCCTCAACGATAGGTTCTGCCACTTTATCTCCATATCTGACAAATGTAACAACACTTCCCCCTCGTTGTGCCATTCCATGCACTTCAGAAAGTTTCACATCATATTCACCCAAAAGCGCTAATCCACCCAGAATGCGACTAGTAAGCAAGGTTCCCTGTCCGCCTACACCGACAATCATAATATTCTTTACTTCCATATTACTTGTCCTCCTTAACCAGTTCTACTGCATGGAATTTGCAGAGTGAATCACACAGTCCACAACCTGTACACATGGTATCATCGATATGAATCTTTCCATCTGCCCCACGAGTCATAGCCGGACATCCTGGTTTCATACACATACCACATCCGCGACAGACATCAGTCTTGATGCGATATACTGGTTTCTTCGCTTTACTTAACAGTACACATGGTGTCTTTGTGATGATTACTGAAACCTCATCTTTTGCCAATTCTTCCTTTATTGTCTTTTCTAAAAGTGCAATGTCAAATGCATTTACTTCTATTACATTTTTCACACCTAGAGCTCTGCAAAGTCCTGGTATGTCAATTGCATAAGTCTCTTCGCCCATAAGTGTCTTGCCTGTTGCCGCATGGTCTTGATGTCCAGTCATACCGGTCGTTGAGTTGTCCAAAATCATCACAGTCCCTGTAGACTTGTTGTAGACCATATTCATAAGTGAGTTCACACCAGTATGTAAAAATGTCGAATCCCCAATACATGCCACCCAGTTCTTGATGTAGTCTTTTCCTTTGGCCTTTTCCATTCCGTGAAGGCTGGAAATACTTGAACCCATGCAAATACAAGAGTCTACAACACTAAGAGGTGCCACTGCGCCTAATGTGTAGCAGCCAATATCTCCCGCCGCGTGAATGCCTAATTTCTTCAGCACATAATACACACTTCTGTGTGGGCATCCTGGACATAAGATTGGTGGACGTCCTGGCGCTGCCTCCGGTTTCTTCAGTTCTAACTCTTGTTTCAAAATTGCCTGGCGAAGCATATTCGCACTGTATTCACCTTGCACTGTGAAGATTTCTTTTCCAATCGCTGGAATTCCCCATGATTTGACTTGTTCTTCAATCACAGGCTCCAATTCTTCCACAATATAAAGCGTCTCAACTTTAGAAGCAAATTCTTCAATCAACTTTCTTGGAAGTGGATTTACAAGACCAAGCTTCAACACGGAAGCTTCTGGAAGTGCTTCTTTGACATACTGATACGGAATTCCACTTGTAATCACACCAATTTTCGTATCTTTCATCTCTACGCGGTTAATTGCCATCGTATTGGCAGCCTCTGCAAGCTCTCGATTCAATTGTTCAATCACAACATGACGCCCTTTGGCATTCGCAGGCATCATAACATTCTTCTGTACATTCTTCACGTATGGCTTATCTTCCACTTCCACACGTTCCTTTAGCTCTACAATTCCCTGCGAATGTGCAAGTCTAGTCGTTGTCCGATAAATCACTGGTCTGTCGAACTGTTCACTGATTTCGTAAGCCAACTTCACAAAATCCTTCGCCTCAGCACTGTCAGATGGCTCAATAACTGGAAGCTGTGCTGCTCTTGCTACCATGCGAGTATCCTGTTCATTCTGCGAACTATACAGACCTGGATCATCTGCAACAACAATCATCAGTCCCCCATTTACTCCCATATAAGAAACTGTATACAGCGGATCTGATGCGACATTTAATCCTACATGCTTCATACAAGCCATCGAACGCACACCTGCAATACTTGCTCCGATTGCCACTTCTGTCGCCACCTTCTCATTCGGTGACCACTCCGCATAAATATCGTCCTTATATTTAATGATATTTTCACTAATCTCTGTACTTGGTGTTCCAGGGTACGCTGCAGACACTTTGACACCAGCCTCATAGGCACCTCTGGCTATTGCTTCATTTCCCAGCATTATTACTTTTGGGTCTGACATGATTCAATCCATCCTTTCACGGCTCTAAACTTTTATATTTTTCTATCATATCACATAACTTTTTCGATTTAAAGTGACAAATTTATCAATTTGAGAAATCAAATAAAGAAAGCTGGTTGGACTCTGGCAAATTTCCCAAAAGTCCCATGTGATCCATGGCTGCAATGACAGTCTGACTGATCTTGGTTCTCTGCCTAAAATCATCTTTCGACAAATACGGACCGTCTTTCGCCGACAATTCTACTGCCTCTGCCGCTTTATCTCCCATTCCTTCAATGGTGTTAAAAGGAGGAAGCAATTTGTTTCCTACAATCTGAAATTTAGTCGCTTTCGATTTGTAGATATCAATTGGAAGGAAATCAAAACCTCTGGCATACATTTCCATAACGTTCTTCATATCTTTTAATGTTTCTTGTTCTTTTTTGCTCAACTGATTCTGTTCATCGCGTTTCTTATAATCTTTATAGTGATACATCAATTTATCGTATCCCTGCCCCATCAATTCATAAGAAAAGGCAGATGCACGAATTCCAAAATATGCTGCATAATATGCCAATGGATAATTGATTTTACAGTACGCAATTCTCCATGCCATCATAACGTAAGCTGCCGCATGCGCTTTCGGGAACATATATTTAATCTTCTTGCATGACCATATATACCAATCTGGTACACCAGAAGCGGTCATTGCTTCTTCCCATTCTGGCTTCAAGCCCTTTCCTTTTCGAACAGACTCCATGATGGTGAATGACAGCTCGCTGTCCATTCCTTTGTTGATCAAATATGTCATAATATCATCTCGTGTACAGATTGCAGTTGAAATCGTCGCTTTTCCTTCCTCGATCAGTGTCTGGGCATTTCCAAGCCACACATCGGTCCCGTGAGACAGGCCAGAAATACGAATTAAATCTGAAATTTTCTTAGGTTTTGTATCGACTACCATCTGCACAACAAAACCTGTACCAAATTCTGGGACTCCAAGACATCCAACCGGACATCCATCAATATCCTCTGGCTTGATTCCAAGCGCGCTTGTATTTTCAAACAAAGACATGACACCCTTGTCATCCAATGGAATATTGGTCGCCTTGAATATATTTGTCTCTCCATCATATTCATTATCCATCGCATCCGAATTGATCAATTCTTCTAGCGTCTTGATCATGGTCGGATCATCGTGTCCGAGAATGTCAAGCTTCAAAAGGTTATGGTCGATTGAGTGATAATCAAAATGCGTGGTAATAATATCTGTTGTCATATCGTTTGCCGGATGCTGAATCGGCGTGAAGGAATTAATGTCTTCTCCATAAGGCAAGACAATGATTCCCCCTGGATGCTGTCCTGTACTTCTTCTAATCCCTGTGCACCCTTGCACGATACGGTCAATTTCACAATTTCGCTTGCGGTCCCCACGCTCTTCATAATAATTCTTTACATATCCAAACGCTGTCTTATCCGCAAGACCCGCTATGGTTCCTGCTCGATAAGTCTGACCGTCTCCGAAGATAACTTCCGTGTACTTGTGAGCCTTACTCTGGTAATCCCCGGAAAAGTTAAGGTCAATATCGGGTTCTTTGTTTCCTTTAAATCCCAAGAATGTTTCAAATGGGATATCAAATCCTTCTTTTATCAATTGCTCGCCACAGTTTGGGCATTTTTTGTCTGGCATATCGTGCCCACATGCACCTTCTTTAGCGTAAGACTTCACCTCTTCAGAATCGAACTCACTGTAATGACAATGCGTACAGTAATAGTGCGGAGGAAGTGGATTTACTTCCGTAATTCCAGCCATCGTTGCCACGAAAGAAGAACCTACCGATCCTCTGGACCCTACTAAGTAACCATCTTCTACGGATTTCCACACCAATTTCTGTGCAATAATATACATAACAGCGAAACCATTGGAGATGATAGAGTTCAGTTCTCGTTCCAATCGTTCTTTCACAATCTCTGGAAGCGGATCTCCATACATGGAATATGCTTTTGTATAGCAAATATCACGGAGCTGCTGATCGGAATTTTCAATGACAGGGGCACACTTATCTGGTCTTACCGGCGAAATTTTTTCTATCATATTCGCAATCATATTCGTATTCTTTATCACCACTTCATAGGCTTTTTCCGAACCAAGATACGCAAATTCTTCCAACATTTCTTCCGTTGTTCGCAGATACAAAGGTGCCTGTTGATCCGCATCCGAGAAGCCTTTTCCAGCCATAATAATGCGACGGTAAACTTCGTCTTCTGGATCCATAAAATGGACGTCGCAGGTCGCGACAACAGGCTTATGAA
This sequence comes from uncultured Coprococcus sp., assembly GCA_964646135.1. Classification (GTDB taxonomy): domain Bacteria; phylum Bacillota; class Clostridia; order Lachnospirales; family Lachnospiraceae; genus Allocoprococcus. The sequence goes on along the minus strand of CAZYCT010000009.1, from coordinate 18,152 downwards.
ATTGCTCGCCTAATCTCACAATTTTTCGATTGTATTCCATCACATCTTCCATAGAATTGATACATTCTACACGGTCACTCTCAATCATGAACGCATTATTTCCAAGCGGCTGGATTTCCAGATAATCGTAAAAATTCACAATATGCGCAATATTTTCGTCAGATTTCCCACTCAAAAGTGCCTGATACAGTTCTCCTGCCTCACATGCGCTTCCGACAATCAGACCTTCTCGATATTGATTCAAAACGCTTTTCGGAATACGCGGTCTTCTTGCAAAATATGTAAGATGCGATTTGGAAACTAACGTATATAAATTCACTCTTCCGATGTCATTTCGAGCCAAAATAATGACATGATACGTCGGAAGTTTACGAATCGCATCTGGATTCATGTGTCCAAATTCGTTGACGCCTTGCAGATCAAAGATTTCCCGCTCCTCCAGCATCTCTATAAATTTCACAAAAATCTTTGCAGTTGCCCCTGCATCATCTACTGCTCGATGATGATTCTCTAAAGGAATATTGAGTGCTTTTGCCACCACATCTAGCTTATACTTCGAAAGTGACGGCATCAGCACACGGCCTAACGCCACTGTGTCCACCGATGTAAACTCTCGATTTATCCCCAGTCGTCTACAATTTTCTTCAATAAATCCCACATCAAATGACGCATTGTGGGCAACCAGTGCTGCTTCCCCAATAAACTCCAAGAACTCTGGCAACACGATTTCTATCTCTGGGGCATCTATGATCATATCATCGGTAATCGACGTAAGCTCTGTAATTTTAAAGGGAATCGGACGTCTCGGATTCACAAATGTACTGAATTTGTCTGTGATTTTCCCCGCTTCAACCTTAACTGCCCCGATTTCAATGATGCGGTCTTGCTCTGCTGAAAATCCTGTTGTCTCAATATCAAAAACCACATATGTGTCTTTAAGCGTCTGTTCTTTGGCATTCACTGCAATCTCAGTCAAATCATCAACCAAATATCCTTCCACACCATAAATGACTTTGAACGGATCATTCTTATCTAATGTATGTAAATAGTGATTGGCCTCCGTAAAAGCCTGTACCACTCCGTGATCTGTGAGTGCGATTGCCGGATGTCCCCAATCGTGGGCGCGCTTCACCAGCGCTTTCGCATCTGTCACTCCATCCATATCACTCATCTTTGTGTGGCAATGAAGTTCTACCCTCTTCTCTGGATATTTGTCCTTTCGGCCTACGCGAAAATCTGTACTCTTTCTGATTCCCGATACAGAACCAATAGTCAATTCTCCATCGTATTTATCGATGTTTGTAATTCCCTTCACCTTCAAGAAGACACCTTTTTTTATCTCAGCAAGAAGTTCTGGGAGCTGCTCATTTCGCGCAAACATCTTGACCATAATTGTGTCTGTAAAATCTGTGATAGAAAACATAATGATCGTCTTTTCATTTCGAATTTCTCTTGTATCAAAACTCAGCACTTGTCCGCGGATTGTGACTTCGCCCATCTCAGTAACAATCTGTTTCAGCTCAATGGTATTATCATCAAAATCCTTTCCATAAATGACATTTGGATCGTCTGATTTTTTGAAAGAATATTCTCGTTTTTGGAAATTTCCTGGTGCTTTCTTGATTTTTTCTTCATTTTTTGGTTCTGGCTTTGCAGGGACTGCTTCTTTTTCCTTTTTCTCATGCTTTTCTTCTACACGAACTGTCTGTTTTTCCTTCAATGACTGATTTCGCTCTACAATTGCATCTACTTCCTGCTGAATCTGCATTTCACCAAGTTTACGATATTTACTTTCTTTTTCTTTCTCATAGAGAACTCTTATTTCCAATGGCACATGAAAACGATCATGAAAAATCATTTGAAGGTAAGACACAATAGACTCTGTCTTCCCTTTTGCAACAATATTATCTGTCAAAGTCAGGCAAAGAATGTTATTTTCTTCAAAAACTATCTTCGCCTTCTGAAACATATTTCGTTCCACCATGCTATGTAATTCCAATTCATACAAGATACTTTCCCTGTATTCCTGCAGTAAATGTTCTGGTGTATAAAGGTTCGACAACTGAAAACTTTCTACAATAGTAACCGGAATATGATGTTCTCCAAACAGCTGCATTTCTATGCATCGCTCAACGGTGTGCACATTCTTCTTTGGAATCAGATAGTTGCTTGAAATATATACTTTAATGCGATCTTTAGAAGAAGTAGAGGTGACTTTCATCACCTCTACCCTCTGAAATAACGCCTTATTCTCTTCTTCCAACTCTAACGTCGGAAATACATCAAAAAATAATTTTGTCATATGTTATTTGCCCCAATGCTCTAATTCTTCGCGGAGAACTGAGAGTAATTCCTCTTCTTTCACCTTTTTGACAATCTCGCCCTTCTTGATTAGCAGACCTTCCCCAATTCCGCCTGCGATACCAATATCTGCTTCTTTCGCCTCGCCAGGTCCATTGACTACGCAGCCCATCACTGCGACTTTAATATCTAATTCTGGGAATTCTGTCACCATAGTCTCTACTTTATTTGCAAGTCCAATCAAATCAATCTTTGTTCTTCCACAAGTCGGGCAAGAAACCACCTCGATACCGCCTTTACGAAGACCTAATGTCTTTAAAATCAACTTCGCACTCTTGATTTCCTCGATCGGATCTCCCGTAAGAGACACACGAATCGTATCTCCTAATCCTTGATGTAAAATAATTCCAAGACCTACCGATGATTTTATGTTTCCCGAAGCAATGGTTCCTGATTCCGTAATTCCAACATGGAGTGGATAAGGACACTCTTTTGCAATCAGTTCGTGGGCCTTTACACACATCAATACATCCGAAGATTTGATACTTACCACGATGTTGTCATATCCCATCTTCTCAATCATATGTACTTTATCTAATGCGCTTTCCACAATACCTTCCGCAGTAACACCGTGATACTTTTCCACCAGCTCTTTCTCTAGTGAACCACTGTTCACACCCACGCGGATTGGCACTTGATACTCTCTGGCTTTCTCGACAACTGCTCGCACACGTTCTTCTGATCCAATATTCCCTGGATTGATTCGAATCTTATCTGCACCATTTTCAATAGCTGCAATCGCAAGGCGATAATCAAAGTGAATATCTGCCACCAGTGGAATATGAATCTGTTTCTTTATCTCTTTGAGCGCTTCGGCTGCCTCCATGGTCGGCACCGCACATCTGATAATCTCACAGCCTGCTTTTTCCAGAGCGAGAATCTGCTCCACAGTTGCCTTAACATCTTCGGTTTTTGTATTAGTCATAGACTGAATTGCAACCGGATTTCCTCCACCTATCTTTACATTTCCTATTGCAATTACCTTCGTTTCATTTCTCGTCATAGTCATCACACCTCTACTTTACTTTGGTAAATAAAATCTGCTCTCCAAAATCACATTCCTGTAAGATCAATTTCTGCCCTTCAACACTATAAAGGAATGCATCAATCAAAAGATTTATCTCTTCTTCCTGCTCTTCGGAAGCTTCTCCATTACGAAGATAGTTCATTGTCTCAGAATTCCTTATAAACGTAATCTCTTTCTCTTGTTTTCCAATTTCATAAGACAATGCGATCTCATGATGATCGCTCCAAGAAAGGATTGCCTCTCCATCTTTCTTGATTTCAAGCTGTATCTCCATCTCTTCATTTTTCCAGGTTCCCTCTAATGGATTACCTAAAAACACTTGAAACAGATAGAGAAAAATACAAAGCACAGCCAAACATAGTGCTGCATTTTTGATCAATCCTGTATTTTCTTTCCATTTCATATATTTGAAGCTCCTTTATCAACGGTTTTAACTATTATTTATTATACGGGGTTTCCATATTCGTGTCAACGAAAGGCAAGATTGTCTCGTTTTGAAACTTTTTATCGGAAGTACTCAAAGATTTACGAGAATCTCACAGCCTAACCCAAGAACAGCTTGCCAAGGAAATCGAATTTTCCACACTTCCTCATCCAAAACCAAACGAAAAATTGTTGGATCGTAAGGTTCTAAAATCATACTATAATTTGTGCTATGAATCCAAGCAAGATGCCTTAAAATCCATTGAACTTCTGGAATTCAAGCAGAACCATGAACATCAGTAAGGAGCTTAGGAAAGCTCCTTTATCTTTTCTAATACTTCTTTATATGCTGTGACTGGAACATTGGCTGTACTCATTCCAATTGTTCTGACCTTTCCTTTATCACTGCTTGGTATGATTGCGATTTGTTCTTTCCGTGCCCGATTAGCTATTTCAGCTGCTGTCCACTTGCTCTCTATTTCAAGATACACATAGAAACCCGATTCTTCCACTCTGACACTGCATGATTGTTGCCAGATTTCTCTGGCAGCTTCGGCAAGTTCCTGTGCCTTGGCAAGATGTGTTTTCCTCGATTTTCGAATCTGACTCTCCAAGTGCCCATCCCTAATAAACTGCGTCAGAGCAATCTGTTCTGCTTTCGATGCAGTCTGATTATAATGGTCTTTCTTTTTCTCGTATTCCTCTTGCAATTCTGGAGGAAGTACCATAAAACTCATACGGATAGACGGAAGCAGTATCTTCGAGAAACTTCCAATGTAGACAATGTTGCGCCCACCCGCAAGCCCTTGTATGGAAGGTGCCGGTCGCTGGAAATAACGGAATTCGTGATTATAGTCATCTTCTATCACAAGTACATTTTTCGCAGTTGCTTCTGATGCAACCTGCAATCGTTCATGTATTGGCATCACATCGCCTGACTTTGGCATCTGAGATGGTGTAAGATAGTATACACCATTTTCTATCATCTTATGATGACCTTCGACTTGAAAACCGTAGTCTTCGAACACGGTTACGCCCTGTTTATATTCCAAATTCGGAAACACAACTTCCGTTCGCTCTTTTATCAGTGGACACAATATATGCAAAAGGCTCTGCACCCCTGCGCCAACCACAATCTGGTCAGATGTACAGATAACACCTCGCTTCTGTCTGAGGTAGTTGCATAGAACTTCTCGAAATTCCTTTTCTCCTTGTGGCTCCCCATAAGATGATAAGCGCTCATCCTGCCGCAGTGCACTCTTCATATACCTTCTCCACAACTCAAACCGGAAACTATCTTTGTCGACTCCAAAGGAGACAAAATCATACAGTATCTCTTGCTTCTGCACCTTTTTGGTGCAAAGCTTCACTGTCTGTCTCTTCTTTTGTGCAATATCTGTCACATAATATCCACTTTGAGGGCGGGAGATAATATAGCCTTCTGCTGCCAGAAGCAGGTAGGCTGATTCCATCGTTGTTCGGCTCATCTGTAGTTGCATCGCCCCTTTTCGTATAGACGGCAATTTGGAGTCTGCTGGCATCTTCTCTGACAAGATTAATTCTTTATAATAATGATATACCTGCATATACCGCGGTTCTTTCCCCTTTTCCAATTCAATTACCATATAAACTGACCTCTAAAAAATATTAATTATTGTATATTTTCTTCATGACACTTTTCCTTTATTCTATAGAAAAATTTACAGAAACTCAAGAGGATATTTGAAATGGTTAAAAAAGTTGCCGTTATTAATGACATGTCTGGTCTTGGCAAGTGCTCACTCACTGCCGCTATTCCTGTCCTTTCCGTCATGGGTGTGCAGGCTTGTCCCCTGCCAACTGCCGTTTTAAGCAATCAAACTGACTATGACAGCTATTACTCCTTCGACTGTACCAGTCATATGGACGCATATATAAACCAATGGAAACAAATGAATTTGACATTTGATGGAATTTACACTGGCTATCTCGGAAGTGAGCTCCAAATAGAAAAAATTCTTCACTTTATAGACCACTTTAAAATGAACGATACACTTTTATTAGTGGATCCAGTCATGGGCGATCACGGAAAGACCTATGATGTATTCACAGATGCTTTTGGCGAACAAATGAAACAACTGGTCAGCCGCGCTGATATTATCACCCCGAATCTGACTGAATTTTGTCTTCTGACTGACACGGACTATTCAGAATTGATTGCATGTGCAGACTCCGACAATTATCTGCAGGCAATTGCAATTCTTGCACGCCCACTACTAAAGCTCGGCATAAAGACAATCATCATCACAGGGATTCTTTATCAAGCTCCTGGTGACACTTGCAAACATTATTACAATCTCATGATTGAACTAGAACAGACTGCTGTGGTTTCATCCGAAATTCATGGAGAAAGCTATTCTGGGACTGGCGATCTCCTCGCCTCTGTCGTGTGCGCTGGTGTAGTTCGTGGGAAAACTGCAGGAGAAAGTCTGAAGCTGGCTGCAGGATTTCTCGAAGCAGCCTTAATTGATACACAAAAAGAACATGTTCCACGTAATGAGGGAATCAATTTTGAACCGTATTTGAAAATGTTACTTTAGGAGGTGCAAAATGATGCCAGATAAAGCACATACATCTTCATATGATATTGCTCATAAGCACACGGTGTATTTATCATTGACTGCCCTATTTACTGCGATGATCTGTATTATGACAGCCTACGTTTTTCACATACCCACAGGGGTCAATAATGGTTATATTCATCTCGGTGATACGATGATCTATCTTGCCGCATGCCTCTTGCCAACTCCCTATGCAATGGCAGCTGGCGCAATCGGCGGAGCCCTTGCAGACCTTCTCACAGCGCCAGCCTGGACACTTGCAACCCTTGTCATCAAGCTGTTACTAACGATTCCTTTTACTTCAAGGAAAAATCGAATCATCACAGTTCGAAACGTTCTCTCACTTCTTCTTGGTATAGCCATCACAGTTTTCGGCTATTTCATCGCTGAAGGAATCATGTTTGGTACTTGGTTTGCCATATTTATTCCATCTGCAATTGGCAATTTGATTCAGGGAATAGGAAGCGCTGTTGTCTTTCTGTTTTTCGGAATAACACTAGATAAAATGAATTTTAAAAAAAGATTTTCTCTTCTATAAAAACGAAAGGTGTAAAGCTTGTCAATATTTTACAAGTCTTTACACCTTTTGCTCACTTATTCATATCTTTCATCAATTACGCGTTTTGTCTTCTTCTCACTTCGTGGGAGCAGTCCGATTTCTACTACTTTTACAAGCGGTGTAAAACCAATCTTACTCTTCACTCTCGCTGCAATACGCTGTGCAAGGCCAAGGAAATCCACACTTCCGTTTGTCTCCACATAAATACGCATGGTATCTTTTCCGTCCAAATGAGAAATACGAATCTGATACTCGCTTGAAGTTTCTGGAAATTCGTTTAAAATTTCTTCAATCTGACTCGGGAAAACATTGACACCTTTAATCTTCATCATATCATCTGTTCTTCCCATAATCATGTCAAGACGAGGATATTTGCATCCGCAAGCACACTCTCCTGGAATAATCCTTGAAAGGTCATGTGTACGATAACGAATTAGCGGTGCTCCTTCTTTGACAAGCGTAGTAATAACAATTTCACCCATTTCTCCATCTGGAACTGGTTTTAATGTCACCGGATCTATAATTTCTATGTAAAGATAATCATCCCAATAATGCATACCTTGGTTTTCTTTACAACTCAGCGCAATACCCGGTCCATAGATTTCAGTGAGTCCATAAATATCATACAATTCAATTCCAAGTTCTTCTGAGATTCGCTGTCTCATAGCTTCTCCCCAGCGTTCAGAACCTATGACACCCTTTTTCAAGTGAATCTTGTCTTTTAATCCACGCTTTTCAATCTCTTCTGCCAATAAAAGAGCATAAGAAGATGTGGAGCAAAGTACGGTTGATTGCATATCCTGCATCATCTGTAACTGCTTATCCGTGTTTCCAGGTCCCATTGGAATAACCATTGCTCCCAATTTTTCCGCGCCATTTTGAAAACCAATTCCAGCTGTCCAAAGTCCATATCCAGGTGTAATCTGAATACGATCCATGTTGGTAATCCCAGCCAAGCGATAGCAACGCGCAAACATTTCTGCCCAATCTTCCACATCCTTTGCAGTATATGGAATAATGACTGGAATTCCTGTTGTTCCTGAAGAAGAATGAATACGCACAATTTTTTCTTCTGGAGCTGTCATAAGTCCCAGCGGATAAGCTTCCCTTAGGTCATCCTTCTCTGAAAATGGGAGTTTTTCAAATTCCTCCTGCGAAGAAATTCCTGAAATTCCAGCCTGTTCTAACTTTTTTCCATAGAAACTTCCAGCCTTCTGCAGAGCTTTAATCTGCTTGTTAACTTGTTCAATCTGTAATTCTGAAATCTGCATGGCACATACCTCCCACTATAAATATTTTTTGACATGTTCCAAGGTTCTTTCATTAAGCACATGAAACTTCTCTGGCACTTTTCTCTTAATCACATTTCTCAGTTCTTCTTCTGAAAATCCAAGCACACCACTTGCAGCGGCGACTCCTAGAAGGAACACATTCAAAGTCTTTGTCGTTCCCATTTCTTCGCAGAACTTCTCTGTATCAACAACAACTAATTTCTTCACCTTACCAGCAAGGAAATTCAGCATTTCTTTTCCGGAATAAGTAGTTCCCGTAAGCGTTGCCATCACTGGCATAACTTCTCTATTACTTACAATCATCTGACCATCCTTCTTCAGATATGGAAGCATACGCACTGCCTCTCCCGGTTCAAAACCAATAATCAGATCTGCCTCTCCTACACCAATCATCGGTGTCTGTACTTCTTCGCCAATTCGGATATAGCTAAATACACTTCCTCCTCGCTGAGACATTCCTATTGTCTCTGCACTCATCACAGAAAACCCTTTTTCCATGGCAATCGAAGAAATTAATTTTGATGCAAGTACGGTTCCTTGTCCACCAACTCCACAAAGAATGATATTCTTATTCATCTGCGTCACCTCCTGCAATTGCATGTACTGGACATACCTGCTGACAAAGTCCGCATCCTGTACATTGAGAAGTATCGATTGTAATCCGTCCTTCCTGCGCTACAATTGCAGGGCATCCAATTTCACGAATACATTTCTTACAATGAATACAAGAATCTTGTTTTACATGCAACGACTGTTTCGGTTTTGTCACTGCTATGCAAGGAGATTGAAAAATAATGGCTTTCACTCCATCTTTTGCGGCAGTCTCTTTTACACATTGAATGGCTTCTTCTAACTCCAATGGATTCACCTTTTCCACCACTGAAACTCCAATACCCCGAAGGACTGCTTCTATATCAATCTTCTTTACAACTTCTCCCATCATCGTACGACCAGTTCCTGGGTGAGGCTGATGTCCTGTCATTGCTGTCGTTGAGTTATCCAAAATAACCACAGTCATATTTGCCTGATTATAGACAGCATTCACAATTCCTGTGATAGCAGCCGCAAAGAATGTAGAATCCCCGACAAAAGCAAAACACTGGGTTTCCTTTTCTATTTTGCCAATTCCCTGGGCAAGATTAATGCCTGCTCCCATACACAAACAGGTATCAACCATATCCAGGGGCATTGCATTACCAAGAGTGTAACAGCCAATATCTCCACAAAATACTGCTTTTTGTCCCTTCATGGCACACTTTACTGCATAAAAAGATGCCCGGTGTGGACACCCTGCACAAAGAACCGGTGGTCTTACCGGAAGAGCCGGAGCATCTGCGAGCTCATTGTGCGGTGCCAACGTCTTCCCGAAAAATGTATAGATATTCTCCTTGACGCTCTGCTTTGTATTTTCACCAGCACAAGCAACATGATGGGATAGTTTTCCGCACACCTTTACTTTTAAGTGGAATTTTCCACAGATTCGCAGCAATTCTCGCTCCAACACTGGATCCAATTCTTCTATGCAAAGTACCTCTTCCAAACCTTCCAAAAATTCTACTGCCAATTTTTCTGGGAACGGGAAAGGTGTCCCAATCTTAAGAATTTTCACATCTTCTATGTCTTTTACCAGTTCTGATGCATATGTATAACTGACTCCCGAAGCCACGATTCCTTTTCGCGGTTTTCCCTTTTCTTTTATTTCATTTCGTACATAATTTGAAAATTCGTCAGAAAGATGTTCATTCCGTTCTTCTATGCTGCGGTGATTCTGATAAGACAATTTAGGAAAAATCACCCAGCGCTTGGTGTCTCTGACAAATCCTTCTGGTCTATGTAAGATATATTCGGATTGCTCTTTCATCTCTACTACAGAATAACCATGGCACACACGCGTCGTCGGGCGAAGGAAAACCGGCGTACCATACTTTTCAGAATATGCAAATGCCTCCTGCACCATCTCATATGCTTCCTGCACAGAACTTGGATCAAAGCAAGGAACTTTTGCAAATGCCGCAAAGGTTCTCGTATCTTGCTCTGTCTGGGAGGAAATCGGTCCTGGATCATCTGCCACCAGAATCACCATTCCTCCTTTCACACCGATATATTCTAAGCTCATCAGTGGATCTGCCGCCACATTCAGTCCGACCTGTTTCATCGTAATAAGCACCCGGGCACCCGAAATAGCAGCTCCTGCTCCTAGTTCAAGGGCTGCTTTTTCATTGACTGACCACTCTACATAACAATCTTCCAAACGCTGCTTTGCAACGGTTTCCAGTACCTCTGTAGATGGCGTTCCTGGATACCCTGCCACAACATTCACACCTGCTGCGATTGCTCCCATGGCAATCGCCTCGTTTCCCATCAAATACTGCCTTATCACCCGTACCACCTCAATCTCTCATCTTAATCTCTTATCCTAACCGAAAATACCTCCAATAAAGACATACGATACTAAATACATAATCAAAGATGCCAACAGCACACCGCCAACAATGGCTCCGAATGCCTTCTTCTTATCCATCCCTATCAGTGCTGCAATCAGTGATCCAGTCCATGCGCCTGTTCCCGGAAGTGGAATTCCTACAAACAGCAACAAGCCCCAAAATTCATATTTTTCGATATTATCTTTCTTGCTCATTGCTTTTGCTTCCAACTTTTCTACCAAAGGACGAAAATATTTTGTCTTCCGCATCCAGTCAAAAATCGGACAAATCAACATCAGAATGAACGGAATCGGAAGTAAATTTCCTACAATACAAAGTGGCATTGCCATATTCACCGGCACATCAAGAAATGCAGGACCTGCCGCCAGTAATCCTCCTCTAAGTTCTAAGATTGGAAACAACGAAATGATAAACACCACCACTTCTTTTGTTACTTTTCCTCCTAGATTCACCACAAAAAATTCAACTAATTTTTCTGTCATCTTATACTCCTGTCATCTATCTTATTTCTGATACTCTTCTGCCAACTCTTTAAATTTTGGTAAAGAATTTACAATTGTCTCATAAGCGACACAATATGCAATTCTTACATATCCTGGGCAGCCAAAAGAACTACCTGGCACAATTAAAAGATTGTATTTCTTAGCTTCATTACAAAATGCTTTGTCGTCTTCAATCGGTGCTTTGACAAATAAGTAAAATGCTCCTTGTGGTTTTACACACTCAAATCCAAGCTCTGTAAGTCCTTTGTATAATGTCTCACGATTTCTGTCGTAATAAGAAATATCCGTCTTCTCATTCAGACATTTTGCAACGACTTTCTGCTGCAATGTCGGTGCATTCACAAATCCCAGGATTCGATTTGCCACATTGGCTGCCGCAATCACTTTATCACTGTCTGTCACTTCATCTGGAATCACAAGATATCCAATACGTTCTCCTGGAAGAGACAAGGACTTACTGTAAGAATATCCAACAATTGTATTGGCATAATATTTTGTCAGATACGGAACTTCAACTCCGTCGTAAGCTAATTCTCTATAAGGTTCATCTGAAATTAAATAAATCTCAGTTCCATACTCCTTCTGCTTTGCTTCCATGATTGCAGCCATCTTGCGGATTGTATCTTCTGAATACACAACACCGGTTGGATTGTTCGGCGTATTTACAATAACTGCTTTCGTCTTCGGCGTGATTTTTTCTTCAAATTCATCTAATTTTGGCTGAAAATCAACCGTATTTGGCGAAACTGCAACCAGAACCCCATCAAAGTTGTTCGTATAACTTCTGTATTCTCCAAAGTATGGTGCAAATGTAATTACTTCGTCTCCTGGATTGAGCAGTGTCTTTAAAATTACATTCAAGCCGCCCGCTGCACCTACAGTCATCGTAATATTTTTGGCTGAAAATGCTGTTCCAAATCGTTCATTTAAGGAATTTGCTACTGCCTGGCGCACATCTTCATACCCTGCATTACTGTTTGTATAACCATGAAGGACCAGTGTATCTTCTTCCTCAAGAAGTTCCTGAATTGCTGTCTTAACAGCAGCAGGGGCCGGAACGTTTGGATTACCGAGACTGAAATCATATACATTCTCAGCTCCATAAATCTTTGCCAAACGTGTTCCTTCCTCAAACATCGCACGAATTGCAGAACTATTTGCTACCATACCTTCCATCTTCTTTGAAATCATATTACTCTTCTCCTTCGCAATTACCTGTTTTGTAAGTTACAATTCCCTTTTCCAACAAGAACACAGGGTGATAAGAAAGCTTTGCCTTTCTTAGACCTTCAAGTCCCATATCTTCTTCTCTGTTTACAAATTCATATTTCCCAAACAATTCATTTTTGACAAACTGTTGATTGATCAACGGATAGGCACCTTGAATATCAGCAAATGCTTTTTCGATGTGAACAATGAATGTCTTTTCACAAGCCTGTTCTCCCACACAGAAGGCAATGACCTTGCCGTCTATTCTAATAAGACCGCCCTTCATATGAAGCTCCTTCATATGTTGAAGAGACTTTTCTGCCACTTCAATCTCTGCTTTCTGCTCATTGGCATCTTCTGCGACTTCTTGTTTTTCATACCATGCATGAAGCATCTCTATACATTCGTCTTTATTATCTTCTGTGATTGGCTCATACTGCCATCTGTCTTTGTACGTTACATTCAACCGATTGATGTGATTTCGCTTTGCCTGATATTTCTTTCCAGAAAGTGTCGCAAGCTTTTCTGTTACATAGATGTAATCTGCACTGTCTCGGTCGTACTGAATCTGAAATGTATCTGGAAACCACGATTCTAATCTTTCAAATTCATCTTCCGTCACCGCATAAAACTGCAGTTCCTTATCTTCTGCCTTTGCCATCTCCATAAGGTCTGTGATAACCTGCTTTACTTCTTCATCTTCTCCGACTGGAAATGCTAGGCAGTATGGAGTCTCTTTTCTCTTGTTTTTCAGCAACAATACATTTTTATAGATTGTAAACTCAATGTGATAAAATCCACTCCACAAAATAATATTCCCCACTGTTTTTGCACAATTTGCATCCGGAAATTTATGCAGATAAGAAGCGATCAACTCCCAATCTGAAATTTCCGGTTTACGAAATGATTCTAACATTTTTCCCCTCCAATATATTTAATGCTCATTATAGCATATTCTTTTATCGTTTTACTTGATTATTTTAAGCGAATTACAAACACTGGAATTGGTGGATTATTTTTTCTATTAAAATAACTGCATACAATAACTAACCACTTCTTAGAATCCAATTCTTTCAGAAAAGACAGGATTCTATCCTTCTCTTCATATCCAGTATCTTTTCCACTATAAATACAAAGATTCATTACGCCGCCTACTTTCAACAAAGAAAGAGCCTGATTCATCGCCAAGATGCTTGTGTCGCTTTGTGTGGCAATCTTGTGATCTCCTCCTGGAAGATAGCCAAAATTAAAGATCACCGCCGACACGGTATCCGTTACATAAGATGTCATCTTTTCGTGACCATCAAGAATCAACTCAGCACGGTCTTCCATCTCCTTTTCTTCCAGTCTCATACGTGTATTTTCAATCGCCTGCTTCTGAATATCGAACGCGTAGACTTTTCCGGTCTTTCCAACCATCTCACAGAGGAACTCTGTGTCATTTCCATTTCCCGCTGTGGCATCGACACAAATATCCCCTTCGCATATATAATCTTTCATGAAATCATGGCAAAATTCTGTAATCTGAAATTTATTTCTCATAATGTGCTTCACTCCTAGGCATGCATGTGATACAAAGATTCGTAAATTCCCTTCTTCTCCAGTAATTCTTCATGACTTCCCTCTTCTTCAATTCCATTGTCTGTGAGTACTAATATTCTCTGTGCGTTGCGAATGGTCGTAAGTCTGTGAGCAATAACAAAGGTCGTTCGATTCTTTGCCAGATTTTCTAATGATTTCTGAACTACTTTTTCACTTTCATTATCAAGTGCCGATGTAGCTTCATCAAAAATCAGGATTGGTGGATTCTTCAGAAATACTCTAGCGATAGAAAGCCTCTGCTTCTGACCACCAGAAAGTTTTACACCTCTTTGACCAATATCTGTATCATATCCATCAGGAAATGCCATGATAAATTCATGTGCATTCGCATTTCTTGCTGCCATGATTACTTCTTCGTCACTGGCTTCCGGTCTTCCATATCGGATGTTTTCCATGATTGTTCCTGCAAATAGATATACATCCTGCTGAACAATCCCGATGTTATTGCGAAGGTCATCCAACTTCATATCGCGAACATCGATACCATCTACCAAAACTTTTCCCTGTGTCACTTCATAGAATCTGGGAATCAAGCTACAAAGAGTTGTCTTTCCAGCCCCTGATGGACCTACTAATGCCACATACTCTCCTGCATTTACTTTCAAATTCACATTCTTTAATACAGACTCCTGATTCTCTTCATATTGGAAAGAAACTCCCTGAAATTCAATTTCCCCATTCAGTTTATCCACAGAAACTGCATCCTCTTTATCTGCAATATCCGGTGCGATAGACACGATTTCCAGGAATCGTTCAAATCCTGTATAACCATTTTGGAACTGTTCTGCAGAATTCACCAATTTCTTTACTGGTTCTGTGAAATTATTGATGTAGAGCAAAAATGTAATCATATCTGCCACATCCAAATTTCCTGCCATCAAAAACTTTGCTCCTGCCACCAGCACAGCCACAGTCACCATCGTCGTAAGCGCATTTAATCCTGAATGGTACATTCCCATGTAAAGATAACTCATTTTCTTGGCTTTGACGAAGTTGTTATTTCCCACATTGAACTTCTTCATCTCTTCCTTCTCATTTGCAAAAGACTTCACCACACGTATTCCAGATAAACTGTCCTCAATCTGACTGTTGATATCTGCCACTTTCGCTCTATTTTGCGCAAATGCGCTTTTCATCTTCTTATTATAGTATACTGCAAACACCAGCATAACCGGCACAAAGGCAAACGCCACAAATGTCAGCTTTGCATTCACCGTGACAAGAATCGCAAAAGAGCCTATGATTTTAATAAGGGATATCAACACATCTTCTGGACCATGATGCAAAAGCTCACTGATATCAAACAAATCACTTGTAACTCTAGAAAGGAGATGTCCCACCTTCTGATTGTCATAAAACGCAAATGTCAGCTTCTGATAATGTCCGAAAATATCGCGTCTCATATCCGCTTCCATGCGTGCTCCCATCATATGTCCAAAATAGGCAATATAATAATTGCATCCAAACTCTATCAGCACGAGTACGAGCAGCACACCTCCAAGCTTCACAATTACAGAACCAGCTTCTGCCGCTTCATAATAAACAACTTCATTTGTGATAAATCGCACGATCAGCGGAATTACTAACGTCACAACTGCACCTAAAATTGCAAAAAACAGATCGCTGAAAAACAAGAATTTGTACGGTTTATAATATGCAAAAAGTTTTTTAAGTTTTTCCCACATAAATGTATGTTCCTTTCTCCTACCTTTTCTGTCGTCATTCTTTCATAATAAATCCTCTCAGAAAATATATCAAGGTTTAATTCATTTCCGCTTTGTTAATAGATTATCTTTCATTGATTTTTGCACATGAGTATTATAGAATGGATGTATGATAAATGTGCCCAAAAAATAGTTTACAGGAGGTAAATATTTATGAATAATGACAAGAAATACTTTGAAAGAATCGCTGAACATGGACAATTGGTAATCTTATCAGGTCCCAGCGGAGTCGGAAAACGAACGGTACTAAATGGTTATCTTGCTGAACATCCCAATGCACTTACCTGTACTTCTGTAACGACTCGCCAGCCTCGCAAAGGCGAAACAGACGGCGTAGAGCACTTTTTTGTCTCACATTTAGAATTTGATCGAATGGTGCGTTCAAAACAACTTTTAGAATACGGTTATTATAATTTAAATGGCTACGGCACTCCTCGCAAAGCTGTAGAAGAAGCAAGAAACAAAGGACACAATGTTCTTTTGATCACAGATGTTTCTGGTGCCATGAGAATCAGAGCGCTCTGTCCTGATGCAACTTTGATTTTCCTGCTTCCTCCTACTTGGGATGATCTTGTAGAACGTATTCAGAATCAGGATATTCTTTCAAACCCTGAATTAGAACAACGCCTCTACATTGCACAAGAAGAGATTCAATGTGCAGAACAATATGATTACATATTAATCAATGACACTGTAGAAAATACAGTCCGCAGACTCGGCCAGATTATTCACGGAAACCGCTACAGCAGAGTCAGCATGAAACCATTTATGGAAAGTTATTTGGAAAGTGAGATTCACTCTGAATTAGTCGATGTGATCCATGAACTTTAGAAATATAATGTAATTTCTTATAAACAATCCCCGGAGACAATGATGCTTTTATCCATGCCTCTGGGGATTGTATTTTTACTAGAAAATCATCTGTACCAGCACCATATAGCATGCTGTTCCACCTAGAATGCTAAGCACTGTATTTCTCTTCCATACATGCAGCCCTATAACCAAAAGACAGGCAAGTAGTTCTGGAATACCGTGGGGCGCCTCTGTCACAGAAACACCCTTTAAGCAGAAAACAACCAACATCCCCATGATCGCATATGGAAGGACTTTCCCTAAATAGGTAATATATTCTGGTGTTTTCTTCTCTTTTTTGAATATCCAAAAAGGAAGAAAACGTATGCAGATCGTCACGACTGCAATGACTGCGATTAAAAGCACCGAATGTACATTACTCATTGGTTATTCCCTCCTTCTTTCTCAGCATAGTAAGCACACAAACAATCAGAATCATAGTGGGAATTAAAAAGTTTTCACTTCCAAAAATAAGCAGACAAACAACTGACGCTGCGACTCCAACAAGTGCCGAAAGATGATTTGTCGCAGACATCCACTGTTCTACAAACACAGTCAAAAACAGTGCGGTAAGCGCAAAATCTATCCCTTCTGTGCTGACCGGAAGCACAGAACCAAGCACAGAGCCTGCAACACTTCCCACTATCCAATATATATAATTAAAAAGCGATACATAAAAATAGTAACCCGAAGAATCTCCTGATTTTTCAGGTCCATCACTGCACACCAACGAATATGTCTCATCCGTCAGCGTAAACACCAAGAAATTTCTTCTTTTCTCTTCTTTGTATTTATCAATCATGGAGATACTATAGAAGAGATGCCTTGCATTCACCGCCAAAGTAGTCAATGCACCTGTCAGCAAAGACACCCCTCCTGTCAAAAGATCAATGGCTACATATTGCATAGAACCCGCATATATAAATGCGCTCATCGCAAATGCCCACATAACTCCATATCCTCTCGTTCTTAATACAATTCCAAATCCAAGTCCTAAGACCAAATATCCCGCCATAACTGGAACACTGGCTATGAAGGCCTTCTTCAGAATCTGATTTTTCTTTTCCTGCATGATATTTTCCGCCATTTCCATATAAAAAAAGGGCCGCACCTCAGCAAAGCTGCATGCGCCCCCACGCTTCCTATTGTTCGTTCATATTAGCAAGTTTTGCTGCCTGATCTGCTGCAATAAGGCTATCAATGATCTCATCAAGATCTCCATTCAAAATCTGATCCAATCTATGAAGTGTCAATTTAATTCTATGATCAGTTACACGTCCCTGTGGGAAATTGTAAGTACGAATCTTCTCTGAACGGTCTCCTGTTCCAATCTGACTTCTTCTTGCTGCTGCTTCTGCAGACTGCTGCTTCTCAAGCTCTAATTCATATAACTTTGAACGCAGTAATCTAAATGCCTTCTCCTTATTCTGCAGCTGTGACTTCTCTGTCTGGCTGTAGATTACAATTCCTGTCGGATAATGTGTTAAACGAACCGCAGAGTCTGTTGTATTGACACACTGTCCACCATTTCCTGAGGCACGCATTACGTCAATTCG